>JAFLSJ010000006.1 GCA_022511005.1 Ruminococcus sp.
GCGGCGAAGCCGCAGACGGTGGGAGAGAAAACATTTAAAGTATAGCAACTTTGTTACAAAAGCAGAAAATGTCCAAATTCTCTCCCTCAGTCAGCTTCGCTGACAGCTCCCTCGTCAGAGGGAGCCTTTTTTAATCTCAAATACTTTGCTTTAATTTAGCCGTTGTTTAAGTTGACGACATTGCTTGTCAGAGTGAATTGAATATAAAAGTTTTTTTAATTCTTCTGTTATAAATTAAAAGTTTTACTTGAAATTTTTCTTAAATTTTATCCTTGAAAAATCTGTAACAATAAATTTCCAAAAAACTCTTGACGATTTGACCGCACTGTGATATAATGACGTTACCTCATAAAAGGGGTATTTTTTTCTGCCCTTTTGAGGGAGGCTGTAAAATTCCTAAAATAAGCTGGAGGTGCCGCTAATGAGAGTAAAAATTACACTTGCCTGCACAGAGTGCAAACAACGCAATTACAACACAATGAAAAACAAGAAAAATAATCCTGACAGGCTTGAGATGAACAAGTATTGCAGATTCTGCAAGAAACATACTCTTCACAAGGAAACAAAATAAGGAGGTAAATTATGGCTGAAAAGAATCTTGAAATTAAAAATGAGAAAAAGGCAGCTAAAAAAAGCAAAAAGCCAAACATTTTCTCAAGAGCTTTAAAATATCTCCGTGAGTGCAAGGGTGAAATCAAAAAAATCACTTGGCCAACACCGGTTCAGACAACCAAAAACTTCGGTATTGTTCTTTTGGTGATTGCAGTAATAGGTATATTTGTATATGCCCTTGATTCCGGTCTGTTTGCTTTGCTGAGTTTAGTAATGTCTATGTATTCTGCTTAATCTGTTAAGTATTTACCAACTTTAAGAAAGGGTGTAAGTAATGGCAGATCAAGAAGCAAGATGGTATGTTGTTCATACCTATTCAGGATATGAGAACAAGGTAGCTTCTAATTTAATTACAACTGTTGAAAACAGAAACTTACAGAATTTAATTAAAGAAGTTAAAGTTCCTACTGAAATTGTGACAGAAATTAAAGATGACAAGGAAAAGCAGGTTGAACACAAGCTTTATCCCGGTTATGTTTTTGTCAAAATGATATATACTGATGAAACTTGGTATGTTGTCCGCAATATCCGCGGTTGTACGGGATTTGTGGGAGCTTCATCAAAGCCGATTCCTCTTACTTCAGAAGAGGTTTACAGAATGGGAGTTGAATCCCGTTTGGCTGATATATCATACAGAGTCGGTGATTCGGTTCGCGTTATCGACGGTCCTCTTGAGGACTTTATCGGTACTGTTGAAGAAATTGATACTGATAAAAATTATGTCCGTGTTGTTGTTTCAATGTTCGGACGTGAAACCCCTGTTGAGCTTGAACTTAATCAAGCTGAGGTAGTAGAAGATTAATTAATAAATAATAAGCAATTTGCTTTTTATTTGGGAACACTTTGTTTCCTGTGGGAGGGAACCTACATAGTGGCGTCCCGCAATTTACCACGAATTTTGGAGGTGCAAAAACAATGGCTCAAAAGGTAGTAGGCTTAATTAAGCTGCAAATACCTGCCGGAAAGGCTACTCCGGCACCACCTGTTGGACCGGCTCTCGGTCAGCACGGTGTAAACATTGTTGCGTTCACTAAAGATTTTAACGAGCGCACTAAAAACGATGCAGGACTTATTATTCCTGTAGTAATCACAGTATACGCAGACCGTTCTTTCACTTTTATTACAAAGACACCGCCTGCAGCTGTACTCATTAAAAAGGCATGCGGAATCGAATCAGGTTCAGGCGTACCTAACAAAAACAAGGTTGCAAAGATTACCCGTGAACAGGTTCAGAAAATTGCTGAACAGAAAATGCCTGACTTAAATGCTGCAAGCGTTGAGAGTGCTATGAGCATGATCGCAGGTACTGCAAGAAGCATGGGCATTGAAGTAGTTGACTAAATTATTCCGGGTGGGAGGAAAATTCCGCTGAACCACCTAATTATGGAGGATAACGATGAAACACGGTAAGAAATATGTTGACAGTGCAAAACTGATCGACAAAACAAAATTATATGACTCTGACGAGGCACTTGCAACAGTTATTAAAACTGCTACTGCTAAGTTTGACGAAACAATCGAGCTCCATGTAAAGCTTGGTGTTGACTCACGTCATGCTGATCAGCAGGTTAGAGGTGCTATCGTTCTTCCTAACGGTACAGGTAAAAATGTAAAAGTTCTTGTTATTTGCAAGGGTGACGAAAACGAAAAGGCAGCTAAAGAAGCAGGTGCTGATTTCGTTGGTGCTGAAGAAATGGCTCAGAAAATTCAGTCAGAAAACTGGATGGACTTTGATGTTCTTATTACAACACCTGACTGCATGGGTATTGTTGGCCGTTTAGGTAAAATTTTGGGACCCCGTGGCTTAATGCCTAACCCAAAAGCAGGTACTGTTACTCCTGATGTTGCCAGAGCTGTTACAGAAGCTAAGGCAGGTAAAATTGAGTACCGTCTTGATAAAACTAACATTATTCACTGCCCAATCGGTAAGGCAAGTTTCGGTGCGCAGAAGCTCTTAGAAAACTTTGATACTTTAATGGGTGCTATCATTAAAGCTAAGCCTGCCGCTGCAAAGGGTCAGTATATTAAATCTTGTGCTGTAACTTCAACAATGGGTCCAAGCGTAAGAATTAACCCTGCTAAGTTTTCAGTATAATTTGACAAGCTAACACTTTTGTGTTACAATATATTCGCTGTTCTAAAGACAGCAGGTGTGTATGCGTAAAGAGTTATTCTCTGCCTGCCGAGGAAAATGCATTAAAAGCGTAACAATCGTATGCTTAATTTGTATTTAACTTTCCCTCCAATGTCTTTGGAGGGATGTTTTTTTGAACTGCGTTATTAGATTTAACGGAGGTGAATAAAACTTGCCAAGCCAAAGTGTTTTAGAAGCAAAAAAGGCTATAGTTGCTGAACTTTCAGAGAGACTTAAAAACTCTGTTACAGGTGTTATCGTAAGCTATGAAGGTATTAACGTTGAAGACGATACAAAGCTTAGAAAAGAGCTTCGTGAAGCAGGCGTTAACTACACAGTAGTTAAAAACACACTTTTAACAAGAGCTTGTGAGGAAGTTGGTCTTACCGACATTATTCCTACTCTTAACGGTACAACAGCTATTGCTACAAGTGATGAAGACTATGCTGCTGCCGCTCGTATTCTCTGTGGTTATGCAAAGAATCACGACAACTTTAAAATCAAAACAGGTTTTATGGACGGTACAGTAGTAGATAACGAGACAATCATCGGTCTTTCTAAGTTACCGACTCGTGATGTTCTTCTCGCAAATGTACTTGGTGCATTCCAGGCACCTATCGCATCTTTTGCCCGTGTTGTTCAGGCATTAGTTGATAAGGGCGGTGCAATTCCGGAGGAAAAAGCTGAAGAAACTCCTGCTGAAGAGGCTGCACCTGCAACAGAAGAGGCTCCCGCTGAGGAAGCTGCTCCTGTTACTGAAGAAACAAAAGAAGATGCAGCTGAATAATTGCTGCAAAACCGAAATATTCGGAATTTAAAAGAAAATTAATTTAACAATTATATTGGAGGTAAATAAAATGGCATCTGAAAAGATTACTGCTATTATTGAAGAATTAAAAGGCCTCACAGTTTTAGAGCTTTCTGAGCTTGTACACGCTGTAGAGGATGAATTTGGTGTATCAGCAGCTGCTGCAGTTGCAGTTGCAGGTCCTGCAGCAGGCGGAGAAGCTGCTGCTGAAGAAAAATCAGACTTTGACGTAGTTCTTAAGTCTGCAGGCGGCAACAAGATTGCTGTTATCAAGGTAGTTCGTGAAGTAACAGGCTTAGGTCTTAAAGAGGCTAAGGCTTTAGTTGACGAAGCTCCTAAGACACTTAAAGAAGCTGTTGGCAAGGACGACGCTGAAGCTATGAAGGCTAAGCTCGAAGAGGCTGGCGCTGAAGTAGAGTTAAAGTAATTTTACTTAAAAGCTTATACATTACAGGCAGAGTATTCTCTGCCTGTTTTTTGTTTTATAATTAATTTTCCAATTTTTTTTAGTTTTATTTTGTTATATTTTTTCTAATAATAATATTGCAAAAACAAATTAAAGGAAGATAATTATGGAAAATAAAGATAAAAAGCAGAACAAAACAGGGGAGATAAATACAACTTATCCTATGGAGTTTCCTGCTAAAAAAATAAACGAAGGAAATCATATTACAGAAACGGTGGTAAATGTAATTAATCCGCCAAAGGCTACAAATGATGTACAGCTTTCCAAATAATTTGAACTAAAAAATCAACCCTATGCAGTTCATACCTGCACAGGGTTGTTTTATTTTATATTAAATATTTTCAGTTTTTACTTGTTTCCCTTATCAGTATTAAGATGCAGCGGATTTTTAGTGTTATATTATTTTATTAATTACCCGAATATACTCATAAGATTTGCTACAATGAGTCCTCCGCCTGTACCAACTACATAACCCAGTAATGCCATAATAATACCTACCGGAACAAGAGCACTGCTGTATGCACCTGCAAGTACAGGAGCTGTAGCAGTTCCTCCTATATTTGCAAGAGATGCAACTGCACAGGTGAAAATGTCCATTTTAAGAAGTTTTGCAAGTAAAATCATTATTGCAACATGAATAACAAGAATGATAAGTCCTGTTAACAGCCATACCGGTGCATTACCAATACTTCCAAGGTCTGCACGAGATGCGATAAGTGCAACTACAATATACAGAAGTACATTGGAAATTTCTTCTGTGCCTTTAATTTTTCCAAACGGAGTCATTGCAAGAACAACACCCAGAACCGTTACTATTAAAACTGTCCATGTTGCTTTATCAAAGAACGGAGCGTAAGTATTAATTAATGTTCCTGCTTCCTGTGAAAGTGCAGATACAAGAAGACCTGAGCCCATTAATATAGCAATGTTTTGCCAGGTTATAGGCTTTGTGTTAGCTCTTGCTTCAGCTTCCAGAGCGAGTCCTACTTCGTCAATAACACGTGTATCTGCTTTTGTCCATTTATTAAATTGCTTTGAAAATCCGATAATCCAAAGTAAAAACATTACATAAAGTGTAGCGCAAATAGAATCCATTACAAGCGCATAGGCCATTGTTGCTTCATCTACATTTAATGCAGCCTGAATAGCAAGCATATTGCCGCCACCGCCCATCCAGCTTCCGCATAATGAACCAAGGGCTTTCCATGCTCCTTCGCCTAAAACTGCATGCATTATAGCATAAGATACTACGAATCCAAGTCCAATAGATATAGTTGCTGAGAAGAATCCTATAAGCATTTTTGGACCGAGTTTTAAGATTTTTCTTAAGTCACAGCGCAACAGCATAATAAACAGCATTGCATATAATAGCGGATTTTTAAGTGCGTTGTATGCATCTGTAGTTGCTTCTAAGTCCCATAGCTTAAATGTACATAAAAGCATTAGTCCTAAATATATTAAAACTATCGGAGGAGCAAATTTAAAGAAAGTGTCTGCTGCTTTTCCTTTTAAAATTTTAGGTAAACTTACCAGAATTGCTGCAATGAAAACTAATGCGGCAATATATAGAAATCCCTCTTTAATCATATAAACACATCCTTTTTAATAAATTATAAATATTTTGTTATTTGAGATTTTCTAATACTTTAATCAAGTAGTTCCAGCATCTTTTAACTGATTCAATATCCATTTTTTCTTTAGAAGTATGGACATTAAAAAGATTAGGACCAAAGGAAACCATATCTGCATCTTCAATCTTTGCAGATAAAATTCCACATTCCAATCCTGCGTGAATTGCTTTGATAACAGGAGTATCTGCATATACTTCTTTATATACATCAACCATAATATCACGCAAGTGTGAGTCTGCACGATATTCCCATACAGGATAATCATTTTTATAAATAACTTTTCCGTCAAGATATTCAACAAAAGAATTAAGTGTTTGAATAACAGACTGTTTTCCTGTTGCGGCGTTGCTGCGAATTAAGAAAGACATTTCTAAAGCATTATCAGAAATAACAGCAGTACCTAAATTAAGTGAGGTCTGAACCATATTGGGAATATCAGGACTCATAGTCTGTACTCCGTCAGGTATTTGCATTAAAGCAAATATGACCTTTCGGGTACTGTCTGAAGTTACTGATTGTTCCGGCAACTGCGTTTTATTTACAGTAATTAAGACATTTGGATCAGTTGATACAAGTTCGGTTTTTAATATTTCATAAAAATCTGAAACTGTTTTAACAAAAGTTTGACTTTGTTCATCCGAAACACATAAAACTACTTTTGCAGTTTGCGGTATTGCATTTTCTTTTCCGCCGCCGTTAAGGTGGGAAATTGAAAAATCACATTTACTGCTGACATACTCAAGCAATCTGCTAAGTATCTTAACAGCATTTTTTCTGTTTTTATTAATATCAATTCCGGAATGACCTCCCGTAAGACCGCTTATTTCAACATCATATGCCACAAGATTTTTTGACTCTGTGTTTTCAAAATCAAGAGAGAGTGTGCAATATGCTCTTACTCCTCCTGCACAGCTTACGGTTAAAATACCTTCTTCTTCAGAATCAATATTAATAAGCCTTTTTGCTTTCAGTTTTGAAGCGTCTAATTCTCTTGCACCAAGCATACCGATTTCTTCATCATTAGTTAAGAGTGCTTCAATAGGAGGGTGGGGAATGTTATCGGAATCAAGAATAGCTAATATATAAGCTATGGCTATTCCGTCATCTCCGCCAAGGGTCGTTTTGTCAGCCCATATGTATTTTTCATCATTACATAAAGTGATAGATTCATTTTCCATATTGATTTTGCAATCGGGATCTTTTTCGCAGACCATATCAAGATGTCCCTGCAAAATTACAGGTTCACTTTCTTCGTAGCCTTTTGTGCCTTTTGAAAATATCATAACGTTTCCGCCGTCGTCACGATATGATTCCAAACCTCTTTTTGAAGCAAAATCAATACAGTAATCCGCTATTTTTTCTGTATTTCCTGAACCATGGGGAATGGAGGAGATAGCTGAAAAAAATTCAAACACCTTTTTAGGTTCGAGATTACATATATTCATATTTCACCAGCTTATAGTTTTATAGTAAAATATAGTACAACATTATATAATCAAACTCAGGACAGAACACAGATAATTCTTTTGGAATGTTCTGTCCTTAACTTTGGTGTAAATTATAGAAGTTGCCGATTTTCTATAATATATAGTTTTATTTAAATCAAAACTATTTATCATAATAATAATACCACCCCCTGTTGTTTATATTAATTTATCATTTACATAAATTTGCATTTATGTAAAAATTATAAATTTATGTTATTATACTATCATATTTAATATAAAATTTCAATGGTTTTTAGATTTTTTATATTATATTTATAGTGTTTATGATTTGTTTATAAAAATGACCCTGTGCATTATGTTTTGCACAGGGTCAATTAATTGATTTTTAGTATTAAGTTCTTAAATTAAATATTTTTAGCATCAACTGCTTTTCCTTGTTTTAAAGACTCTTTTACATCTAAAATTCTTTGATTTGAGCTTCCTCTGAAATGGAGCATAAGACTTTTTTTCTCAAGAATAAACGGCCCGTCAATAAGATAGTCTGTTTGCTCTAAAAGCCTTTTCCATTCGGGATGTTTTTCAAAGCCTTTAAGAAGCTGTTCAAATGTATAGCCTGTAAAGGTGACAACATTAAGGTTGTTTTCGTGACACATTTTTCCTAAGTCAGCCAAAGCGTCTGCCTGACAAAAGGGTTCTCCGCCTGAAAAGGTGAGTCCTTGAAGCAAGGGATCTCTTTTTGCGGCTTTTATTATAATATCTATGTCGCCATTTTCTCCGCCTTCAAAGTCCCAGCTTTGGGGATTATGACAGCCTTTACAATGATGGGGGCATCCCTGAACAAAAACAGTCATTCTTATTCCGGGACCGTCAACAATAGATTCCTTAATAATGCCTGCAAGCTTTAAGATTTTTCCCATAACAGCACCTTAACAGCAGGTTATACGTTTAATTTTTTGCTTACCTACACTGCCTTCGGTCATTTTTCTTCCGCATTTCGGGCAGTAGTCACCGATAATTCCCGTGTATCCGCAAACAGGGTCACGGTCAACAGGGTGGTTAATAGAGCCGTAGCCTATACCGCAGTCTTTCATATAACGGATAACCTGTTCAAATGCGTCAAGATTTTCAGACGGGTCGCCGTCAAGCTCAATATATGATATATGACCGCCGTTTGTAAGGTTATGATAGGGTGCTTCTATTTTGATTTTCTCAAATGCAGGGATTTCATAATATACGGGAACATGGAAAGAGTTAGTATAATAATCTCTGTCTGTAACTCCATCAATAACGCCGAAACGCTGTTTATCAATTTTTACAAATCTGCCAGAAAGTCCTTCCGCAGGAGTTGCAATAAGAGAGAAGTTGAGGTTGTATTTCTTTGCAGCGTCGTTCATTTTCTTTCTCATATATCCTACAATTTCAAGACCTAAACGCTGAGCCTCTTCGCTTTCACCGTGATGCTTTCCTATAAGTGCCTTTAAACATTCTGCAAGACCTATAAAGCCACAAGTGAGAGTACCGTGCTTTAAAACTTCTCTTACAGAATCGTTTGGATTTAATTTATCACTGTCAATCCAGATACCTTGTCCCATAAGGAACGGATAGTTCCTTACAAGCTTGTTGCACTGAATTTCAAAACGCTCCAAAAGCTGTTCGGTTACAAGGTCAACTACTCTGTCCAACTGTTCAAAGAAGAAGTCTATATTTTTATTTGAAAGAATAGCAAGTCTGGGGAGGTTTACAGATGTGAAGCTTAAATTACCTCTGCCGAATGTAATTTCTTTTGACCGGTCAACGTTAGCCATAACACGGGTACGGCAGCCCATATATGCAATTTCTGTTTCAGGATGACCTTTCTTATAATATTGAAGATTGAAAGGTGCATCAAGGAATGAATAGTTAGGGAAAAGGCGTTTTGCAGAAACTCTCATTGACAATTTGAAAAGGTCATAGTTGGGATCTTCGGGATTATAGCTTACGCCTTCTTTAACCTTGAAAATCTGAATTGGGAAGATAGGTGTTTCTCCATTGCCCAAACCTGATTCAGTTGCAAGAAGAATATTCTTCATAACAAGACGGCCCTCGGGAGACGTGTCTGTACCGTAGTTAAGAGAACTGAAAGGAATTTGCGCACCTGCTCTTGAATGCATTGTATTAAGGTTATGAATGAGAGCCTCCATAGCCTGATATGTTGCACGGTCGGTTTCTTTTTCTGCCTGTTTAAAAGCAAAACGCTGGAGCTTACCTGCAATTTTTTCGCCGTATTTTTCTGTTAAAATATCCATTTCAGCCTTTTTATATTCAGGGCTGTTGTCTTCGAGTGCAGGCCACTGCTTTGAAACTTCTTCTGCTTCGTCGCAAATAGCTTTTGTTGCGTCACTGGGATTTTCTTCATCACACATAAGCTCAATGGCTCTTTCAAGATTCTGTCTGTAACGCTTTCTGTATGTCTTTTTAACGCCGGGAGCCATACCGTAATCAAAGTTGGGAACGCTCTGACCGCCGTGCTGGTCATTTTGGTTAGACTGAATTGCAATACATGCAAGTGCGGAATAAGAGGCAATATCGTTAGGTTCTCTTAAATATCCGTGACCTGTTGAAAAACCGTTTTTAAACAGATTTACAAGGTCAATCTGACAACAGGTTGTTGTCAATGTCAAAAAGTCTAAATCGTGAATATGAATATCGCCGTCTCTGTGGGCTTTAGCGTGCTTGGGATTGAGAATGTACATATCGTAAAATTGCTTTGCACCCTCTGAACCGTATTTAAGCATTGTACCCATTGCGGTATCGCCGTCAATATTTGCATTTTCACGCTTAACATCGTTATCTTTTGCAGATTTAAAGGTTAAGTCCTCGTAAATCTTCATAAGCTTTGTGTTCATTTCTCTTGCTCTTGTACGCTCAGCTCTGTAAAGAATGAACTCCTTAGCTGTTCTTGCGTGACCGCTGTTAATCAGCACCTTTTCAACTGTATCCTGAACATGCTCAACAGTAGGAGTTTTTCCCTCTGCCTGCTCAGCTTCAAGATACTCGCATACTTTATTTGCAAGATTTTGTGCAGCTTCATAGTCTGTACCGCCGATTGCCTGAGCCGCCTTGAAAATGGCTTGGGTTATTTTTTCTAAATCAAAATCAACAGAACGTCCGTCACGCTTAACGATTGTGGTAATCATCTTTTTGTCCTCCCAAATAGATTACAAAATTGTAAAAAGGTAAGTAAAAAACACAATATATTGTGTTTCCGATCATTTGCTTACTAATTATATAGAATATATTTTGTTTAGTCAATTGGCACATTGACAAATTTAAAAATTTATTTCTGTGTAATATGAGTAGAATTTTTAAATTTATTTTTTTAAAGGAATTAAATTAGAAAAATCAATAAATTGTTGCATTTTGATTTTAGGCATACAAGATGTTGTGTTTATTAAATTTTGTAACTTGTTGGTTACGATTGTGTAAAGTATTTGTTTACATATAAATAATAAAACCGACTGATGAATTTCAATGTATCATCAGTCGGTTTAGTTGTTGTTAAGTTTTTAATTAAACTTCAACTTCTTTAATTGATTCAAATGTTTTTATAATTTCTTTATCAGGAGCTTTTGTTAAAAGCGAAACAACTACGGTTACTATTAATGAAAGGATAAAGCCCGGAATCAATGAGTAAAGATTAGTTGCTGCGTAGATTGTTGCACCGTTTATAATTGGCGGATAGTCCCACAGAATAACTGTTGCAGCACCTACTATCATACCCGCTACTGAACCTGCTGTATTTGTACGTTTCCAGAACAAGGCAAGCAGAACAATCGGACCGAATGCAGAGCCGAAGCCTGCCCATGCGTCAGAAACAAGTCCCATAATTGAGCTGTTTGGGTCGATTGCAATTAAGAATGCAATTACTGCAACAACTAAAACTGCAATTTTTCCTACTCTTAAAGCACTTTTTTCAGTTGCTTCTTTTCTGATAACGCCCTTGTACATATCCTCGGATACGGCAGATGCAGTAACAAGAAGCTGACTGTCTGCTGTAGACATAATTGCCGCCAGAATACCGCAAATGAATATTCCACCGATAAATATAATTATATAGTTTTCAGAGAATAACTGCTGAATTGTTCTGATAAATACTGTTTCGCTTGTAGTACCGTCAAGATCGGCAGTAAGGAATCCTCTTGCAATAAGACCGATAAGGCAAGATGCTACAAGTGAAAGGATAACCCATACAATAGCAATTTTTCTTGACTTTTTAATTTCTGCATCACTCTTAACTGCCATAAATCTTATAAGAATATGCGGCATACCAAAGTATCCAAGTCCCCATGCAAGATTGGAAATGATCGTTCTCCAATCTACGGGTGTGCCGTCTGCATTTTTGAAGAAATCAAAATAGTATTCGGGATTTGTTATACCGTGCTGTGCTAATGCACCGGAAAAGCTTGTGTTATATGTAAGTACTATGTACGCAAGAATTGGTACTGCAAGAATAGCAACAAGCATTAACATACCCTGAATAAAGTCAGTTGTACAAACAGCCTTAAAGCCGCCCATAAATGTATAAACTAAAATTACTACCGCTGCAACTGCAAGACCTATTAAGTAAACAGTAGAGTAGTTTGAACCGTCCTGATTTGCAAAAAGTGTTGCAAATAATTTTGCACCTGAGCTGAAAGCAGAAGCGGTGTAAACTGCAAAGAATATTGCGATAATGATAGATGATATAATCTTTATAACGCCTTTTTTGTCACCGAATCTGTTTTCAAAAAAGCTGGGTATTGTAAGTGAATTACCTGAAACAATGGTGTATTTTCTCAGCCTTGAAGAAACAAGATACCAGTTTAATATTGTTCCTATTAAAAGTCCTACAGCGATCCATACCTCTCCTGTGCCTGCAAGGTAAACAGAACCGGGCAATCCCATAAGAAGCCAGCCGCTCATATCAGAAGCCTGTGCAGAAAGTGCAGCAGTCCAGCTGTTTAGGTTTCTGCCGCCGAGAAAGTAGTCTTCGTTATTCTTGGTGTTTTTTGAATATATGAATCCGATAATAATCATCATTAGCATATAAACTGCAAAGGCACTAAGAATTATAATGTTTGTAATTGTCATTTTTTCCTCCTTGTAATGGCATTTTGAAATAATACACTTTTATTCTACCAAAAAATTGTATTTCTTGCAACATTTATTATTAAATAATGCAATATGCATAAAATATAGTATAAATAATTGTTGATTTAACCTTAATCAGGTATTATAATTACTATAGGAAGATTTTGATTTGAGGTGTGAAAATGGACATTGTGAGAAGAACCTGGACTGAGGTTTCACTAAATGCCATAGAACATAATTTTAATGAAATTAAAAATAAAGTAGGCAACAGGAAAATTTGCTGTGTTGTAAAGGCAGACGGTTACGGTCATGGTGCTGTTGAGCTTTCAAAGGAATATGAAAAATTAGGTGCAGACTTTTTGGCTGTATCAAATATAGATGAGGGAAAAGAACTTAGAGAAGACGGGGTAACTCTACCCATTGTTATTTTAGGTTATACCCCTGCTGTCAATGCTACCGAGCTTGTTAATAATAATCTTTCTCAGGCAGTTTACAGCCTTGATTATGCACAAATGCTTAATGAAAATTGCAGAAAACTTAATAAAAAGGTTAAAATACATATTAAGTTAGATACAGGTATGAGCAGAATAGGTTTTATGTGTCAGGAATTTCCTCGAGATGATTATTCTGTTAGAGAAATAAAAGAAGTCTGTGAATTGGAGCATTTACAGCTTGAGGGATTGTTTACTCATTTTTGTGTATCTGATGAAGGGGAAGAAGGCAGAGAATTTACAAATGAACAATATAAGAATTTTAATATTGTTCTTGATAAGCTAAAAGAAATCGGAATTATTCCACCGATTGTGCATTGCTCCAACAGCGGTGCTATTGAAGATTATCCGGGGACCTACTGCGATATGGTAAGGGCGGGAATTATTCTTTACGGTTTAAGTCCCTCCGGTAAGCTAAATGGCAGACTGAATTTAATTCCTGCTATGACATTAAAAACATCTGTTGCATATGTAAAATACATTGAAAAAGGCGCAACAATTTCTTACGGAAGAACTTATGAAGCACAAAAGAAAATGAAAATTGCAACAGTTCCTATCGGTTATGCTGACGGTTTTATAAGAAAATATGCAAATGACGGATATATGATGATCAAAGGTAAAAAAGCTCCTATTGTAGGCAGGGTTTGTATGGATCAGACAATGCTTGATGTTACGGATATTGAAAATGTAAAAATCGGAGATGAAGTGATTGTTTTCGGTGACGGTTCAGGAGATTCACCTACGGCGGATACTCTTGCTTTAAGTGCCGATACTATAAATTATGAGATAGTTTGTCTTATTTCAAAAAGAGTTCCCAGAGTTTTTGTAAAAGACGGAAAAGTTATTGATATTATGTATAAACTTTAAAATGAAAAGGTAGTTAATTATGAGATTATTGGTAGTTGACGGAAACAGCATAGTAAACAGAGCCTTTTACGGTATAAGACCTTTAACAACAAAGGACGGTCAGTTTACACATGCAATTTACGGCTTTCTTACAATGCTTGAAAAAATTAAAGCTGATACTAAGCCTGATAGGGTAGCTATTGCTTTTGATTTAAAATCACCTACATTCAGACACAAGGCATATGCAGGCTATAAGGCACAGAGAAAAGGTATGCCGGATGAGCTTGCTCAGCAGTTACCTCCTTTAAAGGAGCTTTTAAAGCTGTTAGGTTATACCCTTGTTACCTGTGAGGGTTATGAAGCTGACGATATTTTAGGCACACTTTCAAAGGTTTGTGAAGATAAGGGCGAGGAGTGTTTTCTTGCAACAGGCGATAGGGACAGCTTACAGCTTGTATCAGATTTAACTACTGTTGACCTTGCCTCTAACAAGCAAAACATAATTTATACTCCAGAAAAAGTTATGGAGGACTATGGCGTTACACCCAAAGAATTAATTGAAGTTAAAGCAATTCAGGGTGATACCTCTGACAATATTCCGGGAGTAGCAGGAATAGGTCCAAAAGGTGCAACAGATTTAATTTCAAAATACCATTCAGTTTCATATATATATGAAAATATAGATGCCCTTGATATAAAAGACGGTGTAAGAAAAAAGCTGATCGATTCTAAAGAAAATGCGGAGCTTAGCAGAATGTTAGGAGAAATTTGCAGAGAGGCTCCAATTGATACAAACTTGGATTCTTATAAGGTTACAATGGAAAATCCGGAAGAGGCAATACGTTATATGGCAAGGTTTGAACTTTTTTCTTTAATAGAAAAAATGGGTTTGAGAGATGCCTCAGCATCTGAGCCGATCGTTGCAGAAGAAGAGAAGAAAAATATCTTTAAATTTGCAGAAATAGATAATGAAAATATAAACAAATTAAATTCCTTAAAAGAACTATATTTTTCTTTCGCTTATAATGACAAAACAGTTAAAATGGTTGTAACTGATAAAGATAAAGTATATGTTACGGAAAATGAAGATTATATAAAAACACTTCTCGAAAATTCTGATATAGAAAAATACACAGATAACAGCAAGGCTGTATATTCTTATGCGGGAAAAAATGGCTTTTCTGCAGATAATGTAAAAGGTGATATAATTCTTGCAGCATATTTGTTAAATCCCTCTGCAAGCTCTTATGATTTGCAAAGACTGTGTGAGGAATATAATCTATCACTTCCTGAATGTGAAAATGAAAATGGCACAGATTATGCTTGCAATGCTTTATTACAAGAACTGTTTGAAAAGGTAAATAATCAAATAATTGCAAATAATCAGGAAAAACTTTTGTCTGAGGTTGAAATTCCTCTTGCAGAGGTTCTTGCATATATGGAAAACACAGGTGTTGAGGCTGACTCTCAGGGAATTGAGCAGTTTGGCGAAATGCTGGGAGTTCAAATTGAAAATCTGCAAAGAGATATTTATGACAGTGTTGGAGAAGAGTTTAATATAAATTCTCCAAAACAGTTAGGAGTTGCCCTTTTTGAAAAATTGGGACTGCCCTGCAAAAAGAAAACCAAAAGCGGATACAGCACAAATGCAGAGGTTCTTGAGGGGCTTTATAATTCACACCCTGTTGTGCCTATGGTGTTGCAGTACAGAACCTTAGCAAAATTAAAATCAACTTATTGCGACGGCTTGTTAAAGGTTATAGGTGAGGACGGAAGAATTCACTCAAACTTTAACCAGACAGAAACAAGAACAGGCAGAATAAGCTCAACTGAGCCAAATTTGCAGAATATACCTGTAAGAACAGAGCTTGGCAGAGAAATGAGAAAATTCTTTAAAGCTAAAGAGGGATATGTTTTTGTAGATGCGGATTATTCTCAAATAGAATTAAGAGTGCTTGCTCATATATCGGGCGATAAAAATATGATTGAAGCATTTAAGGAGAATAAAGATATCCATACAATTACCGCCTCACAGGTGTTTAATATGCCTTTTGAAATGGTAACGCCTTTAATGAGAAGCAGGGCAAAGGCAGTAAACTTCGGTATAGTTTACGGTATCGGGGCTTATTCTCTGGCTAAGGATATAGGCGTTACTAATAAAGAGGCTAAAAATTATATTGACTCTTATCTTGCACATTACAGCGGTGTAGATGAATATATGAAAAACGTAGTTGAAAAGGCTAAAAAAGACGGCTATGTGGAAACTATGTACGGCAGAAGAAGATACCTGCCGGAGCTTTCCGCAGGAAATCATATGACAAGAGCTTTTGGCGAAAGAGTTGCAAGAAATATGCCTATTCAGGGAACTGCGGCAGATATTATAAAAATTGCAATGGTAAAGGTATTCGATAGATTAAAGAAAGAGAACCTTCATTCCCGTTTAATTCTGCAAATACACGATGAACTTATTGTTGAAGCACCACAAGATGAAGCAATGCGTGTTGCTATGCTTTTGCAGGAGGAAATGGAAAACGCAGTAAAGCTAAATGTTCCCCTTGTTGCAGATGCGGCTATAGGAAAAACATGGTATGAGGCAAAAGGCTGATGAAAAGGATTTTATTTGTATGTACAGGTAATACTTGCAGAAGTCCCATGGCTGAGGGGATTTTTAACTTACTTGCAAAAGAAAATAATATTAATTATATTGCAGAAAGTGCAGGACTTGTTACAAGAACAGGGCTTAGCTATTCGGAAAATTCCGTTAAAGCCTGCAAGGAAATCGGCGTTGATATAGAAAACGGTCAATCTGTTTTTGTAAAAGATGTAGATTTAAAAGAGTATGATTTGTTTGTGCCTATGTCTGTAAGTCATGCACAGTCACTTGTTTCTCTGAGTGTTCCAAAAGATAAGGTTTGTTTATTAAAAAGTAACGGAATTTCCGATCCCTACGGAGGAGATTTAGAAGTATACAGAAAATGCTGTCTTGAAATTAAAGACGCTGTTATAAATTTGATTGAAAAGCTATGATTATTAAAAAAGCAGATATTAATTATTCAAAAGATATTTTTAAGATTGAAGAAAAGGTTTTTACTCACCCTTGGTCAGTTGAAAGTGTTGAAAACTTGCTTAAAGATGAAAATTCTGCGGTTTTTGTAGCTGTAAACGACAATGAAGTTTGCGGCTATTGTGGGGTTAATACTGTACTTGACGAGGGTTACATAACTAATATTGCTGTTCTCCCAAATTACCGCAGACAAGGTATAGGAAACGAGCTTTTAAATGCTCTTTGTAATTTTGCAAAGGAGAAAAACCTTGCTTTTTTAACATTAGAAGTAAGAAAATCAAACACACCTGCAATCTCTTTATATAAAAAATACGGCTTTCAGCAGGTAGGAGAGAGAAAAAACTACTATTCCTCGCCTGTAGAAAATGCACTTTTGCTTACTAAGTATTTTTAAATTATCTATTCTAATTTGTTAAAAACAGGGTTATAAATTAAGGGGAAATATATAGATGTTACCATCAATAATTAACAGACGGTCAATAAGAAAATATAAAAATACACCTGTTACAAAACAGGCGATAGAAGAAATTATACAAGCAGGAATTTTAGCACCGTCATCAAAAAATCGTCAGCCTTGGAGATTTATTGTAGCTCAAGGTAAAGAAAAAGAAATTGTGCTTAAAGCTATGAAAAAAGGTTTGGAAAGAGAAAAAGAAAATCCTCTTTTGAAAAACAGCAAACAATATTTCAGTGGTGCTGAATATACATTAAAAATTATGGGACAGGCTCCTGTAATTATTTTTATTATTAATCCTTTAGGTGTTGACATTAATAATTCTTTAAATGCTGAAGAACGTGTTTATGAAATATGCAATAACCAGTCAATAGGAGCTTGCATTGAAAATATGATACTGACAGCCACAGAATTGGGTTTAGGTAGTTTATGGATTTGCGATACATATTTTGCTTATGAAGAGTTAAAAACTTGTTTAAACTCAAATGGGGAGCTTGTTGCTGCTGTAACAATAGGATATGCTGACGAAAGCCCCTCTGCAAGATCGAGAAAAAGTATTGATGATGTTGTTGAGTGGAGAGAATAAGAAATTAAATTTTTAGCTAAAAATTTATTTTATAAAAAGTTCTAACGATTATTTTGGTTGCGGTATGATGAAGATTTTATAATAAATGTAGGGATTGACACCCCGTCGACTCGTTATCCGAAACCTTTTTGGGACGATGTAGGCATCGTCCCCTACAAATGTACAGAAATGTTTATATTAATCTACTCATAATTTGAAAGGAAAGTTAAGATGAAAATTCTTGCAATAGAAAGCTCTTGTGATGAAACAGCGGCGGCAGTTGTTGAGGACGGAAGAAAAGTATTATCCTCTGTTATTGCAACGCAGGTTGCTGAGCATAGAAAATACGGCGGAGTCGTTCCTGAAATTGCTTCAAGACGGCATGCAGAAAATATTGTGCCTGTTGTAAAACAGGCTTTAATTGACGCTGATATTACATTAGAACAGGCAGATGCAATTGCTGTAACCCACGCTCCGGGGTTAATAGGCGCTTTACTTGTAGGTGTAAATTTTGCAAAAGGGTTATCTCTTGCAACGGGAAAACCTCTTATTCCTACTCATCATTTGCGTTCACACATAGCTTCAAATTATATTTCAAATAAAGAGTTAAAACCGCCTTTTTTATGCCTTGTAGTTTCGGGTGGTCACAGCCATATTGTTATGGTTGAGGACTATACAAAAATGAGGATTATTGGCAAAACAAGAGATGACGCCGCAGGAGAGGCCTTTGACAAAGCCGCAAGAACAATGGGGATGCCTTATCCCGGAGGAATTGAGCTTGACAAAATTGCAGAAGAGGGAGACCCCAACGCATTTAAACTGCCCCATCCTGTTGTAAACGGCTCGCCATATGACTTTAGCTTTTCAGGTTTAAAAACTGCCGTTATCAACCTGATACATAACGCTTCGCAAAAAGGTGAAACATTACCTGTAGCTGACCTTTCAGCCTCTTTCAGAAAAGCGGTCGTAGATTGTCTTACAGATAATTTTTTGAAAGCCGCAAAGGACTTTAATGCAAAAACTCTTGTTATTGCAGGAGGCGTTTCGGCAAATTCTCTTTTGAGAAAAAATCTTGAAATGCTTTGCAAACAGAGTAATTTACAGCTCTTTATGCCCGATAAATCTCTTTGTGGAGATAACGCCGCAATGGTGGGCTCACAGGGATATTATGAATTTTTATCGGGAAATATTGCAAAAGCCGATTTAAACGCAGTTGCAACCTTACCTATTGATTACAGATGAAAATGTAGTTTTTTTAAACAACTATGATAAAAAAATTTATTTTAACATAAAATAAATTCGCAAATTATACATTGCTCATTTTTGAGCATTATGATATAATATAAAATGTAAAAATTTACAAGCCTTAAAAGATAACAAAATGCACCAAAACCAAAACAGGCTGAAAGGAGATTATTATGACAAACAATAAATCTGTACTTGCTTGGCTTGACGAAATGAAAGAATTACTTTGCCCTGATGAAGTAATCTGGATTGACGGCAGCAAAGAGCAAATCGAAAAATTGAGAGCAGAGGCTTGCTCAACCGGTGAGCTTATTAAATTAAATCAGGATTTACTTCCTGAGTGTTATCTTCACAGAACAGCTGTAAACGACGTTGCTCGTGTTGAAGACAGAACATTCATTTGCTCAAGAAAAGAAGAGGACGCTGGTCCTACAAATAACTGGAAAGACCCTCAGGAAGCTTACAAAATGCTTTTTGATATTGCAAGAGGAAGCTACAAGGGTAAAACAATGTATGTTATTCCTTACTCAATGGGTCCTGTAGGTTCACCATTAGCTGAAATCGGATTTGAGGTTACAGATTCTATCTACGTTGTTCTCAATATGTCTATCATGACAAGAGTAGGTCAGAAGGTTGTTGAAACTCTCGGCGACAGCGAGGACTGGATTAAAGGTCTTCACTCTCGTTGTGATATCGACCCTGAAAAGCGTTATATCTGCCACTTCCCTGAAGATAACTACATTATCAGCGTAAACTCAGGTTACGGCGGAAACGTACTTCTCGGTAAAAAATGCTTCGCTCTCAGAATCGCTTCTTATCTTGGTAAGAACAACCAGTGGATGGCTGAGCATATGCTTATCCTTGGTATTGAAAATCCACAGGGCGAAATTAAATATGTTGCTGCTGCATTCCCATCAGCTTGCGGTAAAACTAACCTTGCTATGCTTATTCCTCCTGAGGGATACAGAAATAAGGGATACAAAGTTTGGACTGTAGGCGATGATATCGCTTGGATGAGAAAAGGTCCTGACGGAAGACTTTACGCTATTAACCCTGAAAACGGTTTCTTCGGCGTTGCTCCCGGTACTAACGAAAAATCAAACCCAAATGCTCTTGCTTCTACTAAGAAGGGCACAATCTTTACAAATGTTGTTCTTAACAAAGATAACGATACAGTTTGGTGGGAAGGTCTTGACAAGAATCCTCCTGCTAATGCAATTAACTGGAAAGGTGAGCCTTGGAACGGTCAGGAATCAAGCGAAAAGGGTGCTCATCCAAACTCAAGATTTACTGCTCCTGCTGAAAACTGCCCATGCATCAGCCCTGAGTTCAACTCAACTACAGGCGTTCCGATTTCAGCTATTATCTTCGGCGGTCGTCGTGCTCAGACAACTCCTCTCGTTTACCAGTCAAGAGATTGGAACAACGGTGTGTTTGTAGGCTCAATTATGGCTTCTGAAACAACTGCTGCTGCAACAGGTGCAGTAGGTGTTGTTCGCCGTGACCCAATGGCTATGCTTCCGTTCTGCGGTTATCATATGGCTGATTATTTTGCTCACTGGATTGAAATGGGCGAAATTTTAGGCGATAAGGCTCCTAAGATCTTTAATGTTAACTGGTTCCGTCTTGACGAAGAAGGTCACTTCTTATGGCCCGGTTTCGGTGATAACTTCCGCGTACTTGAGTGGATTATCAACCGTTGCGAGGGTAAGGCTGATGCTCAGGAAACAGCTATCGGTTATGTTCCTAATGCAGAAGATATCAACCTTGAAGGTCTTGATATGGATATTGAAACATTAAAAGACATTCTTTATGTTGATAATGAAAAATGGCTTAAAGAGGCTGAGGGTATTGAAGAATTCTATAAGAAGTTCGGCGACAAGCTTCCTGAGGAACTCAAAAATCAGCTTGCAGGTCTTAAAGAAAGACTTTCTAAATAATTTAACTTTTAGCTTTATTAAACTCGGGGCAGTCATTCTGCTCCGAGTTTTTTGCTTCTAATAATTTATTTATTTCTCGGCAATGGTATTGCATAATCTGTAAAAATTTAGTACACTAAATATAGTAATATTTGGCGGTGATCAATTGAAAAAAAGAGCAGGTGCATTGGCACTAATTTTTGCGATAATATTTGTTTTTTGCTCATGCTCTGACGATGTTAATAATAAGAAAAGCAGTACTCAACCTACTACTCAGGAGCCATCTACCGCAAACAAAACAGATAATAATGATTTTACAGATAAATATGCCGCAGTAGATTTAACCTTTGGTTACGACGGTCTTGAAAATGAGGCTCAAAGAGCTTGTTATAAAGCTATGGCTGAGATTTCAGGTGTTATAACCGATACAACCTCTGATTCAAACTCCTATTTAACAGAGGAAAAGTTTATTTCTATGGAGGTTAAGGATAAGGATATTTTTATTGCTTTAACTGCCTATAAATATGATAATCCCGGAGATTTTTGGGTAAAAGAATCTTTTACAAGCAGTCATTATAACGGTGGAGCGGGAATAAGACTTTGTTCTTATTATTCTGCTGAAGAATTAAGCAGGAAGAGAGCAGAATTTGATAATAAGGTATCAGAAATCTTAGAACCTATTGAAAGCGGTATGTCTGAATATGATAGAGAACTTTATCTTCATAATTACCTGATTGAAAATTGTGAGTATGATAATAAGGTTGCAGAGCTTATTAATAATAATATCCCAAGCGATTCCGAGGAAGCCTTTACAGCTTACGGTGCGTTAATTGACGGCAATGCTGTATGTCAGGGATATTCTGACGCAATGAGCTACTTATTATCTTGTGTAGGTATAGAGAATACAGAAATTTCAGGTACAAGTCAGGGCGGTAACCATATATGGAATGCAGTTAAAATTGACGGCGACTGGTATTATCTTGACGTTACATGGGATGATCAGAAAGACCAAGTATATCAGTATGATTATTTTAATATTACAACATCACAGCTTGAATATGATCATACTATTGCTGAAACCTTTGGCAATATGACAGAAGAGGAAATAACAGGCGGAGAGAGCAACTTGGGAAGGAACTTTAATATTTTTATTCCCGATTGTACTGTGCAAAGCGAAAATTACTATGTAAAAAACGGAGCGGTTTTGCAAGGCTTTGATGAAGAAAGTGACAATGTAATGGGTGAAGAGTTATTGAAGGTTGCTTTATCAGAAGATGCTTATTACAATATTTATGTTGATGAAGATTATGTGGATTATGAAAACGCCTGCGAACAGTTATTTGACCCATACATTTACCATTTTCAAAATTATGTTGATTATGCAAACAATCGGCTTTCAGAGTATCAGATAGATTACTCTGCCGCTATTATTAAAAAGGATAAATTAAATGTAATAACCGTAAAATTAACATATATTTAAGGAGTTTTAAAATGAAGTATGATTCACAGCCTTTTGAGCTTATAAAAAATGAGGAAATTGCCCAAGGAATATTTGATTGGACTGTTAAAAATTCTCAGCTTTCTTCCATTGCTAAGGCGGGACAGTTTGCTCATATTGCAGTTTCGGGAAAAACACTGAGAAGACCTATTTCAATTTGTGATGCTGATAATGATACTCTACGATTTGTGTTTCAGGTAAAGGGTGAGGGCACACAGATTATGTCACAACAAAAGATAGGTACATATATAGATATTATTGCACCCTTAGGTAACGGCTTTAAGATTGAAAAAGGGAAACATTACTGCTTAATCGGCGGAGGTATCGGAGTTCCTCCAATGCTTTACACTGCAAAGCAAACAGATAATCCTTTGGTAATAACAGGTTTCAGAAATAAGGACCTTGTTATTTTACAGGAGGATTTTAAAAATGCAGGTGCAGAGCTTGTACTTACTACCGATGACGGCACAGCAGGTATTCACGGCTTTGTTACAGATGTTTTAAAAGAGAAAATAAATGAGGTTGATGAAATTTGCGCTTGCGGTCCTATTCCTATGCTCAGAGCAATTTCACAGATTGCAAAGGAATTTAACAAACCCTGTCAGGTTTCCTTAGAGGAAAGAATGGGCTGTGGAGTGGGCGCATGCCTTGTTTGTGCCTGCAAGGTAAAACAAACAAATGGGGAAGAAGCGTATCTTCACGTTTGTAAAAACGGTCCTGTATTTAACGCTGAGGAGGTTGTATTTTAATGGCAGATTTAAAAGTAAAGGTAGCAGGAGTTGAATTTTTAAATCCGTTAATTGCTGCCTCAGGTACATTCGGATTTGGCAGAGAATACAGTGAGTTTTATCCTCTGTCTGTATTAGGTGGAATTTCCTGCAAGGGTATTACTCTGAAAAAGAGAGACGGAAACCCACCTCCGAGAATTGCAGAAACACCCTCAGGAATCTTAAATGCCGTGGGTTTGCAAAATCCGGGCGTTGATCATTTTATAGAAAAAGATTTAGACTGGCTTAAAGAGCAAAATACTGTTGTAATTGCAAATATTGCAGGAAACACAGAAGAGGATTACTGCAAAATGGCTGAAAAGCTAAGCGACAGCAGTGTTGATATGATTGAAATGAATATTTCCTGCCCCAATGTAAAAAGCGGAGGTGTACAGTTTGGCACAAGCTGTGAATCGGTAGGAGGAATTACAAAAGCGGTAAGAAAATATTGCAAAAAACCGCTTATTGTTAAGCTAAGTCCCAATGTATCTGATATTGCAGAGATTGCACGTTCTGCAGAGGCAGAGGGGGCAGATGCAATTTCTATGATAAATACTTTAACGGGAATGAGAATCGATATTGAAACACGCAGACCGATTATCAGAAATAACACAGGAGGCTTAAGCGGACCTGCTGTATTCCCCGTTGCGGTGAGAATGGTTTGGCAGGCATATAATGCCGTTAAAATTCCCATTATCGGTATGGGCGGTATTTCAACCTGGCAGGATGCTGTTGAAATGCTTATTGCAGGAGCAAGTGCATTACAGATTGGTACCGTATTCTTTTCCGACCCTTATGCTCCTGTTAAAATCTGTGAGGGCTTAGAGAAGTTTATGGATAAAAATAATATTAAAAATATTTCCGAATTAACAGGTTCGATTAAACCTTGGTAAAATAATTTACAAAAGTTTTGACATACTATTTACAAAATTGTTTAAGGCAGGTAAATAGTATGGATATAATTAAAGTAATTTTAGCGTCCTTTGGTTCGCTAATCATATTGTTTATTTTATCGAAAATAATAGGTAATAAACAGATTTCAGAGCTGAGTATGTTTGATTATATTAACGGGATTACCATCGGCTCTATTGCCGCTGAAATGGCTACAACTTTGGATCAGAGTTTCTATCAACCGTTGATTGCTATGGTAATTTATGCAGCAGTAACTTTTGTACTTTCTATCTTATCCATAAAAAGTCTGAAGGTACGCAGGCTCTTTACAGGAAGGTCAATTTTTCTTTTGGATAAAGGAAAAATTTTCAGAGAAAACTTTAGGGTTGCCAAATATGATATAAATGAGTTTTTGGCTCAATGCAGAATCGCAGGTTATTTCAGCCTTGATGAAATAGAAACTGCTGTGCTTGAATCAAACGGAAAAATATCAATTTTACCTAAGGCTCAAAACAGACCCTGTACTCCTGCTGATTTAGCGATATCGGTGCCTGAAGAAAGACCTGAGGTTAATGTTATTTTAGACGGACAAATTCTTGAGAAGAACTTGCAATACACAGGGAATGATAAAAGCTGGCTTGATAAACAGCTTGAAAAGCAGAAAAAATCCTTAAAAGATGTTTTCCTCGGAATTTGCAACAATGACAATGAGCTTGAAATTTACGATATAATTAAGGAAAAACCTCTTAACGATGTATTTGAATAAGGTGAAAAAATGATAATTGCCGCAATAGACTTGGGAAAAGCAAGAACAGGAATTGCAGTTTGTGATAAATCTGAAATTCTTGCTTCTCCTTATACTGTAATTGAAGAAAAGTATCCGCCTAAATGTCTTGAAAAAGTCGCTGAGGCAGTAAAAGAGGCTAACGCTGAAATACTGGTGGTGGGGCTTCCTAAAAATATGGATGGCTCTGAGGGCGAAAGTGCAAAAAATGCAAGAGAATTTGCAGAAAGTTTAAAACAGCTTACAGGGCTTGACACTTTTATGCAGGACGAAAGAGGAACGACTATAACTGCTCATAATTACTTTAATGATACAAATACAAAGGGTAAAAAGAGAAAAGCAGTTGTTGATGCTGTTGCGGCTACTATTATTTTGCAGGATTTTATAGACTCTAAGAAATAAAAAAGTAGAATTTAAAAATTTTTATTGTAATAAAAGATTTTGTGTGTTATTATGATACTGGCAAAATTAATAAATATTATTGTAAGGGGGAAATTAATATGTCATTTTGCTCAAATTGCGGCAGTACTCTGCCCGACGACGCAAAGTTCTGTTCTGCTTGCGGAAACGTAGTTAATGAACAGGCTTCACAAAACGTAAACAATGCACAAACTCAGCAGCCAAACTTTAATCAGCAGGCTCAGCCAAACTACAATTATCAGACAAATTTTAATCAGAATTACACTAAAAATCCTGATGGTACATATACATTTACAGGTCCTGTAAATGAAGACGGAATGTATGTAAGCGACGTAGAAAAGAATAAATATATAAATATTTTGTCTTATCTCGGAATTTTATTCCTGATTCCTTTATTTACTGCAAAAGGTTCAAAATATACAAGATTTCACGTAAATCAAGGCTTAGTTCTTTTTATTGTCGAAGTAGCTTATAATATTATCAGGGCTATTTTTATGGCTATATTATCTGCATCTATGTTTGCGGGCGATTATTATTATATGTTTTCTCCTATGTATGGACTTTATGCATTAATTAACACTATCTTATCAATTGTTAATTTAGCTTTTACCGCTCTTGCTATTTATGGTATTTATAATACCTGCACAGGCAAAGTTAAAGAGCTTC
The DNA here is from genome assembly GCA_022511005.1 of Ruminococcus sp. Classification (GTDB taxonomy): domain Bacteria; phylum Bacillota; class Clostridia; order Oscillospirales; family Acutalibacteraceae; genus Ruminococcoides. The sequence continues at coordinate 25,819 of JAFLSJ010000006.1, forward strand.
CGGTCATTGGTAAGTTTAGAATTTTAAAATAATTATTAGTTTATTTAAACTTAAAGAGGCTGTGTTTTTAATACAGCCTCTTTTTTGTTAAACTATTTAGTATAATATTTGCTTTTTGTCTGTAAATAAGTTATTATATATTCATACTGTAAACAGAAAGTGTGATTTTATGGATAAAAAACTTATTGAAGAGATAAACGCTCTTGCAAAGAAAAAGAGGGAACAGGGGCTAAATAAAGAGGAAACACAACGCCAACAAGCTTTATATAAGGAATATTTGGCTCAATTTCGAAGTCAGTTTGATAAACAGCTTGACAATATTGACGTGAAAACACCTGACGGAAAGGTTATACCTTTAAAGGAAATCGGAAAAATGAATAAAAAAGAAAAATAATATTTTATTGTCAGAAAACAATTTTATATTATAAAAAACACCGATTAATGAACTTCATTAATCGGTGTAATATTTTATAATTGTTTTAATTACCACCAGTATTTAGTTTCAGTCTCCGGTCTTGACATACGCTTTTCCATACGCATTGCCGCACGGGCTGCTTTTCTTTTTCTTTCTTTGCTTGTCCTTACAAGCATATAGATGCTGGTTAAAGTGATTAACATTATTAATGTAAACAGAGTGATTGTAACCCCGTTAATTCTGAATATATGCGGACCTACTGCTGTGAAACCGTTTGTTGCAAAGTTGGAAACTGCATTCTTAGCAAGTCGATTTGTTTTTACTGCTACATTATTAGCGGCTGTTGCATTATCTTTTGCTGCTGCATTATCTAATATAAATGATGAAGTATTTGCATTGGCGGTAGCTTCATTTGGTCCCATTATACCGCTTGAATTTAATTCAAATGCATTAAATGTATAAACAGAAGTGGGGATTTGTGCTTCAGTGGCTTCTGTTTCTTCAGTTCCCTCAGTTGCTTCCGTTGTTTCAAATCTCGGGTTTGGCTTAGCATCATCAGACATAATTGCTGCTATGGTTGCTTCGTCAAGCTCGCCTGTAGCCTCTAAATCGTTATCAATCTGGAATGCCCAAATTGCTTCAGTAGTATATGTTCCGATTGCACCGTCACACACTCCGCTGTAATAATTTAAGGCTTTGAGCTTCTCCTGAACAGATGCGATTTTCTCCGTTGTTTCATCGTCCTGCTCCGGTTCCTGAGAAGCATAAGGTGCGTTGTCAGAGAATAGAAGCTCCTGATCTGATGCACCCGAAATACCGTCAACTGTTACGCCTGCTGCCTTTTGGAATGCTTTATAAGCCTTTTCTGTTTCTGCACCGAAGTAACCGTCGATACTTCCTGTGTAAAAACCTAATTCCTGAAGTCTTTCCTGAATTTTTGTTACGGTACTTCCTTCAGAACCAAATTGAACTGTTTCATAAGAAGGAGTATTAGATTCTGTTTCGCTTGAAGATAAACCGTTATCGGTTGAAGATGATGAGCTGTCTGCCTTTGATGATGTATCTGAAGGAGTAGTATCGGAAACACCGTCTGAACCAAAGTAGTAGGTTACACCGTCAATAGTTCTTGATGTATTTACTATATACTGACCATCTTCGTAATAATAGTAATTACCGTTGAATTCTTCCCAGCCATATGTAGGATAGCTTAAATTACTTAATTTAAACCATGTTGTCCAGCCCATATAGTCAACTGATGAGTAGCAAACGCCCGAGGATTCATTTCTGGCGTCAACAGCCATTCCGTTGCCTACATAAACACCTACGTGACCCGGATGATATAGACCAAGTCCGTGAACTCTCGGGATACCATTGTAAACGCTTCCGCTTTCTGATGCAGCACCTAACTGTGCATCTCCCGTACGGTTACCGCCGGCATATGAATAGATAAGACCTGAGCAGTCAACTGCACCGGGGGAAGAACCGCCGTAAACATAAGCCCAACCGCTGTAATATGCATTCATTGCCCATTCGGCAAGACCTGCACCGGTACCGCTTGCAGAAGCAGAGAACATTGTTCCTGCCAAGCACATTGAAGAGAGAATTGAAATTGTAACGATTAAAGTTACAAGTTTCTTTAAATGCTTCATAAAATATTACCTCCATTATTCAAAAGAGCGACGTAAAATCAAAATATATTCAACAGTTATAATTACAAAAAAATTACGCCAAGTAACAAATTTGTAACAATTATAGCATATGTTGTTATAAAATTGCAACCCAAAATCCTATTTTTTCTAAAAATAAATTCATATTATGTAAAAAATATATAAAATTATCGTGATTTACATATATAAATTATTTAAAAAGATAACAAAACTTAAGTATTTAATTTCTTTTTGAGAATATTACAAAAATTATTTGTGTTGTAATATATGTTTTTATGTAGTTATCTGTTGTATAAAATAAAAAAACCTCCTTTCTGCTGAAAGGAAGTTTTAAATTGTAGAAAACATTTAGAAAACAGTGTAGGACAACCCTTGCGATTGTCCGAAAATTCAAAATAACTTTTTCTTATTTGCGGGCGACCGCAAGGGTCGCCCCTACAGATTTTCAGAAATGTTTTGATATAACTGTTTAATACAGATTGCTTTTTTAATGATCTTATCAACACGCTGAAACCTTATTTTTAAAAAGGGAGGTTTATAATATAAAATTATTGTTGTTGTCCTTTTCTTGCTTCTACTGCTTCAATATGCTTATCTGCAAACTTTTTACTTGTTTCGCTTATTTCCTTATCAGATTCTTTATCAGGAAATTTAGAATACAGAAATTTTAATACAATAGGAGTTGCTATTGAAGATACTATAATTAAAACAATTATTGCAGAAAACATTGATGGATTTAAAAGCCCTGCAATCATTCCCTTTTGAGCAACAATTAATGCAACTTCTCCGCGGTTCATCATTCCCACGCCGATTTTAAGAGAATCAGTTGTACTGAATCTGCAAATACGTGCAACTCCGCCGCAACCGATAATTTTTGTTATCAGTGCAACAGCTACAAGTGCAATTGTAAACCATAAAATTGACATATTAAAATCGTTAAAGCTTGTTTGTAATCCTATACTTGCAAAGAAAATAGGACCGAAAATCATATATGAATTAATATCCATTTTTCTTTCAATATAGTTGGAATCCTGAATGTTACAAAGAACGATACCTGCAACATATGCACCTGTAATATCTGCAATGCCGAAAAATTCTTCTGCACAGTAGGCAAATGCAAAGCATAGTGCAAGGCTGAAAATCGGAATTCTTCTTGTATGAGGATTTCTCTTATCAAGCCATTTGAATAAGAAGTAAAGAGCAAAACCGCAGATAAATGCAAATACAAAGAATAAAATTGTTTGAATACCTATTCTTAAAGGACTTTGATTCGGATCCTTAAATCCTATTACAACAGTCAGAAGAATAATGCCGATTATATCGTCTATAATAGCGGCACTGAGAATAGTAGTACCAACTTTTCCTTTTAAATGACCTAACTCATTTAATGCCTGAACTGTTATACTTACTGATGTTGCGGCAAGCACAGTACCCATAAATACTGACTCAAGCATTTGGTTGCTTATAGGGTCAAAACCAAATGCATAGTATACTAAGGCGCCGCCCCCAAGCGGTACAACAACACCTGCAACGGCAATTAAAAATGCCATTGGACCTGTTTTGACAAGCTCTTTTAAATCCGTTCCCAGACCTGCAGAGAACATAAGCAGAGCAACACCGATTTCTGCCATAGCAGTTAAAAAATCGGTTTCTCCAACCCAACCCAACAGGCAAGGTCCTATTACAAGACCTGCTATAATTTCACCGACAACTTGCGGTGCTTTTAACTTTCTTGCCACAAGTCCGAACAATTTTGTTGCAATAAGTATTATTGCAATGTCCTTAAAAACTGATAATATATCCATATATATCCCCCTTTATTACCAGCATATATTATAGCACTAAATATTATAAAATAATAAAAAATTGGAATTATAATCATCTTTCTTTTCAATTTTTTGTTATTATATTTTTATATTATTCATATGATACAATAAGAGGTGATTATATGAAAATAAACTGGAAAGTAAGACTAAAAAGCGGTACCTTTTGGGTGGGGTTAATTTCGTTATGTATAACATTTATATATGCATTGCTTGGAATGTTCGGAATTGTTCCCAGTTTCAGCGAAAATCAGGTGATGAATCTTGTTGTTATAATTTTACATATTCTTGCATTTATTGGTGTTATATCCGATCCTACAACAAAGGGAATAAGCGACAGCAAGCAGGCTCTTACATATGAAGAACCAAAGAAAGATTGAACATAAAAAACACTGTCATAAAAGACAGTGTTTTTTTGCTGTGAGTAAATTACTCAGGAATTTCTTAGGGTTTTTTATAAAATTTGAAAAAGAGTATTGACAAAATAATGAAGTAGTAGTATATTATTTGTTAGTTAGTTTAAACTAACTACTACTTGATTTTTTGCAACTTTAACGGTTGTTTTTTATTTTGATATAAAGTTAGTTATAACTAACCCGATGATAACTAATATGTATTTTTAATATTATATTTATATTTTTAAAATTCCTTATTTTTTATCTAAAAGTTAGTATAAACTAACTTTTTGTGGGAATAATGTGGAGGTAATTATGAGTGTTGTTATTATAGGCGGAAACGAAAGAATGGAAATGCAGTATGAGAATATCTGCAAAAACCACGGTTTCAGAGCAAAGGTTTTTACAAAGGAAAAGGGAGCTTTAAAAAGAAAACTGGGAACTCCGGATTTAATGATATTATTTACAAATACCGTTTCTCACAAAATGGTTTTAAGTGCAGTAGGGGAGGCAAAGAAAAATAATATTCCCGTTGCAAGATGTCATACAAGCAGTGCAAATGCTCTTAATAATTTGCTTGCCGAATACTGTGCTTTTAAGGGGTAAAATATATTATGATTGAAAATTATTTAATTAAGCATTGTTCTCCTACACTTGCAAGCTTAAAAACAGCAGGACTTTTCAGCTTCAGTTATTTATCAAAGAATAATTTAAACTGCCAGATAGAGTTTTGCAATAACATGCTGAATCCAAAGGGTGTATATGTAACTGTGTTAAAGGATAACGGAGCTTCTGCCTTGATTTATGTTTACAGAAGAAAGAATCTTATTAAAGATTTAGCTCAGGAAGGTGTATATAACCTTATGAAAAAATACGGTTATATTTACACTGATATTGACTATGCCATAAAAAAGTTAAAAAGAAGATTTATGTTTAGCAGTACTTTTCCTCACGAAATAGGCTTGTTTTTAGGCTATCCGCTAAGTGATGTAATCGGTTTTATTGAACATTCAGGTAAACAAAGCAAAGCAACAGGTTATTGGAAGGTATACGGAGATGTTACTTATGCTATGGATAAATTTAATAAATATAACAAATGTCGCCGTGTTTATGAAAAACTATACCAAAGCGGTACAAGTATTCAGAAATTAACGGTTACAGTATAAATTAAAGAACCATAAATTAAAAAAGGAGATGTAGTTATGGCAAATATAGCTGTAGTTTATTGGAGCGGTACAGGAAATACCGAACAAATGGCACAAATGGTGGCAAATGGAGCAAAGGAAGCAGGGGCGGAGGCAACAGTTTTTTCGACTTCTGAGTTCAATGCAGATATGGTAGAAAAATTTGACGCATTTGCTTTCGGTTGTCCGTCAATGGGAGCAGAGGAGCTTGAAGATACTGAATTTGCTCCGCTGTTTAACGAATGCTTACCTAAGTTGAAAGACAAAAAGCTTGGTCTTTTCGGTTCATACGGCTGGGGAGACGGCGAATGGATGAGAACATGGGTAGAGGCCTGCAAAAATGCAGGCGCTTCTTTAGTTTCAGATGGTGTTATTTGTAATGACGCACCTGACGATTCCGCAGAGGCTCAATGTAATGCTTTAGGTGCAAGCTTAGTATAATTTTATATAACAAAGGTAAATTAAAACCGCTCGCAGAATACAGGGCTGTGAGCGGTTGTTTTCTTATTTCAAATTTTAAATTTCTCGTTTCTTATAAAATGCAATGGATAAAAGCCACGATGCTATATAAATAACAGCTGCTGAGATACAAACGGCAATAATAACAAAGGTATTATTAAGAATGAATGTAGATTCCTGATAGACAGAAAAAACTATAAATGCGGCACAGGTTGCACCGACTACCACATAATAAATAATTCTTCCTTTTTCTGCACCGTACTTAAACATAAAAGGCATAAAAACAGACGGGGCGACTAAACAAATAGATGCGACAAAAGCTATTACCGAAAGATAATTCATAAGTATAAAAGAGGTATTTATCATTTTAAATGCCTGAACAATAGCAGTAAGCAGTATTATTGTTGCACCCGAAAAAAGACCAATAATATATTTAGCCGAAACAAGCTGAACTCTTGAAACAGGGAGTGTTGCACTATAGATACTCCATTTTTCCCGTTCATCATATGAGTACAGAGTGGCGGGTATCATACCTACTATTAAGCAGGGATAAACGGTTAAGAATGCACTGTGTTCATTAATAAAGGAAGCTCCTATAAAAACCGCTATTATTAAAATAAATGCTCTGCAATATTTAAATGTCAGGTATAAATCCTTCAAAAGCAAACCTTTCATTCTATTTTGCCTCCTTTGCCATAAAAATAAATAATTGCTCAATATCAGTTATACTTATTTCCATACCTGTTTGGATTTTATTTCTTGCGACAATGGCTTCTACTCCGTAAGGAGTTTCTTTTTTGCCGATAATTGCAGAAGGGGAGATGTTGATTAAATCATCGGCTGAACAATGAATAATACCGTACTGCTCTTTAAGTCTGTCTTTTTCCTCACAAAGTAGTAATTTGCCTTTATGAAGAAAAGCAATATAATCGCAGATTTTTTCAAGGTCGCTTACTATATGAGACGAAATAAGAATAGCGTGGTTTTCATCTCTTGTAAACTCACCGAATATATCAATTACTTCATCACGGATAAGAGGGTCAAGTCCGCTTGTAGCTTCATCTAAAATCAGAGGTTTGGCATTGTGTGAAAGTGCAACGGCTATACCAAGCTTCATTTTCATACCTCGTGAAAATTCCTTGAATTTCTTATTGTCGGGAATAGACAGCTTTTTTAGATATTCTGAATAGGTGTATTCATTCCAGTTTTTAAAGGTATATTTCATAATTTTACCCACTTGCTTCGCAGTAAGACATTCAGAAATCCCTACTTCATCAAGTACAACACCGATATCCTCTTTGGTTAGCAGTAAATTATCTTTATTGTCTTTTCCTAAGATTGTGATACTTCCGCTGTCTCGGCTTATCATATCAAGTATCAGTTTTATAGTTGTAGTTTTTCCTGCACCGTTTTCTCCAATCAACCCAATAATACACCCATTTGGAAGTGTAAGATTAAGACGGTCTAAAGTGAAGCCTTTATAAGACTTGCTTAAATCTTTAATTTCAATTGCGTTCATTGTTCTTTTCCTCCATTATGTATTTGAACATTTCTATAATTTCTTCTCTGCTTAAATTACAGGTAGCCGCAAGCTGTATTATATCCTCCATATGCTTTTCAATCTTTTTGAGGTTTTCTTCACGGAGTAATTCTGTATTTTTCGGAGCGACAAAACATCCTTTAGCCGGTACAATATATATAAAGCCTTCATTTTCAAGCTCGTCATATGCACGTTTTGTAGTTATTACACTGATGTGTAAATCTTTAGCTAAGTTGCGGATAGAGGGAAGAAGTTCATCTTCCTGTAATGCACCGCTGATAATCTGGCTTTTAATTTGAGAATAGATTTGGTCGTAGATTGGTAAACCGCTTTTATTATCAATAAAAATGTTCAAATTGCCACTTCCTCTATTAACTGTATACATACAGTATATACAGTTATAACAAAATTGTCAAGAGATTTTGAAAAAATAAACGGTGGAAAAAGTTAGTTTAAAGATTTTTATTTTTGGTTTACAGATAAAGAAAAAACCTCTCCTTACGGAGAGGTTTTTACAATTTATATTATAATTATAAATCAGTTATTGATAAGTTTATCTTCGTCTGACCAGCTGTAAAGCTTTCTTACTTCTTTACCAACTACTTCAGCAGGATGCTCGGCCGCAATTTTTCTCATTGCTTTAAAGTGTGCCTGACCGCCTGCTGCTGACATATCAAGTAAGAATTCTTTTGCGAATGAACCGTCCTGAATATCAGCAAGAACTTTCTTCATAGCTTTCTTAGTATCTTCTGTGATAATCTTTGGACCTGTAATATAGTCGCCGTATTCAGCAGTATTTGAAATCGAATATCTCATACCTTCAAAGCCTGACTGATAAATAAGGTCAACAATAAGCTTCATTTCGTGGATACACTCAAAGTAAGCGTTTCTTGGGTCATAGCCTGCTTCGCAAAGTGTTTCAAAGCCTGCCTGCATAAGTGCGCAAACACCGCCGCAGAGAACTGCCTGCTCACCAAACAGGTCTGTTTCTGTTTCTGTTCTGAATGTTGTTTCAAGAACGCCTGCTCTTGCACCGCCGATACCTAAAGCGTAAGCAAGTGCTAAATCCTTAGCTTTGCCTGTTGCGTCCTGCTGAACAGCTACTAAGCATGGAACGCCTTTGCCAACCTGATACTCACTTCTTACTGTGTGTCCGGGTCCCTTAGGAGCAATCATTGTAACGTCTACATCTGCCGGCGGAATGATTTGATTGAAGTGAATTGCAAAGCCGTGTGCAAACATTAACATATTGCCTGCTTCAAGGTTTGGCTCAATGTCATTTTTGTACATAGTAGCCTGTTTCTCATCGTTAATAAGAATCATAATGATGTCTGCTTTTTTAGCAGCTTCAGCAGCTGTGTAAACCTCAAAGCCTTGCTCTTCTGCTCTTTTCCAGGACTTGCTGCCCTCGTAAAGACCGATGATTACATTACAGCCTGACTCTTTAAGGTTAAGAGCGTGTGCGTGACCCTGGCTACCGTAACCAATAATTGCAATTGTTTTGCCGTCAAGTAATGAAAGGTTACAGTCTGCCTGATAATAAATTTTTGCTTCTGCCATAATAGTTTCCTCCTTGCCGCATTTGCGGTTTATAAAAATAATAATATGTATGTTAATCTGTGAAATTACTTGGAAGCAGTTGCCGCTCCTTTATCAATGGCAACTGTTCCTGTTCTTACGATTTCACGGATACCATAAGGCCTTAATAAATCTAAAAGTGTTTTTGTTTTTTCAGAAGTCTCGCAGAATTCTACCGTTACGGTTGAGGTTGCAACATCTATGATTTTCGCACCCATAAGCTCTGCGATTTTTATAATTTCAAATCTTTTTGCAGCATTTGAATGAACTTTAATCAAAGAAAGCTCACGGCTTATAAATTCACCCTCAATAAGACGTTTAACCTTTATTACGGGGATAAGCTTATTAAGCTGTTTTTCAAGCTGTTCAACTACATATTCATCACCGTTTGCAACGATTGTAATTCTTGAAATTGTAGGGTCTGCGGTTATTCCCACAGCAAGTGAATCAATATTAAACGAACGTCTTGAAAACAGACCTGAAATTTTAGATAAAACACCTGCCTGGTTTTCAACCAATATAGATAATGTATATTGCATAGCTTACCTCTTAAATAGATGGAGTGTCAGGGAAAACATTGCAAACAAGGATAAACGCCTCGTCCGATTTTACCATTTCTTTTGCAATATTTTCTGCTTCTTCATTTGAATTTGCAGTTGCACACTTAATTCCGTATGCCTTTGCAAGAAGCTCAATGTTTGGTTCATCGTTAAGAATTGTAGCGGAATGTCTGCTGTTATAAAGATTATCCTGCAATTCTCTTACCATACCAAGCCTTGAGTTTTTCATTACAATTATTTTAACTCCCAGATTGTTTTGGGCAATTGTAGCAAGCTCGTTTAAGCTCATCTGGAAGCTTCCGTCACCGCAAACTGCAACAATATCACGGTCAGGTCTTGCGAATTTTGCACCGATTGCGGCAGGAATTGAGTATCCCATTGTTCCCATACCGCCTGTTGTCAAAAATCTGCCTTCTCTGATTTTAAAGTTATTTGCACACCAAATTTGGTTCTGACCTACATCGGCAACAAGTATTGCCTTTGACCTTAACATAGAGCTTAATTTGCCGATAAGGTTTCTCGGCTCAACAAAACCTTCAAACACTTTAGGTGTTCTTGAAAGCTCTTTTTTCCATATTTTAATACAATCGGTCCAATCAGAAGATACCTTATAATTGCCGATTTGCTCTAAAAGATTATTTATTACATTTTTCATATCGCCTACGATTGGAATTGTTGTTTTAACATTTTTTCCGATTTCAGCAGGGTCAATGTCTATATGAATAACATTTGCTCTTTGTCCCATCTGGTCAGGTGCTGCAACTGCACGGTCGCCCAGTCTTGCACCGCATACTATAACAAGGTCAGCTTCATGTAATGCACGGTTTGCCGTTGGTTTGCCGAAGGTTCCCAGCATACCCATATAAAGCTCATGCTCTGATGGCATTACGCCGATTCCCATCATAGTGGAAAGTACGGGGATACCTGTTTTTTCTGCAAAAGAAACAAGCTTCAGCTTTGAGCCTGAACCCAATACTCCGCCACCTGCGACGATTATAGGCTTTTTACTTTTATTAATAAGCTCAATCGCTCTTTTAATCTGAACATTATGTCCCTTTGTGTTTGGTTTATAGCCTACAATATTTACACTTTCGGGATATACAAATTCTTCAATTTCATTTAACTGAATATCAATAGGGATATCAATTAAAACAGGACCGGGTCTGCCGGTTGTTGCAATATGAAATGCTTCTTTAAAAACTCTTGGCAAGTCCTCTGTTTTATATACAAGGTAGCTGTGTTTTACAAACGGCTCGCAGGCACCTGTAATATCTGCTTCCTGAAAAACATCTCTGCCTATTAAATCAGAACGCACCTGTCCTGTTATAGCAATTAGAGGAATAGAATCCATATAAGCTGTTGCAATACCTGTAATAAGGTTAGTTGCTCCCGGACCTGATGTTGCAACGCATACGCCTACTGTGGACTTTGCTCTTGCATAACCGCTTGCAGCGTGAACAGCATTTTGCTCTTGTCTTACAAGAATATGTTTAATATCTGAATCATATAAAGAATCGTAGAATGGGCAAATTGCCGCACCGGGATATCCGAATACAACTGAAACATTTTCTGCTTCAAGGCATTTTACCATTATATCTGCGCCGTTTATCATAATCTAATATTCGCTCCTACCTTTATGTTATTGTTTCTTCTAAAGGCTGTATAAGGCTTATTATAATACATAATAAAGAAATTGTAAAGTGCAAAAATAAGAAGAATTCAAGGTTTTATGCAATATTTTAGAATTTTCAAATTAGCTTTTAATTTTGGAGAGGTTATTTGTTAAAAGTCAAAATATTATTTAAAAGTCAAAAATTTGAAAAATTTTGAATTTATTAGAAAATCGAAGGATTCGTGAGATATTTTATGATAAACTGTACTGAATAAGAATAATTGACTTTATTTGACTTTGACTTTAACTGACTTTGATTTTATAATAAGACTAAAGTCAAAAGTTTAAATGGTTTAAATTTAAGGAAGTGGTTTATATGCGTATGAGCGATTTGGTGGCTCAGTATATATTGGAAATGTTAGAACAACAAGGCGGTAACGCTGAAATTCAGAGAAATGAGCTTGCAGGAAATTTAGGCTGTGTTCCAAGTCAGATCAACTATGTTATAACCTCACGATTCACTCCCGAACAGGGATATATAGTTGAAAGCCGAAGAGGCGGCGGAGGATATATCAGAATTACAAGAGTTAAAACCGATAGAAGTACAGCCTTAATGCATATTATAAATTCAATAGGTGGGACACTTGATAAATCAAGTGCAGAAATAATGATTAAGAATATGTATTCTCAGTCAATAATAGATGAAAGAATAGCAAAAATGCTTTTATCAGCTATGAGCGAGAGAGTTTATACGGATATTCCCCAGGAGCAGAGGAATATGCTCAGGGCGAGAATATTTAAAAATATGCTTTTAAGTTTATATAATTAAAAGGAGAAATTATTTATGAAATGTCAAAAATGCGGTATGCGTGAGGCAACCACACATATAAAAACAGTTAAAAACGGTGAGTATGCACAGTATGAGCTTTGCTCTCAATGTGCAAAGGAAATGGGATACACAAACATTTTTTCAGATATGGAAAATGAATTTTCAAACTTTTTAGGAAGCTTTTTCGGCAATGCTCTTCCTGCAAGAACACAGGCTACAAGATGTGAAAGTTGCGGAAGCACATATAACGAAATTGCAAAATCAGGACATGTGGGCTGTGCAGATTGTTACGATACATTTTGGGAACAGCTTATGCCGTCAATAAGACGTATGCACGGCAACACAACCCATTGCGGAAAAATGCCTCACAGCCTTGAATATACAAAATCAGAGGGAACGAGTGTTTCGGAAGAAAAAGAGAACACGGAAAATATTAATTCTCAGATAGAATTACTGAAACAGTCGCTTGAAAAGGCGGTAAAAGAACAAAACTTCGAAAAAGCGGCAGAGCTAAGAGATAAAATCAAGGAACTGGAGGAAAACAAAAATGCAGAATGATGTAGTTATTTCAACAAGAGTAAGACTTGCAAGAAATTTAGCGGAATTTCCGTTCCCCTGCAAGCTGAACGATAAGGGCAAAGAAGTTGTAATAGATAAAGTTAAATCTGCAATTAAAGACAGCAATAGCGCAGTAAGCAATGATTTTCAGTTTCTCGATTTAGAACAGATGAATGAAATGCAAAGATTAAATCTTGTAGAGCATCATCTTGTTAGCCCTGAGTTTATCAGCAACACAAAGGGCAGAGCCTTGCTTATAACTAAGGATAATAAAATAAGCATTATGGTAAATGAAGAAGACCATTTGCGTATTCAGGTTATAAATAAAGGCTTTGATTTAGAAGAAACCTACTTTTTGGCAGACAAGGTTGATACACTTCTTGATGAAAATTTAAAGTTTGCATTTAATAAAAAGCTGGGATACCTTACACAATGTCCTACAAATTTAGGAACAGGTATGAGAGCATCTGTTATGCTTCATTTGCCTGCATTGCAAAAAACAAGAGCAATCGGCAGAATTACAGGAAATCTCTCAAAGTTAGGACTTACCATAAGAGGAATTTACGGTGAGGGCAGTGAGCCTAAGGGAGCTATGTATCAGCTATCTAATCAGGTTACTTTAGGTATAAGCGAGAAAGCCGCACTTGAAAACCTTAAAAATATTACAGAACAGCTTGTTAATCAGGAAAAAATTACGAGAGAAAGACTGTTTAAAAGCATAGAAACAAAAGATACTGTTTTTCGCAGTATGGGTATATTAAAATATGCTAAGACTATCAGCCACGATGAAGCAATGAAGCTGTTGTCAAATGTAAGGCTTGGCGTTGTTGCAGGTGAAATTACCGATGTAAGCTGTGAAACAATAGACGAACTTTTTACACAAATTCAACCTGCCGGATTAATGGTTAAAGAAAATAAAAAACTAACTCCCGAAGAAAGGGACATAATAAGAGCAGAACTAATACAGGCAACATTATAGAACCTTTTTGGCAGTTAGTTCTGTATGAAGGAAGGTAATAGTATGTATCAATTTAAAGGATTTACACAAAAGGCAAATGAGGCAATTAACCTTGCATTAAAAAATGCAGGAGAAATGGGTCACACATATGTGGGAACAGAGCATTTGCTTTTAGGTCTTATAGAAGAGGGAACAGGCGTTGCCGCAACTGTTCTTGAAGAAAACGGCTTAGATAAAGAAGATTATAAGAATAAAATTGAAAGCTCAACAGGTGTGGGCAGTAAAACCGTTTTAACCCCTGAGGATTTAACGCCCAGAACAAAAAGAGCTATGCAGATGGCAACGGTGATTTCTTCCCGTATGGGTAACAATTATGTTGGCACAGAGCACTTGCTTCTTGCAATTATATCTGAAAGCGACAGCTACGCAGTAAGATTTTTAAACGAGCTTGCCATTAATATTCAATCTGTTGCTGATTCAATTCAGAACAATATGCAGCAAACAGGAGAAGGCGGAGATTTCAGCGGTTTTGAAAACGGAAAGGTCGGTAAAAATTCAAATACCAAAACTCTTGAAAAGTTCGGCAGAGATTTAACAAAGTCTGCGAAGAGCGGTGAGATCGATCCGGTTATAGGCAGAAATAAAGAAATTGAGAGAGTTATTCAAATTCTTTCAAGAAGAACTAAAAATAATCCTGTTTTAATCGGTGAGCCGGGTGTAGGTAAAACTGCCGTTGCAGAGGGTCTTGCTTTGAAAATTGCAAAAGATGAAGTCCCAGAACTTTTAAAGGATAAAAGAATTTTTGCACTTGATTTAACAGGTATGATTGCAGGCGCAAAATACAGGGGTGATTTTGAAGAGCGTATTAAAGCGGTAATGGATGAGGTTAAAAACTCAAACGACATTATTCTTTTTATTGATGAGCTCCATACAATTGTAGGTGCCGGTCAGGCAGAAGGCTCCGCAGATGCGGCTAATATTTTAAAGCCTGCTCTTGCAAGGGGAGATTTTCAGGTTATCGGTGCAACAACTATTGAAGAATACAGAAAGCACATTGAAAAGGATGCTGCTTTGGAAAGACGTTTTCAGCCTGTAACTGTGGGAGAGCCTACACAAGAGGAGGCTGTTGAAATTCTTAAAGGTCTGCGTGACAGATACGAGGCCCACCACAAGGTTAAAATTACAGACGAGGCTATAGAATCGGCAGTAACTCTTTCTTCAAGATATATTGCAGACAGATACCTGCCTGATAAAGCTATTGACCTTATTGATGAAGCATCATCAAAGGTAAGACTTAAAAGCTTAACATATCCGCCTGAGCTTAAAAGCATTGAGGATAATATTAAAAATATAGAAAAAGAAAAGGCAAGTGCCGTAAATGAGCAGGATTTTGAGCGTGCAGCAAAGCTTCGTGACGAAGAAAAAGAGCAGAGTTCAAAGCTTGAAGAGCTTAAAAAACAATGGCAGGAAAAAAGCAGTATCAGCAGCGGCGAGGTAACAGGAGAAGATATTGCGAAAATTGTTTCCGATTGGACAGGTGTTCCCGTCGTTCAATTGACTCAGGAGGAAAGCCAGAGACTTCTTAATATGGAAGAAATTATCCATAACAGAGTAGTAGGTCAGGAAGAAGCAGTTAAAGCAGTTTCCAAAGCTATCAGGCGAGGTAGGGTAGGACTTAAGGACCCTAAACGTCCTGTAGGCTCATTTATATTCTTAGGACCTACCGGCGTTGGTAAAACAGAGCTTTGCAAGGCTCTTGCACAAGCTATGTTCGGCGATGAAAACGCAATGCTCAGGCTTGATATGAGTGAATATATGGAGAAGCACACCGTTTCTAAGCTTATCGGTTCACCTCCCGGTTATGTAGGCTTTGACGAGGGCGGTCAGCTTACTGAAATGGTAAGAAGAAAACCCTACTCCGTAATTTTGTTTGACGAAATTGAAAAGGCTCATCCTGATGTATTTAATATGCTTTTACAGATTCTTGACGACGGCAGACTGACAGATTCTCAGGGTAGAACAGTTGATTTTAAAAACACGGTTATTATTATGACATCTAATGTAGGCGCAAGACAGATTGCCGAAAAAAGCGGAGAAACTCTGGGCTTTGTAACTGCTGATAAAAAGGAAAAGTCACAGGAAGAAATCAAAAATTCCGTAATGAGCGAACTTAAAAAGCTGTTCAGACCCGAATTTTTAAACCGTGTTGACGATATTATAGTGTTTAATAAACTATCTCAGGAAGAAATTAAAGAAATTGCTGTCAAAATGCTTGATAATCTTAAACAGCGTGTTTTAAATATGGATATTGAACTTAGCTTTACAGATGCAGCGGTAAGTGCTATTGCTGATGAAGGCTTTGATGATACTTACGGTGCAAGACCTTTAAGAAGAGCAATCCAGAATAAAATTGAAGATACTCTTTCCGAAAAAATGCTTGAGGGTACAATATCCGAAACTAATAAAGTTATATGCGATTATAAAGACGGAAAGTTTGTTTTTGAAAAGAATTAAAGATTTTATCTGAGAAAAGTAAAAGTTTTTCCTCGGTTTTTAAAAAAGCTGACGAGGTTCAAAGAGCGAGAAGTTCTTTGTTGTCGACAGTATCGGCAAAATTCAAATAAATTATTATAAATTTAAACCGCCTGGTGTAATTTAACACTCGGCGGTTTTCGTTATTTTGCAGTATAAAATAAAAACAAGTCCGTCTGTATTAACTGACGGGCTTGTTGTCATAAAAAGAATTTTAAATTTTATTTGCCAACGCTCTTTCAAGCCAGATATCGGCAATATCCA
Organism: Ruminococcus sp.; assembly: GCA_022511005.1. Lineage (GTDB taxonomy): Bacteria > Bacillota > Clostridia > Oscillospirales > Acutalibacteraceae > Ruminococcoides. The sequence continues at coordinate 42,193 of JAFLSJ010000006.1, forward strand.
TTGCAAGATAAAATCCGCTTTTTTCGCTTGATTTTATCAGCTGTTTTCTGGGGGAAAGATCAGGGTCTGTGCAGAGAAGCTGAATTGCAATTTTGTCTGCCATTTCAAGACCGTTTTCTTCTTTCTTGGATTTAATCTGTAATCTTATAACATACTTATCTTCCATACTGCCGTAATACATTTCGTCACCGCAGCGTACAAGAGGCTTGCCCTTGTATGTGAAGAATTCCTTTTCAGCCACAGGAATCAGTCCTTTCTTATATATTTAAATATGACTTAACCAGTGCTTCCAAAAGATCATCACGGTCAATTTTGCTGATGATATTTCTGGCATTATTAAAGGTTGTGATATAAGTTGGGTCTTCGCTTAAAATGTATCCTACGATTTGATTAATAGGATTATATCCCTTTTTCTTTAATGCGTTATATACAATTGTCAACGAATTTTTGATTTGATCATCTTTTTCATCATTAAGAGAGAAGATCATTGTTTTATCATCTAACATGGAAACACCTCCAATATTCATATTATAATATATTTACTCAAAAAATACAAGTATTATTAAAATTAAGAATTGAAAATTGGAATTTATTTCCTTAGCTTAACACCTATTTCGTCTAAATTTTTGATTACATTATCCATTATTTCCTGAACCTCGGCAGAGGAGAGAGTTCTCTCTGATGATGAAAATTCAAAACGTACTGTAATGCTGTGAACAGTATCTGTATCATAGGTATCAACGATTTTTGTATTTTTAAGAAGCTCTGTTCCTGCATCTTTCCAGCAGTTTGTCAAATCGCCGTAAAATACACCCTTAGGAATTTCAAGACTTAAATCGTAATCCATTTGCGGGAATTTTGATGGTTCATCATAAACAATTCCTGAATCTTTTACTGATGAGAAATCTTCAACATCAATTTCTGCAAACACAATGTTTGCTTTTTTATCTATTTTTTTGCTTACAACAGGGTGAACTATGCTTATTTTGCCCACTTCTTTACCGTCTAAGCAAACAGTATACAGATTTACGGGGTGTTCGTAGCTATGCTGTGGTTCTGCTTTTTTAAAGGTTAAGATTTGGTGTTTTAAGTCGTTTGTAATTACTGCAAGCATATCTCTTAACTCAAAATAGAGAGTTTTAATATCCTTTGTTTTGCTGAACAGAGTGATTGCAAGGTTCTTTCTTTCAATACAAAGGTTGTTTTCATCAAGCCCCTTTACAACTCTGCCTACTTCAAAAATACCGAAATCAGTCCCATAAGAGATATTGCTTTTAACCTGACAAAGCTGTGTGGGAATAATTGAATTTCTTATAGTTTCAATATTTGGGTTAGTGGCGTTTGCAAGCTTGATGTTTTCTTCAACAGGAATATTAAGTGATTTAAGCTCGTCATTATATGCCCATACATAAGAATGAACCTCGTGGAGATTATACCTTTTAACAAGCATATCTTTAATTTTATCTTCATCACTTTTAACAATTTCAGCTCTTACAGGATAAAGGGGTGAACGGGTTGTATTTATTGCAAAGTTATCGTAACCATAAATTCTTGTAATTTCTTCAATAATATCTGCTTTAATTGTTACATCCTTTGTGGCTCTCCAAGACGGTACAACAACATTGAAGTTATCTCCATCGACAGTTACCTTAAAGCCGAGATTTGTAAGAGTATCAACAATAGTTTCATTATCTATTTCAATACCTGTATAACGGTCAACAAACTTTTTATCAAAATCAAGAGATATCGTTTCATAGCGGAAAGCATATTCATCTGTAAGGCTTGAAACAACCTTGATTTCGCTATCATACTTTTTAAGAAGATTAACAAATCTGCCTATAGCAGTAGTTGTCATTTCAGGATCAAGACACTTTTCATAACGCATGGAAGCGTCTGTTCTATGAGCAAGTCTTACAGTTGATTTACGGATTGATACTGAATCGAATGTAGCAGATTCAAGGGTAAGAGTTGTTGTATCTTCAACGATTTCAGAATCAAGACCGCCCATAATTCCTGCAATAGCAACAGGTGTGTCGCCGTTGCAAATCATAAG
>JAFLSJ010000060.1 GCA_022511005.1 Ruminococcus sp.
CTCAATTATTCCCGACCAGATTGAAGCAGGAACATATATGTGTGCCGCTGCTGCAACAAGAGGCAATATTTTAGTTAAAAACATTACTCCTAAGCATTTGGATGCCATTACTGCAAAGCTTCGTGAAATGGGCGTTGACGTAACAGAATATGATGAGTCTGTTCGCGTAGATGCAACAAAGAGTCCTCTTCGTAAATGCAATATTAAAACAATGCCCCACCCGGGTTTCCCTACAGATTGTCAGCCGCAGTTTGCATCGTTACTTACAACTGTTCCCGGAACAAGCATTATTAACGAAAATGTATGGGATAACCGCTATCAGTATATTAACGAGCTTTTAAGAATGGGCGCACAGATTTCCGTTGAAAGCAGACTTGCTATTATTGAGGGCGGAAAAGAGCTTACTGCTGCTCCTGTTAAGGCTACCGACCTTCGTGCAGGCGTTGCAATGATTATAGCGGCTCTTTGTGCTAAGGGAACTACTGAAATTTCAAGTATTCAGTACATAGAAAGAGGATACGAAGAAATTATTGAGAAATTCAGTGCGCTGGGTGCCGATATCAAAAAGGTTGTTATTGAAGAAAATGCGGAAAACAGAGCAAACGCTTGATTTCATTAAATTTTCAAGGGGTACATTTTGTACCCCTTTATTTATTTTCATAAATTAGAGGGATTAAATTTGGCAAAGGTTGTACCGCTTTTCAGCGGAAGTAAAGGAAACAGTTATTACATAGGCAGCTCAGGCAAAGGAATAATAATAGATGCCGGAAGAAGCTGTAAACAAATTGAAAACGCAATGAGCATAAACGGTCTTGATATGAGAAATGTTGAGGCTATATTCATTACTCATGAACACACAGACCATTGCTCTGCTTTAAAAGTGCTTGCATCAAGATATGAAACTCCCGTATTTGCAAGTGAAGGCACTCTTAAAGAATTGAAAAGAACAGAAAAACTATCAAACCGATTTACGGCAAATGTAATTGAAAATGAAATTGCACTTTCCGATATGCACATAAAGAGAATAAATACAAGCCACGATGCGGCGGAAAGCTGTTGTTATCAGGTCACTACCGCTGACGATAAAAAGGCGATAATTGCAACTGATTTAGGTATAATTACAGATGAAATAAGACAGGGCATTATAACAAGCGACTTTGCGGTTATTGAATCGAATCACGATACCCAGCTTTTGAAAAACGGCATTTATCCTTATTATTTAAAACAACGTATTTTATCAAATAAGGGACATCTCTCAAACGAAAGCTGTGCAAAGGAATTGCCTGAATTTGTAAAGAACGGAACATTAAGAATTATGCTGGGTCATTTAAGTCGGGAAAATAACACCCCGAACCTTGCTCTTTCAACTGCATTAAATGCACTTGCCTCTTGTAATATGAAAAGAAACATTGATTTTATTCTTGATGTTGTTCCTGAAGAAACAAACGGAAAGGCAGTAATCTTTTAATGCTTAATATAAACATAATATGTATTGGAAAAATCAAAGAAAAATATTGGACTCAGGCTATTGAGGAATACAAAAAACGTCTTTCTGCCTTTTGTAAATTTCAGGTAATCGAGCTTGATGAAGAAAAGATTAAAAATAACCCATCTAATTCCGATATTGAAAAGACTTTAAACGCAGAGGGTAAACGAATTATAAGTAAAATCCCGAAAGGTTCTTATACTGTTGCTATGTGTATTGAGGGCAAAATAATATCATCAGAGGAGCTTTCTAAAAAAATCGATGAAATTGCATTAAACAGTTTCAGTACAATAAACTTTATAATCGGTGGTTCCTGGGGACTTTCCGATGAAGTTAAAAATGCTTCGCAGTTTAAGCTTTCAATGTCTAAAATGACTTTTCCACACCAAATGGCAAGAGTTGTTTTGTGTGAGCAAATTTACAGAGCCTTTGAAATTTCCACAAACGGAAAGTATCATAAGTAATAGGTTTCAATCGAGAAAAGTAAAAGTTTTGGTCGAGCTTTTTCAAAAGCTCGCGGGGTTCAAAGGGCGAGCAGCCCTTTGTCGCCGCCGAAATGCGGCGAAACTCATAATAATAAAAAAATAGGGAGGATTTAAAATGGCGCTTGACGGAATTTTTCTGCACCACATAACATCAGAACTTAAAGAAATTTTAAAAGATAGCAGAATATCTCAAATCTATCAGCCAAACCGTGATGAGCTTTCTATGGTATTCCGTACATTTGAGGGAACTAAAAGACTTTTAATCTCAACCCGCGCAAATTCTCCCAGAATAAACATCTGCTCATCTATTCCGGAAAATCCTCCCACTCCAACAATGCTCTGTATGCTTTTAAGAAAAAGGCTGTCGGGAGCAAAGCTGACAGAAATTACTCAGCCATCTTTAGACAGAACAATATTTTTAGATTTTGTATCTGTTAATGAATTGGGAGATAAAGTAAACCTTAGACTTGTTGTTGAGATTATGGGCAAACACAGTAATGTAATTTTAATCGACGACAGAGGAGTTATTATAGACGCTTTAAAGCGTGTTGATTTAACAATGAGCTCACAAAGGCTTGTCCTTCCCAATATTAAATACGATATGCCTCCTGCTCAGGATAAACTGAATATTTTAGAGCATACTCCCGACGAAATCATAAAAAGAGTAACCGACGAACTGTCTGAAATGCCGCTTAATAAGGCTTTGCTTAATACATTGCAGGGCGTTTCTCCTATCATTTGCAGAGAGCTTGAAAGCATTACCGCAAAGGGCAATCAGATTTCCAATAAAGAACTGGGCGTTTCTGAAAAAATGAGCCTTTTTAATGAACTTGAAAACCTAAAACAAACCGCAGAAACCTCGTCCGGAAAACCGTTTATGATAATCAGAGCAGGAGAAAATAAACCTTTTGATGTTTCATTCCTACCCATTACCCAATACGGCGAGAGCGCAGTTGTTAAAGAATACAAAAGCTTTTCGGATCTGCTTGATTCATTCTATTTTGAGCGTGATAATGCAGACAGAATGAAAGTTAAAAGTCAAGATTTGCATAAAACTCTTTCAAACATCATTGAAAGAATTTCAAGAAAAATTAATCTTCAACAATCAGAACTTGAGAAATGTAAAGATCGTGACATTTTGAGAATAAAAGGCGACTTGTTACAGGCAAATCTTTACAGAATTGAACGTGGAGCTGACAGTGTAAAAGTAGAAAATTTCTATGATGAAAACAAAATAATAGAAATTAAGCTGAACCCTGCAATTTCACCTGCCAATAATGTTCAGAAATATTATAAAGACTACAGAAAAGCCAAAACGGCAGAAACAATGCTGACAAAACAAATTGAAAACGGAAAAGAAGAACTTGTATATCTTGAATCTGTATCTGATACTTTAGATAGAGCAGAAAGTGAAAAAGACCTTTCTCAAATACGCCTTGAACTTTCGGAACAGGGCTATATCAAAACTCAGAGAGGAAAACAAAAGCCCCCTCAGGCTTTGCCCCCAATCGAATATTCAACCTCTGACGGTTTTAAAATTCTTGTAGGCAGAAATAACAAACAAAACGATAAGCTTACTTTAAAAACTGCAAGAAAAACAGATTTGTGGTTTCATACAAAGGATATTCACGGCTCACATACCATTCTTGTTCTTGACGGCAAAGAACCCAGCGATAAAGCAATAACAGAAGCCGCACAAATTGCCGCATACCACAGCAAAGCAAAACTCAGCAACAATGTTCCTGTTGATTACACACAGGTCAAAAATGTAAATAAGCCAAATGGTGCAAAACCGGGAATGGTTATTTACCTTACAAATAAAACAGCTTACGTTACCCCTGCAATACCTGAAATTAATGATTAAGGGGAAATCTGAAAATTCAAAGTATCTTTTTATAAAAACTTTCAAGAGCAAGGAATAATTCTTTGCTCTTTTTGCTTTTTAATTTATTTGTGATATAATTAAAACAAACTTTAAATAGATTTTCTATTATGGAGGAAAAAATGAATTATTCAAATGTACTTTCTAATGAATTTAACATTAAAGAGGAATACGCTGAAAATATAATAAATCTTCTTGACGAGGGCAACACTATTCCCTTTATTGCAAGATACAGAAAAGAAATGCACGGCTCTATGGACGACCAGCTTATAAGAGAACTCAGTGAAAAGCTTGAATACTACCGTAATCTTGACAAACGCAGAGAAGAAATAAGAGAGCTTATTACCGCTCAGGAAAAGCTGACAGATGAAATCTCTCAAGCTCTCGATAAAGCAGAAACCTTAAGCGAACTTGAAGATATTTACCGTCCTTACAAACCAAAAAGAAAAACAAGAGCGTCTGTTGCAAAAGAAAAAGGACTTGAGCCTTTAGCAGAAGACATTTTAAAGCAGGATATATCCTTTTCTCCTTTTGAAGAAGCAGAAAAATATATCAGCGAAGAAAAAGGCGTTAATAATGCAGAGGATGCAATCAAGGGTGCAATGGATATAATTGCAGAACAGATATCGGACAATGCAGAAATAAGAAAAAGAGTAAGAAACCTTACAAACATTTACGGTACTGTTGTATCAAAAGCGACAGACGAAAATAAAGAAAGCGTTTACACCCAATATTATGATTTTAACGAACCTGTTTCTAAAATTGCAAACCACAGACTTCTTGCAATTAACAGAGGTGAAAAAGAAGGATTTTTAAAGGTATCAGTTACAAATAACGATGAGAAAAGCCTTAATTCAATATACAGCCTTATGCTAAATGGTGACAGCGAAAGTACACAGCTTGTTAAAGAAGCCTGCGACGACGCTTATCAAAGACTTATTTACCCCTCTATTGAAAGAGAAGTAAGAAATGATTTAACAGACAATGCAAGCGAAAGTGCAATGAAAGTTTTTGCAGTAAATCTTAAACAGCTTTTAATGCAGCCGCCGGTAAAAGGAAAAGTTGTTTTGGGACTTGACCCCGGTTACCGTACAGGATGTAAGGTTGCAGTTGTTGACCATACGGGCAAGGTTTTGGATACCACTGTAATTTACCCCACACATTCCGAAACTAAAATTGCACAGTCAAAAGCAAAATTACTTGACTTAATCAAAAAGTATGATGTTGATATAATTTCCATAGGTAACGGCACAGCAAGTAAAGAAACAGAAATGTTTACCGCCCATACAATTAAAAATTGCCACAAAAAAATTTATTATATGGTTGTTAATGAGGCAGGCGCCTCAGTTTATTCAGCCTCAAAGCTTGCGGCAAAAGAACTCCCCGAACTTGACCTTACTTTGAGAAGTGCAGTTTCTATTGCAAGGCGTTTGCAGGATCCTCTTGCAGAGCTTGTTAAAATTGAGCCAAAGGCAATAGGCGTCGGTCAATATCAGCACGATATGCCCCAAAAGCGTTTGGGAGAATCATTAGACGGCGTTGTTGAAGACTGTGTAAACTCTGTGGGTGTTGATTTAAACACTGCTTCCCCTGCCCTGCTTTCAAGAGTATCGGGACTTAACGATACGGTATGTAAAAATATTGTAGCTTACAGAGAAGAAAACGGTGCATTTACATCAAGAGCACAACTTAAAAAAGTCCCGAAATTAGGACCGAAAGCATTTGAACAATGTGCTGGATTTATGAGAGTCCCCGAAAGTAAAAATCCTCTTGACAATACTTCCGTTCACCCTGAAAGCTATAATGCCGCAAAAGAGCTTTTAACCATTCTTGACTATACTGAAAAAGATGTAAAGTCAGGCAATATTTCAGATATTGAACAGCGTTTAGACGAAAACAATATTAATAATATTTCAGAGAAAATCGGCGTCGGTGTTCCGACTCTTATAGATATTGTAAAAGAACTTGCAAAGCCCGGCCGTGACCCTCGTGACGAACTGCCTGCACCAATGCTGAGAAGTGATATCCTCGACATTAAAGATTTAAAAGAGGGTATGGAGCTTAAGGGGACCGTCAGAAATGTTATAGATTTCGGCGCATTTATTGATATCGGTGTTCATCAGGACGGTCTTGTTCATATTTCTCAGATATGTGATAAATATATCAAGCACCCAAGCGAGATTTTAAAGGTTGGCGATATTGTAAACGTTAAAATAATTTCCGTCGACCCTGATAAAAACCGTATCGGACTTACTATGAGATTTTAATTTATAATACCTTACAAAACAGAAAAATTTAAGAATATATTGTAAAAAATCTTGATTTTATTTGATTTCTGCTCTACAATTATAAGAGTATCAAATTTTGAAAAGGAAGATTGTTATGCTTACTTTAGATAAAATATATCATGCGTCTTATGTGCTTAAAGATGTAATAAGACCTACCAATATCGTTAAAGCACCTGCAATCAGCGATGATTGTGAGGTTTATTTAAAACCTGAAAACTTACAGATTACAGGTTCATTTAAGGTAAGAGGTTCAGGCTATAAAATCTCTCAGCTTACTGAGGAAGAAAAAAAACACGGCGTAGTTGCCTGCTCAGCAGGTAACCACGCTCAAGGCGTTGCTCTTGCCGCTACAAAATACGGTATTAAATCTCTTATCTGCCTGCCTGACGGCGCCCCTATTTCTAAGGTAGAGGCTACGAAGGGATACGGTGCAGAGGTTTGTATGGTTTCGGGCGTTTATGACGATGCCTACAACGAAGCTCTGCGTTTAAGAGATGAACATAATTACACATTCATTCATCCCTTTGATGATGAAAATGTAATTGCAGGTCAGGGTACAATCGGACTTGAAATTATGGACGAACTCTCTGATGTTGACGCTGTTGTTGCCGCAATCGGCGGCGGCGGACTTATATCAGGCGTTGCCTGTGCAATCAAAAGCCTTAACCCTAACATTAAGGTGTACGGCGTTCAGGCTGAGGGTGCGCCGTCAATGTATAAATCAATTAAAGAAGGCAAACCTGTTTGCCTTGACAAGGTTTCTACCGTTGCCGACGGTATTCAGGTTAAAGAACCCGGTACTCTTACATATGAACTTGTTAAAAAATACGTTGATGATATTGTAACCGTAAATGATGATGAAATTTCTGCCGCAATACTTAAACTTATTGAAACTCAGAAAATGATTTCAGAGGGTGCAGGCGCTGCTCCTGTTGCAGCAGTAATGTTCAATAAACTTCCCATTAAGGGTAAAAAGGTTGTCTGCATTGTTTCGGGCGGTAATATTGATGTTACAATTCTTTCAAGAGTTATTAAAAGAGGTCTTTTAATTTCAGGCAGACAGCAAACTGTTTGCATTGAATTACAGGATAAGCCGGGACAGCTTTTAAAGGTTTCCGAGATTATTGCAAACAAGGGCGGAAATGTTATTTCCATTCACCACGAAAGAGCAAGTGAAGGAACGGATATTAACGGCTGTTACCTGAGAATCGTAATGGAAACAAGAAACTATGACCATGTTAAAGAAATCACAGACGCTTTAACCAACGCCGGATTAAAGCTTGTTAATAACTAATCTAATAGGAGGTAATTTATTATGGAAAAAATCTACACAAAAAATGCTCCTGATGCAATAGGTCCATATTCACAGGCTGTTGTTGTAAACGGACTTGTATTTACATCAGGTCAGATTGCAATTAACCCTGCAAGCGGAAATGTTGAAGCTGTAACAATTGAAGAACAGACAGAACAGGTTTGTACAAACCTTAAAAATGTTCTTGAGTCAGCAGGCAGTTCACTTGAAAAAGCAGTTAAAACAGTTTGCTTTTTAAAGGATATGAACGATTTTGCCGCATTTAACGCTGTATACGGCAAATATTTTACAGAAAAGCCTGCCCGTTCCTGCGTAGCAGTAAAACAGCTTCCAAAAGATGTTCTTGTTGAAGTTGAGGTTATTGCAGAAGTTTAATTATAAAGTATAGAAACTTTTATAAAAAAATTAACCCCGTTTGTAAAGCATTTTCGCCTTACAAACGGGGTAATTTTATTATTAACATTTCATAATTTTAATTAGTGTTTAGTATTAGTATTAATTAGCATAGTATTTTTTCACCCTGACTATTCTTTCAAATAAAGAATATTTTTAAATATAAAGAACATTGAAAAGAATACAGTATGAATTTTAAAGTTAAAAGTGTATTGTTAAGAGTGTAGAGTGTAAAGTTAAAAAAGGACTTGCAAAAATGCAGGTCCTTTTTTGGTGGGAGATGGTGGATTCGAACCACCGAAGGCATAGCCAGCAGATTTACAGTCTGTCCCCTTTGGCCACTCGGGAAATCTCCCATATATAAAGCCTACTGCCTAAACAGTAGGCTGTTTTTGGAGCTGGTGGACGGACTTGAACCCCCGACCTGCTGATTACAAA
>JAFLSJ010000061.1 GCA_022511005.1 Ruminococcus sp.
GGTACACTGCTTTGCGGCGGCTGTACGAACCTACACGTTCTTTTTGATAACGGACTGTAACGCGTGCCTACAATCAGTTCGTCAGAATTATCTGAAGAAAGTAATAACCGGGCAACCTTTTCGGGTTACCCGGTTTTTCTTTTGAGGGTTGCTAATGCGACAGCCCTTTCTTTGTTAAATTATTTTTACCAAGTGTAGGCGTTTAACTTACCGTTTGTTCTGCTTCCGGTTGTATAGTATCCTTCAGCACCGGTTAAAGTAATATCAACTGTCTGGTCTGAGCCACCATTTGAAAAGACTACATAGCTTGCTCCTGTCGGAATATTAACTGAATAAATGCTTTCACCATAGCTGTTTGTGCCAAGTGAAGTCATCTTAGTTCCGGGCCATGCACCTGCCATATTAGTCTGACTGTCACTCCAGAAGTAAGCATAAACAGTACCCCAGTTCTGATTATCTGTAAATTTTACAGTATCTCCTGAAGGTGTCGTTGTTGTTGGATCTGTTACCGGTTCACTTCCGGTATTATAAACAACAGCAACGCCTGTTGAACCAATATTACCGCTTATTGTTCCGTTAGATACTTTAAATGTATTTCCTGTAATTGCATCTTTATATGTTCCTGACTGCATTTTGTGTGCAGGAACACTTACAGATGCTGTTGTACCTGTTGCGTTTACAAGAACAACACCTGTTGTTCCGCGCTCATTATATGCAATATTGTTGTATGATGCAAGGTATTCACTTGTTCCTTCAAAATAATTTTTAAACTTATTAACCTCTGCAACTGCTGTTGATTTCCATGTTGTATTTGAACTTGCATATCCCATTTTGGAATTAGGTCTTGCAAAGAAAAGTGATGTTGAGTTAGCTCTTGAACCAACCATTGCCCATGCTTTAACAATTGTACTGTCTGAAATACTTGATGTATTCTTTATTCCGGCAGAACCGGTATTACCCATATATGTATCGTGGGATTCTACCCATAATACGGCTTTGTTTGGAGCTGCACCTGTTGAATAACTTGAATTTGCCATGCCGGAAGCATTACCGTTATTTGCGGCAACTAAAATTGAATCACTTGAATAAGTATCAGTAACACTCATATATTTAGTGTAATTTGAAATACTTGTTCCGCAGCCGTTGAGAATTTCTCCGTAATAATAAATATTGTTACTTGTACTTGACTGTGAGCCGTTTATTACCGTTGGCCAGAACTGGCTTCCATAACCGCTGTCTGTTGGCAATTCAATGTGCTTAGCAGCATCAAAACGGAATCCGTCTACACCTTGATTGATACAGTCAATAAGAAGGTTCTTAAAAGCATTCTGAACCTCACTGTTTCCTGTATTAAGGTCAGGTTCACCTATGGAACCCATAGTCATTGTGTAACGGTTATTGTCATCATTAGCCCAATCCCAGTTAATATGCCAGAAATCTGAGTTGTTTCTCCAGTAAGAATTAACCTGAGATGAAATATTATTCATTTGGTTACCGTAGCTGTCATTGACATTAGCCATATGATTTGCAACAATATCAACTATAACCTTAATACCCATGTTTTCAGCAGCATCGCATAAGGATTTTAACTCTGCTTTTGTACCAAGCCATGTCTTACCGTCTGCAATACAGATATCAATAGGCTGATACAGCTTCCACCACTGACCGCTTTGGTCAGTCCATGATGCATTGTAATCCTTCGGTGGCTGAACAGGTGAAGTCTGTACTGCTGTGTATCCTGCATTTTTAATTTCCTGCAGATTCGCCTTAATTGCATTGTAACTCCAGTTAAAACAATGTAATACGGAGCTTCCCTGAATATCGTCTTGGGGGTCTGTGCCTGCAGCTAAAGAACTGAATCCCCCTAAAGCAATACAGGATAACACCATACATAATGACAACACTATGCTTACAAATTTTTTGTTCATAATCAAAACCTCTTTTCAATAAATATTAATATTTTATTCTAAATACCGATTAAAAACGAGATAAGGTTTAGAGCAAATTTTGTTTCAGACTGGAATCATACCTCAAAAAGTCTGGCTCCTTTCGAGGACAAGATACAAAATATGGTACAAAATCTGTCTAAATTATATTCGTTTTCTAATTGGTATTTAGTAATAATCTTGTAGATAGTTAAAAACTATTACATTTAAAGCTATTATATATATTATGTGAAAAAAATTCAAGTAATTTTTTGTCGAAAAGAATAAAATAATGAAATTTCTTTTTCTTATCTATCAAACAAAACTAATATCCGCATAAGTATGAAAAATAAAAAAGGGGCTGTCACAAATATCACTCATTTGCAACAGCTCCGCTTTTACTTGTATATTTAATTTTTACTTATCCGCTTTTTCAGAATGGTTTTCTTTAAGTTCTACCTTTCTTATTTTACCGCTGATTGTTTTAGGCATTTCATTGTTAAATTCAATGTATTGAATCCACTTGTATGAAGCCATCTTTTTATTTGAAAATTCTTTGATTTCATTTGCAAGGGTTTTAGTAGGTTCATAACCCTGAGTAAGGGAAATAGTAGCCTTAATTGCCTGACCTCTCAGTTCATCGGGGACGCCTGTTACTGCACATTCAAGCACAGCGGGATGTTCCATTAAAACGTTTTCAACTTCAAAAGGACCGACTCTGAACCCCCTTGTTTTAATAAGGTCGTCAGTTCTTCCAACATACCAGAAGTAACCGTCTTCATCACGGTAAGCGGTGTCGCCTGTATGGTAAATTCCGCCTCGCCATACTTTTTTATAAAGCTCATCATTGCCGCAGTAGCCCATAAATATTCCGTGTTTAATCCCTTCCTTTGGAGGAATTACTGCTACTTCGCCTATTTCACCGTCAGGAAGAGGTTCGTTATTTTCATTAACAATTTGAACATTATATAAGGGAACAGCTTTTCCCATTGAACCCGGTTTGGAGTTGGTATTATTAAGATTAGCAAGCATAAGAGTAGTTTCAGTCTGACCGAAGCCTTCCATAAGAGTAAGACCAGTCTGAGCAAATAAAGTACTAAATACACTGCTGTTAAGAGATTCGCCTGCGGTACAAACATGACTTAAACAGGAAAGATTATACTTATCCATACCTTTTTTAATGAAATAGCGGTAAACGGTAGGAGGGGCGCAGAAAGTGGTAACTTTGTATTTTTCCATTATTTTTAGGAGTTTACCGGGAGAAAATTTATCAAAGTCATAAGCCATAACTGCACTTCCGCAAAGCCATTGTCCGTAAATTTTCCCCCAAGATGCCTTTGCCCAGCCTGTTTCGGCAACAGTTAAGTGCAGTCCGTTTTCTTTAACAGCCTGCCAATGGCGTGCCGTAAGAATATGAGCAAGAGTGTATGAATGATTATGAATTACAGCCTTAGGATAGCCTGTTGTACCTGATGTAAAGTAAATAAGCATAGGCTCATAAACATTTGTTTCAACTTTTTCAAGCACAGACGAGGCTTCCTCTATAGCATTGGTTAAATTAACTGTTCCTTCTAAATCTTTTCTTGCAACAAAGATTGTTTTAAGTTGAGGGCAAAGCTTTTGAGCCTCAAGCATATCTTCTGCAGTTGTACCGTCAGGAGTACAAATGGCGGCAGAAATATCAGCAGTATTAATTCTGTATTTTAAATCATCAACAGTAAGCAGATTTGTAGCAGGAATAAGAACGGCACCTAATTTATGTAAAGCAGGAGCAACATACCAGTATTCGTAGTTTCTTTTTAAGATCACAAGTACTTTGTTACCTTTTTTTATCCCGTTTTCTTTAAAAACATTTGCCGCTTTATTGCTCAGCTCCATAATTTCTTTATAAGTGAAAATTTTTTCAACTCCATCGGTATTACACCATACAAGTGCAGTGCCGTCCGGATTTTTCTTTCCTAATACATCAACTACATCATATCCGAAATTGTAGTTATCATCATATTTTAACTCAAAGGATTTGAGAGTACAATTTTCATTAAATGTTTCATTGCAAAAATTTTTGTAAAGTAACATATTACCTCCAAAATATATAGTAAACTAAGGGTCTATCAAAGTTTAAAATTATATTCAGGCAGTAAATTCCATCATTTTTTTATAAACCTCAGGAAATTTTCTTTTAATAGATACAGGCTTCATATCTTCATTTATAAAGCAATGGCTTGTATAACCTGTAACTGCTAAGCTGTCATCTTTAGAAAATCTGATTTCATAAGAAAATTCCATTCTTGCACCGTTAAACTTATCAAGCTTAACCTGAACATAAAATTCATCATCAAATTTTAAAGATTTATGAAACCTTGCGTAAGCGTCAACAACGGGAATTAATATTCCCTCGGCTTCAAGTTCTGAACAGGAACAATTGATTTGACGCATAAAGTCAATTCTTGCTTCTTCAAAGTATCTTACATAATTTGTGTGATGCACAATTTTCATTTTATCGGTTTCATAATAATTAACTCGTCTTTTGTAGGTTGTAATAGTCATATTTTCCTCTTACTTTCTTAAAAGAAGACCGTTTTTCAAATCTTCTTTGGCTTGTGCTTTAATTTTAAAGTGTTGTTTTTTGCCTGTTGCAGTTCTGGGAAGCTCATCTACAAATCGATAATATCTGGGACATTGATATTTTGAAAGCATAGGACTGTTTGAGCAAAAATCAATAAGCTCTGCAACAGTAAGGCTTTTATCTTTAGGAATTATATAAGCGGTAACCGCTTCACCCCTTGCTTTATCAGGTACAGCAGTAACGATACATTCTGCAACCTTTTCATGTTCGTTGATAACTTCTTCAATTTTTGCGGGATATATATTTTCTCCTGCGCTGATAATCATATCGTCTTTTCTGCCTGCAACAGTAATAAAATGGTGTTTATCCCAAGTACCTAAATCGCCGGTATAGAACCAGCCGTCTTTATATTTCATTTGAGTTGCTTCTTCGTTGTTATAGTAACAGTAGGTTGTTTTTGCAGGAGATTTAATTATAATTTCGCCGACCTCCTTGTTATCTGTGTCGGCAAGTTCATCAGGTTCGGCCTTTCTGTTCTCATAAAACTTTACTACCCTTACATCGTCATCTGTGCATGCCTTGCCTGCCGCACCTGACATTTTAGGCAAATCATAAGGACGGAGAAAAGTGTTCCAGAAGGTTTCTGTAGTGCCGTAGCCGTTAAAAATGTTAGGAGTAAGCATATTCTGATAACGAATACAAGCCGCCTTTTCAAGGGGACTTCCCATAGTTACAATACCTTTTAAGGAAGATAGGTCATAGGCACTCTTTTCCTGCCTGTTAGCAAGAATCTCAAGAACAGAGGGAACTCCTATAAGAAAAGTAATTTTATATTTTTCAACATATTCAAGGCATAACTTGGGTTGTAAAAATGCTCTGAAAATAATAATCTGACCGCCAACATAAAGGGTAGGGGTCAATCCTCCTGAATGAAGTCCGCCCCTGTGGAACCACGGGGTCATATTCATAGTTTTGTCAGTGGGATTGAGAGGAAAGTGCATTAAAACATCGTGGGCAGAAAGCACTTCGTTAATATTGTTAAGAGGAACACCCTTTGGAAGTCCTGTTGTACCAGAGGTTTGAAGTCTTGTTACTTCATCATAAATGCTTGCGTTTTCAGGTACAATGTTCTCATCTGAAGAATTTTTAATATAATCATCAAAAAGAATATGTCCTTCGGGGCATTCAGTTTCCTTATGGTTAGTAACAGCCATAATTATAATTTCAGGCTTATGCTCTGCCATATTAAGAGCTTCAAGAACCATATCCTTAACTTCACTGTCATATACATAAACCTTAGGTTTATTGTGGTTTAAAATCTGAGCCGTTTCACCCGGTGAAAGATTATAGTTTACAGGATTGTTGATTGCACCGATTTTTTGTGGTGCAATATAACAAAATACAAATGCAGCAGAGTTAAAAAGCTGATATGTAACAACATCATTTTTAGCAATACCGCTGTTTTTCATAGCGTTTGCAAAACGGTTGCACTCTTTGTTTAACTGTTCATATGTCCAATTTTTATTTTCGGCAGGGTCAAACAATGCAATCTTATAACCGAAACGGTCAACATTTCTCATAAAACCGTTTAACCAGGTAAAATTGCTTTCAAATTCTTTTTTAAATACTGATACATCATAAGTGAAGTTCATACTTGAAGCCTCATTTCATTAAATTTTTTGTATATTTACAATAATTGTAAAATTATCCATTATATTTTCCAACAATAATACTTGAGTTCTGTCCGCCAAAGCCGAAAGCGTTAGACATAGCAACATCAACCTGAACATTTCTTGCTGTATTTGCAACATAATCAAGGTCACATTCTTCGTCGTTGGTATCAAGGTTAATTGTAGGGGGAATAATACCTGTTTCAATAGCTTTTATACAAGCAATAACTTCGGTAATACCACCCGCACCCATCATATGGCCTGTTGCACCTTTTGTAGAGCTTATAAGTGGGAGTTTGTCTGTGAATACATCTTTTATTGCTTTTGTTTCAACAGAATCGCCTTTTGGAGTTGCAGTTCCGTGAGCATTTATATAACCAATCTTGTCAGGAGTAATTCCTGCTTCTTTTAAAGCAAGCTTCATACAATCAGCCGCACCTCTGCCCTCGGGGTGGGGAGCAGTAACGTGATGAGCGTCGCAGGTATTTCCGCATCCTAAAAGCTCTGCGTATATTGTTGCACCTCTTTTAAGAGCGTGTTCTTCGGTTTCAAGAATAAGTGCACCGCCGCCTTCACCGATTACAAAGCCATCACGGTTTTTGTCAAAGGGCTTGCTTGCACCTTGAGGATTGTCGTTGTTTCTTGAAAGTGCCTTAGCGTTTGCTAAACTGTAAATTACAAGAGGACAAAGTACGGATTCAGCACCGATAGCAAGCATAACGTCTGCTTTTCCCGAATTAATACACATAGCGGTTGTGTTAATTGCATCTCCGCCTGATGAACAAGCTGTACTTATCGTAAAGCTGGGACCTTGAATATTATGCTCAATAGCAATGTTAGCAGCAGCAATATTACCTAAAATTTTAGGAATAAATCTGGGACCCACCTTTTTATGTGCCGCACCTGTAAGAGCCTCCTGAGTAAATGCAATGGTAGCAATACCGCTCATAGCAGTACCCATTACAATACCTGTTCTTTCAGGCTCAATTTCAAGAGCGGACATTTTAAGAGCTTCTTCGGCGGCAATGTACGCATACTGCATAAACGGGTCGCTTTTTCTTATTAAATCCTTGGGCATATAGTCGCTTGGAACAAAATTTTTAACTTCGCCTGCAATCTGAACAGCAAGCTCGCTTGGGTCAAAAGAAGATATTTTTTCAATACCCGATTTGCCTTCTGTTAAATTTTTCCAGTAATTGTCTATACCTATTCCGACAGGTGTTACAGCACCCATACCTGTAATTACAATTTTAGACATTGTATAAGTCCTCCTGATATCAGTTGAATTTTTAGCAATTTAATTATTTACATTTTGCATATGCTTATGCTATAATTGAATTATACCATAATTATGGTAACTGTCAATATAAAGTATAATGCAATTATTAAATAGCAGTAAAAATTTAATTCAGCTTTTGCATAAATTTTTCGGAGATGATTTTAAAGTGGATTTTAACCAGATAAATTGTTTTATTTCAGTAGCAAGAACCCTGAATTTTTCTGAGGCAGCAAGGCAGAATTTTGTATCTCAGTCAACAGTAAGCCGATATGTAAGCGAGCTTGAAAAGGAATTCGGCGTAAAGCTTTTTACAAGAAATCATAGAGATGTTATGCTAACAAATGAGGGTAAAACACTTTTGCCTTATGCAATAGAGATTACCGAATCACTTCAAAAAGCAA
>JAFLSJ010000062.1 GCA_022511005.1 Ruminococcus sp.
TCGCCCTTTGATCCTCGCGAGCTTTTGAAAAAGCTCGACCAAAACTTTTGATTTTCTCGATTAATATCTTTGATTTTTAATTTACTTTCATCGAAAATATACTATGTTATACTTCCATTAATATAGGCAAAATCATAGGAGTTCGTCTTGTTTTATGGGAAATCAGCTTAGACACATCATCTTTAATGCGGTTTTTAATGATGCCCCATTCGTGAATGTTGTTATCTGCACATTCTTCAAGAATACCCAGTGAAAGCTTCTTAACCTCTTCAATTAGAGTCTCGCTTTCTCTTACATAAACAAAGCCTCTGGATACAATGTCGGGGCCGCTGATTACATGACCGTCGTAAACATCAAGAGAAGCAACAACAATTATAAGTCCATCCTGACCTAAATGCTTTCTGTCCCTTAATACAATACTTCCTACATCACCTACGCCAAGTCCGTCTACAAATATTTTGCCTGCAGGAACAGGGGCAAGCTCTTTCATATATTCCTCGTTGATTTCAACAGTAGAACCTACATCGCCGATAAATATATTCTTTTTATCCATTCCCATAAACATTGCAAGCTCTGCATTTTTTCTTAAATGCTTCTGCTCACCGTGAACGGGAATGTAATATTTAGGTTTTACAAGGTTCTGTAAAATTTTAATTTCTTCCTGACAGGCGTGTCCTGAAACATGAACCTCATACATTGATTCATAAACTACCTTACAGCCTTTTTTAAGAAGCTCATCTACAACATTTCCCACTGTTTTTTCGTTACCGGGAATGGGGTTTGCGGAAATTATTATAACATCTCCTTCGCCTACCATAACCTTTCGGTGGTCGGAATAAGCCATTCTTGAAAGAGCGGACATAGGCTCACCCTGACTGCCTGTGGTTACAAGTACAATCTGCTCGGGAGGATATTTATCAAGCATATCTATATCAATTAAAATATTTTCTGGAATATGAAGATAGCCTAACTGCTTTGCAGTTGCCATATAATTGACCATACTTCTTCCGGAGAAAGCAACCTTTCTGCCGAATTTATGTGCACAGTCAATAATTTGCTGAACTCTGTTTACGTTTGAAGCAAAGGTCGCAATAATTATACGCTTATGCTCTGCTTCGGTGAAAATATTATTAAAGCTTGCGGAAATATTTTTTTCAGTTGGCGTATAACCAGGTCTTTCTGCGTTTGTGCTTTCGCAAAATAACGCAAGTACTCCTTGATCACCTAAACGTGCAAATGAAGAAAGGTCAATGGGTTCTCCCATAAAAGGAGTGCAGTCTATTTTAAAGTCGCCTGTATGAACTATCGTTCCTGCCGGAGAATGAATAGCTACCGATACGGCGTCGGGAATTGAATGGTTTACATGTATAAGCTCAATTTCCATACAGCCCAGCCTGAATTTATCTCCTGCATTAACGGTATTCAGCTTTGCACTGTTAAAAAGGCTGTGTTCCTTTAATTTATTTCCCACAAGACCTAATGTTAAAGGTGTTCCGTATATGGGAATATTTACGTTGCTTAATAGATACGGCAAACCTCCGATATGGTCTTCGTGACCATGAGTTAAAACTATTCCTTTTATTTTGTCGGCATTTTGCACTATATATGAAAAATCGGGAATTACCAGGTCAACGCCCAGCATATCGCCGTCGGGGAATGCCATTCCGCAGTCGATTAACACTATATCCTCCTCACACTCAAAGAGGGTGATGTTTTTTCCGATTTCATTAAGTCCGCCTAAAAATGAAACTTTTATTGACGGTTTAGGTTTTCTTTGTTTTTGGGCAATTGTTTTTCCTTTACCGGAATTCTTTTTAAAAGTCATACTTGCATTTTTATTTTGCTTTGTTGACTGATTTTTTAAATTATTTAATTTCTTCTTTCCGTTCGATTTTTTGTTTAAACTGCCATTTCTGTTTAAATTGCCTTGTTTAATTCTGTTTGGCTGTTTAATTTTTTCTGAATTCACAAATTTACCTCCGTTAAATTTAAAATAATAAGTATTAAAACAATTTAAAACAAATGTCTGCCTTGTCCGCTCCGCAGACAGAAATAAACACATTTAAGCTTATTTTCTTTGTTTACTTATGTTTTTGTTTTTATAATTAATACTTGTTCTTCCTAACAAGCATATTAACCTAATTATAGTTATCTTTTATTTTACTCCAATAGTTCGATACAGTCAAGTAAAAAGAAAGTAATATTCGTACAGTTTTTTTTAATAATAGTATTATGCCTTAAGTTTAGAAAAATAATCAAAAAATGGTTGCATTTTCTAATTCATAGTATTATAATGGGAATTGCAAAACTTAAGAGTGAGGTGCAGCTTTGAAAGAAGTTCAGATATTTACTGACGGTGCATGTAAGGGTAATCCCGGTCCGGGAGGCTGGGGTGCTGTTTTGAGATATAAGGAAACAGATAAAGAAATTTCAGGCGGAGAAGCAGTAACTACCAACAATAAAATGGAGCTTACTGCTGTAATCAAGGCTTTGGAAATGTTAAAAGAACCTTGTAAGGTTTCTCTTTACAGCGACTCACAGTATGTATGCAATGCCCTTAAATTAGGATGGGCAAAAAAATGGCAGCAAAATAACTGGATGAGAAACAAGAAAGAGCCTGCCCTGAACCCTGAGCTTTGGGAAAAACTTCTTCAACTTTGTGACATTCATCAGGTTGACGTTAATTGGGTAAAAGGTCACGCAGGTCACCCCGAAAACGAAAGATGCGACCGTCTTGCAGTTGCCCAGGCTGAAAAATTTATGTAATATTTGATTTTTTAGTTAATTATTATTTTTACATATTAATATCTATGCGGATATTATATATTTATTTGCACACTTAGGAGAATGTATATGAGAAAGATATATGCTGATAATGCAGCAACTACTGCTATTTCAAAAACAGTGCTTGAAAAAATGTTGCCGTATTTTACTGAGGTTTACGGCAATCCTTCGAGTCTTTATCAGGTTGGCGGAGAAGCAAAAAAAGCTCTTGAAAATGCAAGAGAGAGTATTGCCAAAAACTTAGGTGCGGCTCACGCTAACGAAATTTATTTTACCTCAGGCGGAAGTGAATCCGATAACTGGGCAATTAAAGGCGTTTGCTATGCTTTAAAAGCTAAAGGCAAAAAGCATATTATAACTTCTAAAATTGAACATCACGCTGTACTTCATACCTGTGCCGCTTTAGAAAAAGAAGGCTTTGAGGTTACTTATCTTGATGTTTATGAAAATGGTATCGTTAAACCTGAAGATGTTGAAAACGCTATAAGAGAAGATACTGCCCTTGTCACAATTATGTACGCTAACAACGAAATCGGTACTATTCAGCCTGTTGCTGAAATCGGCGCAATATGCAAAAAGCACAATGTACTTTTCCATACAGACGCTGTTCAGGCGGCAGGATATGTAAAAATAAATGTAGCAGATGAAAATATTGATTTACTTTCTATGACTGCTCATAAAATTCACGGTCCTAAGGGTTGCGGCTGTCTTTATATAAGAAGAGGTGTAAGAATCAACATTCTTATAGAAGGCGGTGCTCAGGAACGAGGCAAAAGAGCCGGTACTGAAAATGTTGCAGGTGCCGTTGGTCTTGCCGCCGCTTTACAGGAAGCCGTTGACACAATGGACGAGCGTAACAAAAAGCTTACACAGTTAAGAAACAAGCTTATAGACAGCCTGCTTAAAATTGAGCGTTCAAGATTAAACGGAGATAAAGAAAAAAGACTTCCTAATAATATTAATATGTGCTTTGAAGGCATTGAGGGTGAAAGTCTGCTTTTAAAACTTGACTTAAACGGTATCAGTGCTTCATCGGGAAGTGCCTGCACATCAGGAAGCCTTGACCCAAGTCATGTTTTGCTTGCGTTAGGTCTTCCCCACGAAATTGCACACGGAAGTATGAGATTATCTTTCAGTGAAGATATAACAGAGGAAGATATTGATTATATCGCAGAAACTGTTCCCGGTATTGTTGATTATCTTAGAAATATGTCACCATTATGGGAAAAGATTAAAGCAGAAGAAAAAAAGGAGGCATAATTTATGGCATATTCAGAAAAGGTTATGGATCATTTTGCTAATCCGAGAAATGTAGGCGAAATAGAAAATGCCGACGGTATCGGTGAGGTTGGTAACTCCAAATGCGGAGATATTATGAAAATGTATATTAAGGTTGACAACAACATCATTTCCGATGTTAAGTTTAAGACCTTCGGCTGCGGTGCGGCTATTGCCACAAGCAGTATGGCTACAGAGCTTATTAAGGGCAAAACCATTGACGATGCTTTAAAGCTGACTAACAAAGCAGTTATGGAAGCATTGGACGGTTTACCGCCGGTAAAGGTTCACTGTTCCGTACTTGCAGAGCAAGCAATTAAAGCGGCTGTTTCGGATTATTACAGAAATCAGGGCATCGACCCCGAGCCAATCGTAGGAAAACAAAGCGACGATTGTGCTCATTGCCACGACTGCGGTGAAGAATAATTAATATACTCTATAAACCAAATAGTGGATGTCTCAAAACAAAAAGTGTAACATAACATTTTTTAAACTGTGTAGAGACAACCCTTGCGGGTGCCCGAAAAAATAAAGCCAAACTTTTATTAAAGTTTGTAGGGGACGATGCCTACATCGTCCCAAAAAGTCTCATCTGGCGGGCTGATGTAGGCATCAGCCCCTACAATTATGTAGAAATGTTTTATTTAAATTTCAGGGGCTGTCTCAAACTTAATTTGTTTTGAGACAGCCCCTTTAACTCTATAAAATTAAATAATTATTTCTCCGATAAGAGTTTATTAAGCTCTTCCATAAATGTATTAATATCCTTAAACTGGCGATAAACCGAAGCAAAACGGACATAAGATACCTCGTCAACAGCTTTCAATTGTTCCATTGCAAGCTCTCCGATTGCATTTGAAGTAATTTCCCTGTCAAGACTACTTTGAAGCCTTGTTTCAATATTATCTGCCATTGTTTCAATCTGCGCTAATGAAACAGGGCGCTTTTCGCAGGACTTTAACAATCCTCTCATAAGCTTATTTCTGTCAAACTGTTCGCGGGATTTATCTCTCTTAACTACCATTATAGGTACTGTTTCAATAACCTCGTGAGTAGTAAAACGCTTTGCACACTTTAAACATTCACGTCTTCTCCGAATTCTTTCCCCATCGTCGGCAGAGCGTGAATCGATAACTTTACTTTCTTCAAAACCGCAATATGGACATTTCATACTTAACACCTCAGCTATAAACTGAAATTACAGCTTATTTTTCTTTATAATAATATTATAACAGAATTATTTTTAAATTCAAGTAAAGATTTATTTACAAATAAGTTACATTTTTTGGTAAAACAATATCTATATTATTTTTGTCATATTTAATTATTGTTAATACAGATTAAATAATATATAATAAAACTATACTCAAGCTTTATAAGGAGATTACTATGAAAAAACTATTGATTGTAATAGATTATCAGAACGATTTTGTAAGCGGAAGCCTCGGCTTTGAAAAAGCAAAGGAAATTGAAAACAGTATTGCCGAAAAAATAACGGAATACCGTAATAATAATGATGAAATAATTTTTACATTTGATACTCATAATGAAGATTATCTCAACACACTTGAGGGCAAAAATCTGCCTGTTCCCCATTGCATAATAAATACCGAAGGACATAAGCTATACGGAAAAATTGCAGATTTAAAATCCCACATTGACAAATGCTTTTATAAATGCACTTACGGCTCAGATGAACTTTTTGAATATTTAAAAAACAGAGATTATATATCTGTTGAAATATGCGGAGTTGTTACAATTATTTGTGTAATTGCAAATGCCGTACTCGCTAAAACCGCATTATTTGAAACCCCTATATATGTTGACTGCAAGTGCGTTGCAAGCAATGACGAGGAGCTTAATCTTGCCGCAATTAAGGTTATGGAAAGCTTGCATATAAAGATAACTAACAAGGAATTTGCGGAGGTTCTAAGTTAAAATGAAACAGGAAAATATGGCTATGCTCTGTGATTTCTATGAGCTTACAATGTCCAACGGATTTTTCAAAAACGGTTTTTACAAAAAGACCGTTTACTTTGATTTATTCTACCGCAGTGTTCCCGATAACGGCGGATTTGCCATTGCAGCAGGACTGGAGCAGTTTGTAGAATATATTAAAGAGCTTCATTTTGAGAAGGAAGATATTGAATTTTTAAGAAACAAGAAAATTTTTGATGAAGAGTTTTTAAAATATCTTGAAAACTTCAAATTCACAGGGGATATTTATGCCGTACCCGAAGGAACGCCTGTTTTTCCAAATGAGCCTATATTGACGGTAAAAGCCCCTGCTATTGAAGCTCAACTTATTGAAACCTATGCTTTGCTTACAATTAATCACCAGTCCTTAATAGCAACTAAGGCAAACAGAATTGTAAGAGCGTCACAAGGAAGAACCGTACTTGAATTCGGCTCAAGACGGGCTCAAGGTGCAGACGGTGCAGTTCTGGGAGCAAGAGCGGCATATATCGGCGGTTGTAAGGGAACAGCCTGCACATTATCTGATGAAATTTATAACATTCCTGCAGGCGGAACAATGGCTCACGCCTGGGTTCAGATGTTTGATACAGAATATGAGGCATTTAAAACCTACTGTGAAATATATCCCGAAAATTCAACACTGCTTGTTGACACATACAACACTTTAAAAAGCGGTATTCCAAACGCAATTAAAGTGTTTAAGGAAATTCTTGTACCTAAAGGAATTGAAAATTTCGGAATCAGACTTGATTCCGGAGATATTTCTTATCTTTCAAAAAAAGCAAGAAAAATGCTTGATGAAGCAAGCTTGCCCCAATGCAATATTGTGGCTTCAAATTCTCTTGACGAATACTTAATCAGAGATTTAATGACACAGGGTGCTAAAATCGACATTTTCGGTGTAGGAGAAAGGCTTATCACATCCAAAAGTTCACCTGTATTCGGCGGAGTTTATAAGCTGGTTGCTGTTGAAGATGAAAATGAAATTATACCTAAAATTAAAATAAGCGAAAATACCGCAAAAATTACTAATCCTCATTTAAAAAAGCTGTACAGACTTTTTGATAAAGAAAGCAAAAAGGCATTGGCGGACGAGCTTTGCGTTTATGATGAAGTAATTGACGATACAAAGCCTCACACAATTTTTGACCCTGAAGCAACCTGGAAAACAAAAACCCTCAATAATTTTTATTCAAAATCTCTTATGGAAACGATTTTTAAAAACGGCGAGCTTGTCTATGAATTGCCGAAAATTGAAGACATTCAAAAGTATTGTGAGGAGCAGATAGACTTACTCTGGGACGAAGTCAAGCGTTTTGAAAATCCACATAAATATTATGTTGACCTTTCCAAAAAGCTTTGGACTATTAAAAACGATTTGCTGAATAAAAATAAGTTTGAATAAAAGTCAAAATTTAAATTTAATAAAGCAAAAACCTTCCGCCGTCATAATTTGCGGAAGGTTTAATAATATATGGCGTTCCCGAGGTGATTCGAACACCCGACCTACCGCTTAGGAGGCGGTCGCTCTATCCGGCTGAGCTACGGAAACATATTTATATAAGCATATTATATTTGTTGAAAGCTTGTTTTAAACTTGCACTTGTTATTCTATAATAAGCGCAAGGTTTTGTCAAGAAACCTGCATTATACATTTGTAAATATTTTTTAATTAAATTAAAATTACTATTGACAAAATGCTGTTAGTATGATAATATTATTATCGCTGATTGAAACGGAGAGGTGTCCGAGTGGTTTAAGGAGCTAGTCTTGAAAACTAGTGATCCCGCAA
>JAFLSJ010000063.1 GCA_022511005.1 Ruminococcus sp.
GCGTGGGTCTGCAAAACCCTGATTCCCCGGTTCAAATCCGGGTGTCACCTCCAAACATTCCTCAAACATTATGTTTGGGGAATTTCTTTTTTAACTATTACATATTTACTATTAACTATTCACTAAAGTTATGTATGCGGAATTTTGGTAAGTAAGAGTGAAAATTAAACTTGTATTTAAACATAATAAATTGAAAAATAAAATTCCATATTTTGAATAATAAAAACACCTCCGTCAATAATACAGATGGAGGTGTTTTTTTATGAACGATAATAGATTTAATGAATTTGATGAGTTCGATGAATTCGATGAATTTACTGAGGAGAAAAAACCCGTAAAAAAACAAAAAAGTAAAAAAGAAAAGGTGGGTTTCTATGTTGCCTTTGCGATCTGTCTTGTTGCGGTTGGATTAGCTGTTTTTTCAACATATACAGGAATTACAAATTATCTTGTAAGTGATACCCAGAATTCTTCACAGGCATCAGAAGATATTACAATGCCGGTTAATAATGCAGTGACCGGGGTTGTTGAAGATGAAACAAATGAACAGCAGAGCGAAGAAACGCAGGCAGAAGCAAACGCAGAAACAAATCCCAGAACAATTACACTTACCGAAATACCGTCAACTGTGGCTTCTACAGACCCGCCTGTTACAGAGTCTACAGAAGACGCTTTGCAGACAATGCTCTCTGTTTCGGACAGTCTAAGTCCGCCCCTTAAAAACTTTGTTATTCAAAAGGAATATTCCGAATCTGCCGTTTACAATAAAACCTTAAACGACTGGCGTGCCCATGCCGCAATAGATTTAAAGGCAAATACAGGTGATGAGGTTTACTCTATGGTAGACGGTGTGGTAGATAACATTCAGAGTAATGATTTTTTAGGCAATGTAATTTCCATAAAAACAGATGATTATGTTGTCAACTATTGCGGTATGAGCAAGGATATAAAAGTAGAAAAGTGTCAGGAAGTAAAAAGAGGAGATGTTATCGGAACAGTAGGAGTAGTTCCTTTTGAGGGTCTGGACGCTACCCACCTGCATTTAGAAATTAAGGTAAAGGGCAAGTATATTGATCCGCTTTCGGTAATAAAAAATAATGAATAATAAATAAAATTTTTTAATATATTATACTAATCGCCAATAGAAGAGTAGAAAAGATTTTCGAGCAGATTTTGTACTGTACAAGGACGACGACGCAGGCTGGCTGGCGCCAGTCAAGGAGGAGGACGCAGTACAGTGTAAAATCTGCCGTAAAGATATCTACTATTCTATTGAAGATTAGTATTATATTGCCTGCCCTCGACTCGTTTTTAGGGGCAAAATCAAAAGAGCTGTATTCTTATACCTTTGGTATAGTGTACGGCTTTTTGTTATTTATACTGAACCTTCTAATTATAAATAGATATTTTTATCTGATCTAAAATTTTATCTCATTTTCAATTGAAGTTTAGTATTATCATTGAATTTAAATGTGAAAAATGATATTATTATAAATAATAAAGTTTTAATAATTAAATTTGCAGGAAGTGAAAAAATGGCTGAAAATATAAATGGGTATTCAAGAGTATGTAAAGATATAATTTTTCAGGTAAAAAAGGTTATTAAAGATAAAGATTTTGCAATTATAAAATCACTTATGGCTATTCTTGCAGGGGGTCATATTCTTATTGAAGACGTTCCCGGAGTTGGAAAAACAAGTCTGGCGCTTGCTTTTTCAAGAGCAATGGAGCTTGATTACAAGCGTTTACAGTTTACAACTGATGTCCTTCCCAGTGATGTTTTAGGCTTTTCTATGTTTAACAAGCAGACGGGAAAATTTGAATACAAAAAGGGTGCGGCGATTTGTAACCTGTTTTTAGCCGATGAAATAAACCGTACGTCGTCAAAAACTCAGTCTGCACTTCTTGAAATTATGGAGGAAGGCAACATTACCATTGACGGTCAGACTTATGAAATGCCAAAGCCGTATATTGTAATGGCTACACAAAACCCTATTGGTTCTGTTGGTACACAACTGCTGCCGGAATCTCAGCTGGACAGATTTATAATAAGACTCAGTATGGGATATCCCGATAAAAGAAGCGAAATTGAAATATTAAAAGGAAGAATGACAGATAATCCTCTTGACAGCGTTGATATGGTTGTAAACGCCGCAGAAATTGTAAAACTTCAGGATGCAGTGTCGCAGGTATATATAAGTGATGCGGTATATGAATATATCGTTGATTTGTCACAGGAAACAAGAAATAATCCCATGATAAAATTAGGCTTAAGTCCCCGAGGTTCTATTGCACTTATGAGAATGTCAAAGGCGTGTGCATTTATTTACGGAAGAAATTATGTAACCCCCGAAGATGTTGCCGGTGTTTTCAGCGATGTAGTTTCTCACAGACTTTTGTTAAGCACTAAATCAAAATCAACAGGAAAAAATATGAATATGGTAATTAAGGAAATTTTAAATACCGTACATGTTCGTAAGGTGACAAACAGGGAGTGAAGATAAATGATAGTTGGCAAAATTGTTTATATTTTAGTCGTTTTGCTGATTTTCGGATTTTCAATTTTATACATAGATAATTTAGCTGTTGTGATGTTGTGTGCCTGTTTGATGCTGCCTATATTTTTAGCGGCAGTTCTGCTGATAGGTTCATACAAAATGAAGTTTAACCCGAATACCTTGGGTGAAAGCTTTTACCGTGAAGACGAAATAACATATAAAATTGTTATAGAAAAATTTTTCGGTCTTCCTATAGGATATAAGTTTGTGTTATGTGTTGAAAATAAATATACAAATGAAACCCAGCTTCGAAAATTTCAAGGTATTGCTTTCGGAAAAAAACAAGAAATAACAGTGAAAATTAAAAGTGAGCATTGCGGTCACCTTAAGATTTATATTAAAAGAGCGAAGGCTTTTGATTACTTAAAAATATTCGGAAAATCCGTAAATAAAGGTGAAACCTGCGAGGTAATCGTTCTTCCCAACATTATAGAAATTGATGGAACAATGGTAACAATGCCTACTTTTGATGACGAGGGAAATCAGTATTCAAAGACAAAAAGCGGAGATGACCCCTCAGAGATATTTGATATCCGACAGTTTAAAGACGGAGACGACCCAAGGAGAATACATTGGAATTTAAGCGGAAGAACAGATGATTATTTTGTTAAAGAATACGGTCAGCCGCTTATGAATTCAATTGTTATTTTGCTCGATAATCAGATAGGCAGTACAAGTATGCAGGATATTTTGTTTGATTTGCTTGTGTCATTGTCAAACTTTTTGCTGGAAAATTCAGTAGGACATATTGTTTGCAAGCAAGACGAAGATTTAAGTCTGAATCTTTGCAGTATTACTGATGAAGAAGAGCTTTTTGAAACAGCGGATGGTCTTTTAAGTATGCCTTTGGTGAATAATTCAGAAAAATCTATACTTGATGATTTTTTAAACAGCGAATACAACCGCCATTCACATTTGATTTTTGTTACTGCAAATGAAAGTTCGGTAAATAATCCACTGCTTCGTCAGCAGGTAATACCTGTAACTGAAATGGTTGTAACAGATAAGGTAAAGGAAAATTTTGCAACTGAAGATAATTTCAGATGTTTTTATGTTAACAATGATATACAAGCAAATCTTGCAGGACTGGAATTATAGCCGCAACTTATGTTTCAAGTTGCATGATAAATGACGGGGCAAATCCCCTTATAGAAAAATTATGAGTGTTATAAATAGAAGAAATAAATTAAATAAAGAAAAGGGAATACAAATTTCCAAGGGATATGTAAGCAACAATCCTTCGGACAATAAAACTTTTATGTGGTATGTTAGGGTACTTGTTATTTTTATGGGTACCTTTGCTTCTGTTTACTCTTTTGTAAGCGGATATGAGCTTGATTACACGATTCATTTTTTTATAATTATTTCTTTGCTATGCGGATTGCTGTACGGTACATTATACGGATTGAAAAGAATAGCTGTTTGTGTTTTTCCGGCGTCTGCTTTGCTTTTGTTGCTGATCGGATATATTAATAATGATCAACTTTACAGCTTTTTAGTATATACTTGGAATGATTGCGCAGATTTTCTTGCGTCCCACAGTTTTCAAATTCCTAAATTTTCAACTTTAGGTATTCATAGGTTTAACGAAATATTTGTATGGCTTTTTATATCTTTAGTAATTTCTCTGATTATTGGATTTTTTGCGTTTTATAAAGTCCACTTTCTGCCTGTTTTTATTATAACCTTTGTGCCAATGGAAATTGCATTATATTATGGCTTTGTTCCCGATTTGTTTGCAGTAATATGCTTTTTTGCCTGCAATTCCGCTGTCCTTTCAGTGAGCGTTGTAAGGCTTAAAAGAAAATACTTTGAAAACTATAAATTTTCTCAAAGAGGTCTTGGGTTTGTAAGCCTTATTATGTGCATATTTTTTGCAGCGGCATTGTGCTTAAGCAATTGGGGAATTGCAATATCAGGCTATGAAAGACCAAAAGAGTTTGATATTATAAGAAAGAA
This sequence comes from Ruminococcus sp., assembly GCA_022511005.1. GTDB lineage: Bacteria > Bacillota > Clostridia > Oscillospirales > Acutalibacteraceae > Ruminococcoides. Next base: position 4,518 of record JAFLSJ010000063.1, read on the forward strand.
TTTCAGCACGTCTAACTTTGAGGAGCTTTTATCTAACAAAGAAGTAGCAGTAGATTTATCAAATCAAAGCAGTAGACAAATCGATATGGAAGAAGATTTAATTATAAAAGTGCCCTTGGAATCCAATTCCGTTTATCTAAAATGCAGGACAGGTAGTGTTTATTCCGATAATAAATGGTACAATTTTGATTCTTCGGTTTATGATGAAGCTCCCGTAAATACAATGAGGTCGAGTAATATTACGGTGTCCGATATTTTTTCAACCTCTGAAAACGGAAAAAGAAGCTTGGGACTAATGACTATACAGCCTATTTTTGATATGTCGGGTTTCACCTATTTACCTTACGGGTTTTATAATGACGGAAGTTTGATTGTGAGTAAAGATGAAGGTGCAGTAAGAAGAAATAATGAATCATTAGAATATAATGTTTCTTATGATAAAAGAGTAAATAATTTTTGGGGCGAATTGCAGGATAACGCAAATTTTCTTCGTGTAAGCGAATTTCCTGAACTTTCACAAAGCTATACCGATTTTGTAAATGAGCATTATACAGAAGTGCCTGATAATTTAACAAAGCTTAAAGAAACAGCAGAAGAGTTAAAAACTTACGGACTGAATAAAAGAGAAAATATAATAGATTCCGTAAAAAAGGTTCAACAATATTTAAGAGATAATGCAGAATACTCTCTTGAGCCGGGAGCAGTTCCCAACGGACAGGATTTTACAGAGCATTTCCTTTTTGAGAATAAAAAGGGATTTTGCGTACATTTTGCAACTGCAGGTGTTATGATGCTGAGGGCTATGGGGATTCCAAGCCGTTATGCGTCAGGCTATGTTATTACAAGGGAAAATTATAAAAATGCAAAAGAGCTTACTACGGAAGAGGTAACAGTATCCTATCTGAATAATCGGCAAATTAATCAAACAACTGTTGAACAGCAAACAGTAACAGTATCTCTGACAGATGAAAACGCTCATGCATGGGCAGAGGTGTATATTGAAGGTTTAGGTTGGATTCCCTGTGAAATGACCGCAGGCTACAGTCAGGCGTCAAACGGTTTGGGAGATTTAAGCTATAATGATGAACCTGAAACTGAAAATAATAACCAATCCGGAATTGATATAACAGCACCTGTAACAGAGCCAACAACAGAGGCGCCTACAACGATTCCTGAGGATATTTCTGAAACAGTGTCAGATACAACAGCGGTGTCGGCTACATCAACTTTACCGGCAATAGGTATAAATGTTTTATTATTAATTCTTGCAATTATTGTGCTTATAATTGTGATTGATTTAATAACAAGAGCAATAATTATAAGGAAAAGACATAGAAGCTTTAAAGGACGTAACCTTAACAAAAATGCTGAAAATCTATATCTGTATCTGGAAAAAATACTTTCATATGCAGATTTTAAAGATTTAGAGAAAGAAAACCTTACAAATGCATTTGAAAAAATATTCAGAAGATTCGATTTTGTAGACGATAAGCAATGTGCAGATATAGTTAAGATTTTGCAAAAGCTGTTCTATGGAAATGTAAGTATCTCAAAAGAGGAGCTTGTTATTGTCGAGAAATTTGTTTTGGGATTTGTAAGTAACTTTATAGAACGTCAAAAAAGAATGAGAAAATTTGTTTATAAATATATCTTGTTTTTAGTTTGATTTATGAGGCTGAATAAGACTGTTTATGCAAAAATAAAAGGATGAGTAAAAACTCATCCTTTTAATTATCTTTCACTGATATAAGGTACTTCATCCTGAAAAATGAAGTCATCAATATCACAGTATGTCAAAAAATTATAATGCAACATTTTCCCACCTCCGAATATATTATATTCATAGGGAATTGAGAAAAATGTTGTTACTTGCTTCTTGAGTTAATGTAGTCAATAATCAAATCAACACATTGCTCTATGGTTAATTTGCCTGTATTAATGCACAAGTCGTAGTTTTCCGGACGTCCCCACTTTTTTCCGGAATAAAAGCTGTAATAATTTGCTCTTGTTTTGTCTGCTTTGTTTACAGCCTGCTCGGCTCTGTCAGGGTCAACACCGTTTTTCTCAATAGTTCTTTTAACTCTGTAATCAATATCAGAATATAAGAAAATATTTATGCAGTTTGCTTTATCTCTTAAAACATAATCTGCACATCTTCCTACAAATATACAAGGCTTTTCACTTGCTAATTGTTTAATGATTTTATGTTGAAGCATATAAAGTTGATCGTTTACAGGCAAATCACCCATAGAAGAAAAACCGTTGCCGAAGGAGTAAAGTCCCATAGATAATGAATAAAGCAAGCTGTTTGTAGCTTTTTCATCAACATTTTCAAATACCATCGGGTCAATACCTCTTTCTTTTGCCGCAAGTGAAATTAATTCTTTATCAAAATAAGATATGCCTAACTTTTCAGCCAATGCTCTTGCAATATCTTTTCCGCCGCTTCCAAATTGTCTTGAAATTGTAATTGTATTTTTACAATCCATTTAACTACCTCCTTTGCAAGACAATTTAATAATATTATAATATCATAAAAATTGTAAAAAATCACTATAAATTTCAAATTGCAGAAAATTTTGTGAAAATACTATAAATGGAAAATAATATAATTGGGTATATACACAAACACAACAGCCTGTTTTGCTAATAAATAAGCGGTATAAAGCCTTATAATTTTATTTTATTTTATAGAATTTACAAGTAAAAAATCAATTACAAAAAAATTTATAACTTTTTTTGTAAAAATGCTTGACAAATAAAAGTAATTGCTATATAATACAAATTACGCTGTTACGGAATAATTACAGCAATGTAACAAAACCGAAGCAGTAATTAGGACCTTGAAAATTAAACAACGAAGAAGATAACCCGTAATGACTTTGAGTTT
>JAFLSJ010000064.1 GCA_022511005.1 Ruminococcus sp.
GTTATCAGCTTCTTCCTTTACCTGCTCTGCTGATTCCTCCTGAGGTTCCATTTTTGTTCCGCACTTATTGCAGAATAATGAATCTTGCGCAATTACTGCAGAGCAAACAGGACATATCATAAGATTCTTTGCGGCAGCTAAAAGCTCATTTATTGCTGCTAAATCAGTCTTAAGATTTTTAATTTCTTCAACCTTTGCGTTAATTAAGTCTTCTGAAACTTCCTTGCCGTCTTTAGAGTTGAAAACCATTTCGCCTAATTCCTGGCAATTTTTATTTATTTCTCCTCTGATTGTTGAGGCATTGAATTTTAATTTTGAAATATCAAATACATTACCTGCTTTTTTTGAAAAGGCACTTGCAGCCGCCTTTGCATTTACTACAACATCATCAAACATTCCCATGGATATCGTTCCTTTCTATATTTTTTATTATGATATGTATTAAGATATATATTAATCAAATGTAAATTTTAGGATATTATATCACTAAAACTTTACAAGTTCAACCTTTTAAAAGTATTTTTTGTAAAAATCAGATACTTGGTTTTTTCTTTGTATCATTTCTTCAAACCTGTCTATATATTCATACGGATATTTAAAATTAAATATGCGTTCAAGATACTGAAATTCAGGAGATTTAAGCTTTGTTACTGCACCTGCTCCGCAACCGAAAATTGTATGGGTTTCATCCATAACATAAACATTATACAGGCATTCCTTACCTCTTTTTGACCAGCCTACATTCTCTAAGTTGCCTGCCATTCTGCTTTGGCGGTAAAGATAATAAGGGATATAATCCTTATCAGTCAGCTTTTGTTCCGTATATCTGAGCATTTTTGCACTTTCCTCTGCCTGTTGTGTATCAAGCTTTACGCCTTCTTCGGTAAGAGTTGAACTGCGTTTCATAGAAAGAGTATGAACGGTTATACACTCGGGGTTTAAATCACAGACACCGTTAAGGGTATTTACAAAGCTTTCGTAAGTATCTGACGGAAGTCCTGCGATTAAATCCATATTTATACTTTCAAAACCGATTTCTCTTGCCAAGTTATATGCATTTAAGGTTTGCTGTGTATTATGCTTTCTGCCGATAACCTTTAGTACATCATCATTTAAGGTTTGAGGATTTATTGAAATTCTTTCAACTTTATTTTCTTTTAAAGCAATTAGCTTTTCTTTTGTAATTGTATCCGGTCTTCCTGCCTCTACCGTTATTTCTCGACAAGTAGACAAGTCAAAGTTTTCTCTTATGGTTTTTAACACCTTAGACAGCTGTTCAGGCGACAAGGTTGTGGGAGTCCCTCCGCCCATATAAATTGTTTCTAAATTTAATTTTAAGGTTTTTGCAATTTCAGCTGTATGAACAAGCTCTTTACAAAGCAAATCAACATACGGCTCTACAAGGTGTTTTGTACGCTCTATTGACTGCATAACAAAGGAACAGTATTTACATCTGCTTGGGCAAAAGGGAATTGAAATATAAAGGCTGAATGAATTTTTCTTTGAAAGAGTTAAGATTTCTTTTTCAAAAGCTTCAGTTCTTCTTGCAAGAGCAATTTTTTCATTACTGACAAAAAATTTATTCCGATAATGGTGGATTGCTCCCATTAAGCCCTCGTCTTCCATTAATCTCCTTAAAAGCTTAACGGGTCTAACTCCTGTTAAAAGTCCCCAGGGTGGTTTTACCTCTGTATATTCAGTCAGAAAATTAAAAATAATCTCTGCCATTCGGCGTTCATTTTCAATTTCATCTTCTGTTAAGGAGAGGGAATTTTCATTTTTATAACCGTTAATCTCTGTTTTTACGATTATTTTATGGGAAATTTCAGTATAAACATAAGGTTGTTCCAACACTTTCGGAACTTCTTTTATTACAGTTATTTTTTCATTTGGGAAAAATAATCTGATTAAGTTTTCCATTTCATAATGAAATGTATGGTTTTTTATATAAAGCTTCATATTATAACATTCTCATTACAGGGTTATATTTTCTTTCGTGGTCAAGAGTAGAAAACGGTCCGTGACCTGGGTAAACTTTAAAGTCACCCTCTAAGTCTTTTAACTTTTTAAGTGATTTATACATCTGATTTTCATTACCTGTGGGTAGGTCTGTTCTGCCGTGGGATTCACAAAAAAGTGTATCTCCGCAGAAAAGGTTATCATCTATAATATAACAACCGCAACCTTTTGTATGTCCGGGAGTTGTTATATATTTTATGGTGCTGTCGCCTAATTTTAAAGTATCGTTATCCTTTAGAAAAATATCTCCCTCAAAGGGATTTAATATGCAGATATCTCTATGAAAATCAGATAAATTAAGCGTACCTTTATTTAAAAACTCTTTTCCCTCTTCACCAATAACTATTTTTGCTCCGAACATTTCTGCCAGCTCTTTTGCAAATCCGATATGGTCATAATGTCCGTGAGTTAAAAGTACATATTCAAGCTTTGAGTCTGATTCTTTAAGTTCATCAATTAAAGACTGTGATTTATCCCCAGGGTCTACTACCGCCTTTTTACCTGTATTTATATCTATAATCAAATAACAATGTGTGTCTAAAAATGTTACTTCAAAATTCTTTACACTTATCATTTAATCAGCTCCTTTGAGTTTATTATAAGGGTAACAGGGCCGTCGTTTTCTATTGATACAAGCATATCCGCTCCGAAAACGCCTTTTTCAACCTTTTCTACACCGTTTTCAAGAAGCTTACCGCAGAAATATTCATATAAAGGGTTTGCTGTATCAGGTCTTGCCGCATTTATAAAACTGGGTCGTCTGCCATGGGAGCAATCTGCACAAAGGGTAAAATTTGATACAACCAAAACCTGTCCATTTACATCTGCAAGGGACAAATTCATTTTATCGTTATTATCCGTAAAAATACGCAGATTAGAAATTTTTGATGCCAAAACTTCTGCATCTTTTTCGGTATCACCGTTTTCAACTCCCAGCAAAAGCATAAATCCCTTGCCGATTTGACCTGTTATATTATTATCTACTTCTACTTTGGCTGACTTTACTCTCTGTAAAACTACTTTCATAAGTTACTTCCTTGTTATTGAAATGATTCCTCTTATATCGGAAAGCTTTGATATTACACCTTTTAAATGATTTATACCGTTTACATCTATTGTTGCAGTTACCATTGCTTTGCCGTCCCCCACTTCTCGGGAATTAAGAGCATGGATAAAAATATGCATATTTGAAAGATGAATTGTTACGTCTGCAAGCAGACCCGTTCTGTCAGCAGCAAGAATTTCAAGTGTGCTGCGGAATGCTTCTTTAACTTCATCTTCCCAGTATGCGTTGATCCATCTTTCAGGCTCTTCACAGCTATTAATATCTTCAGGTACATTCGTACAACTTCTGCTATGAATTGAAACGCCGTGACCTCTTGTAATAAAGCCGATTATATCATCACCGGGCAACGGATTACAGCACTGTGAAAACTTAATCAGAACATCGTCAACACCCTCAATTATAACGCCTGAGTTTGCTTTCCTACGCTTTGGCGGTGCCTGCGAAGCAGGAACTATTTGCTCAATATCCTTTGCATAAACCTTTTGATATTCTTCTTTAATACGAGGCATAATTTTCCATAACTGAATACCGCCGTATCCGATTGCGGCATAAAAATCATCCATTGAATTCATATGCCGTTTTTGAAGAAGTTTATCAAAAAATTCGTCGGATTCTTTATCTGTTAAATGAATTCCGTTACGCTTAAGCTCTCGTTCAAGCTCTGCTTTACCTTCTATTATATTTTCATCACGCTTTTCACGCTTAAACCAACTTCTGATTTTACTTTTTGCACTTGATGTTTTACAGAAGTTAAGCCAATCCTTATTAGGGTGAGCGTCTTTTTGAGTTATAATTTCAACAACTTCACCTGTTTTAAGCTGATAATCAATTGGTACAATTCTATTATTAACCTTTGCACCTATCATTCTATGGCCGACCTCCGTATGAATAAGATACGCAAGGTCAACGGTTGTAGCACCTAAAGGCAGGGTGAAAACATCACCCTTGGGGGTGAAAATAAATACGTCGCTTTGGTTAAAATCGTTCTTTATATTTTTTATAATATCGGTAGCATCTTCGGTTTCTATCTGCGCTTTAAGATATACCTTTAATTCTTCAAGGTTTTTATTAAGTTTTTCTGCGTTTTTATTACCATGCTCGGGATTAGTCATTCCCAGCTTGTATTTCCAATGGGCTGCGATACCGTATTCAGCAGTATTGTGCATTTCCCATGTTCTTATCTGAACTTCAAAAGGAATACCCTCTTTATTGATAACAGTTGTATGCAAGGACTGATACATATTTGATTTTGGAGTGGATATATAATCCTTAAATCTATTGGGAATAGGCTGATATATATCATGAACTACGCCTAAAACCGTATAACAGTCAGGCACGGTATCAACAATTACACGAACGGCAAAAATATCAAAAATTTGTTCTACCGTTTTACCCTGCATAAAGGTTTTTCTGTAAATAGAATTCACGCTTTTTATTCTGCCTGAAATGAACACGCTCGAAACAGAATTTCCAACTTTTCGTATAATCTCTTCCTTTATTCTATCAATAAAGCCGTCACGCTCTGACTCTCCCAGCAAAATTGCATCTTCAATCTCTTTATATCCGATTGGGTCAAGATATAAAAGAGAAAGATCTTCAAGCTCGTCTTTTACCTTTTTAATACCTAAACGGTGGGCAATTGGAGCATAGACCTCCATATTTTCTAAAGCTTTATCTCTTCTCTTTTGTTCGGGCATACATTCTATTGTACGCATATTATGAATTCTATCGGCAAGCTTGATAATTATAACTCTGATATCGTTAGACATTGCTATAAGCATTTTTCTTATATTCTCAGCCTGCTGCTCTTCCCTGTTTGAATACGGAATTTTTGAAATTTTAGTAACGCCGTCAACTAAATTTGCAACATCCTTACCGAAAAGCTTTTCTATTTCTTCCAATGTATAATCTGTATCTTCCACAACATCGTGCAAAAGTGCGGTTACAACAGAATCTGTATCCATACCAAGTTCAACAAGAATACACGCAACAGAGGTTGGATGAAGTATATACGGCACTCCTGAAAGACGTCGCTGATCTCCGTGGGCTTCATCAGCAAGGCGATATGCCTTTTCTACTTTTTCCATATCTATATCTATTTCGCTTTTTGATATAAGCTCCTTGAGCTGTTCATAATCTTGATAATGTGCATTTGAAAAACTGCTCAACTAAAGTGCCTCCCTTAAGCTTCTGATAATTTGTGAACTCAGCAAATTAACTTTATTGGTGGTTTGTATGTACTTTATTTCTGTGGTCTTTAAGCCTTCATAGATTTCTATTAATCCAAGCTCATTCATTGCTTCTAAAATAACCTTAATTTTTCCAAAGCTTATTTTATGAGCTAATCGGTTACATAAATTTTCAACCTTATATCTAAATCCATTTGAATTTCTTATTAATCTATATACCGCTGCAAAATCTTCTCTTTGGGGATAAATTGATATAAGTTCATCTCTTGATTTAGCTTCACCCATGCAAAAAGCCTCAAAAATTCTCAGACTATTAATATATTCGCTGTTTTTAAATCCGGCAGGTTTAATATCTTTAAGTATAATTGAGAGATTTTCCATACCCTTATATTCGTTTAAATCGAGTGTAACTGCTAAATCTACACAGTCACCCCGTTTAAAAGGGAATTCATTAGGCGATATTGAAAAGCTCATAACCTGAATCACGGAGCTTCCTCTTGATAAAGATATACGGATATATTTATTATCTTTAACCGGCGTTAAATCCTTTATTACCATATTATAAAGTCCAAAAATCGGTTTCTCATTATTTGAACCGTATGGCTCTAAGTATTCTAATATATGAACAAGTGAAGCATCAAGCATTGCGGGATTTAACTTACAGTCTATTTTCAGTGTATCATAGGGCATTTGAACACCTGAGGTATAGTCTTTCAGTCTTTTTTTAAGTTCAGGTATATTTGCAGTATTAAGGCTTAAACCTACTGCCATTGGATGTCCGCCGCAATGAGTTAAAATGTCTTTACAGGAAAATACTGCGTCACAAAGTGAAAAGCCTTCTATGCTTCTGCCGGAAGCCTTTGCGGTTTCTCCGTCTTTTGTAATTATTATTACAGGCTTTCCGTAAATATCCTTTATTCTGGAGGCGACTATTCCGATTACGCCTTGATGCCAGTTTTCTCCGTCAATAACTATTATTTTATCCATTACTATTGACGGATTACGCAGGATTTCTTCGTTAATTTTTGATAATATTTCAGTTTCTATTTCTTTTCGTTTATTATTATCTTTTGCAAGCTTTTTTGTGATTTCTCCTGCTCTGCTTTCATCATCTGTTAATAACAATGTAACACAATCGTGAGATAGTCCAAGTCTGCCTGCTGCGTTTATTCTTGGAACAATTCCGAATGAAACGCTTGTAGAATCTATGTTTTTGTTTAAAAGGGAACACTCTTTTAAGAGTGTTCTTACTCCTATTCTCTCGCTGTTTTTGAGTATTTCAAGTCCGTATTTTACAAATATTCTGTTTTCATCAACTAAAGGTACTATGTCACCTATTGTACCGATACAGACTAAATCTGCATAATTCTCTAAAAGATAAATTACATCTGCATATTCACCCTCTAAAGCCATTACTAATTTAAAGGCTACTCCTACTCCCGACAGCATTTTAAATCTGCTTTTGCAGTCTTTTTGATGCATATCTACTACTGCACAGGCGTTGGGGATTGTGTCAATGGGTGTGTGATGGTCGGTAATTACTACATCTATTCCTAAAGAAGATGCGTAATCAACTTCATCTACTGCGGCTATACCGTTATCAACTGTTACAATCAATGATACGTTCTGCTCTTTTAGGTAATCTATCGCTTTATTGTTAAGTCCGTAGCCTTCATCTTCTCTTGAGGGTATATAATACATTACATTTGCATCTATGGTTTCAAGATATGAGTACAAAAGCGTTGTTGAGGTTACGCCGTCTGCATCATAATCGCCGTAAACGCAGATTTTTTCAAAATTATCAAGAGCCATTGTTATTCTGGCTACTGCTTTATCCATATCTTTAATTTCAAAAGGATTTGCAATTAATGGCTCATCTGATAAAAATGATGTTATCTTTTCTTCCGTGTCAAAGCCTCTGATTGAAAGCAACATAGCAAGAAAAGGCGGTATTCCGCATTTCTGCGCAAGATCGCCTGAGGCTGTTTTATCAAATTTTGCAACAGTCCATTGTTTCATGGTTAGTTCCTTTCATACTAAACACCGATTGAAAACGAGATTAAATTTTAGAGCAGATTTTGTGTCAGACGAGTGCCATACCGCAGAAAGGCTGTCGCC
>JAFLSJ010000065.1 GCA_022511005.1 Ruminococcus sp.
CCTTTCTGCGGTATGACACTCGTCTGACACAAAATCTGCTCTAAAATCTTATCTCATTTTCAATTGAAGTTTAGTATTAAGGTTGATATTTTGAGAAAAATTAATTATAATGAATAAGTATGAAATTTTTATGAGAGGTTTTTGTTATGAATAAACAGCTTGAAAAATTTTTTAGCTCCATTAAAGGAAAAAAGGTTACTTTTTGCGGTATAGGTACAAGTAATTTGCCGTTAATTGAGTTATTTGCAAAAAAGGGCGCAATTGTTTCTGCCTGTGACAAAAAAACATATGAAGAATTAGGGGAGAACGCCAAAAAAGCAGAGGAATATGGTGCTGAACTCATTTTGGGTGATGATTATTTAAAAAATTTAGATACAGATGTACTTTTCAGAAGTCCAGGAACACCTTTTTATAAAGAAGAGATTGAAGATATGAAAAAGCGCGGTGTTGTTGTAACATCGGAAATGGAAGTATTCTTTGACTTATGTCCCTGCAAAATTATTGCAGTAACAGGTTCTGACGGGAAAACTACAACAACAACCATTATTTCAGAACTTTTGAAAGCACAGGGATTAAATGTTCATTTAGGAGGAAATATAGGAAAACCTCTTTTGCCTGAAATTGAAAGTATTTCAAGTGAAGATTATGCAGTTGTTGAGCTTTCAAGCTTTCAGCTTATATCAATGAGAAAAAGCCCTGATATTGCTGTTGTTACAAACCTTGCTCCCAATCATCTTGACATACATAAAGATATGCAGGAGTATATTGAGTCTAAGAAGAATATTGTTTTACATCAGAACGCATTTTCACGCTCTGTTTTAAACCTTGATAATGAAATTTCAAACAGCTTTGAAAGTGATGTAAGGGGTAGGCTTGTTAAATTTTCAAGAAGATCTGATGTGTTTAACGGCGCTTACCTTGACGGTGAAGAAATAGTTTATAACGATTATGGAAAATTAACGAGAGTTATGAATATTAAAGATATAAAGATACCGGGTATGCACAATGTTGAAAACTATCTTGCGGCAATTTCTGCTGTTTGGGGTATTGTTTCTATTGAAAATATTGTAAGTGTAGCAAAAACTTTTTCAGGTGTTGCTCATAGAAATGAATTTGTAAGAGAGGTAAACGGAGTAAAATATTATAACGATTCTATTGCATCAAGTCCTACAAGAACTTCTTTGGGAACATTATCGCTTTATGATGAAAAAATCATCATTATTGCAGGCGGATACGACAAACACATTCCATATGAGCCTTTAGGTCCGATAATTTGTGATAAGGTTAAAACTCTTATTTTACTTGGAGACACTGCTCCCAAAATTAAGGAAGCAGTTGAAAAATCAGATAATTATTCTGAAAACAATCCCGTTATTATAACGGTTAATAATATGGATGAAGCTGTTAAAGCGGCATATAATAATGCAAAAGAGGGAGATATAGTATCCTTATCTCCTGCAAGTGCAAGCTTTGGATTATACAAGAATTTTGAGGAAAGAGGTAATCACTTTAAAGCTTTGGTAAATAAACTTTAAGTGGTAAAAATATGTTTGATATTTTAAAAAAGTTATGTTTAGCTCACGGTGTGTCGGGAAATGAAAAAGAAATATGTAATACCGTGCGTAATATTATTTTTCCGTATGCTGATGTAGAAACAAATGAATTTGGTAATGTTTTTGCAGTTTTCGGAAACAAAAATTCTGAAAAAACTATTTTATTAGACGCTCATATAGACCAAATCGGTTTTATTGTTACTGATATTACTTCCAAAGGTTTTCTAAAGATAGACAAATGCGGCGGAATAGATTTAAGGACCGTTCAGGGCTGTGGGGTAAAGGTATATGGCAGAGAAGTAATAAAAGGTGTAGTTTGCTGTTTGCCTCCTCATTTATCGGACGGTAAAGAGGATAAGGCAATCGGAATTGACAAAGTATATATTGATACTGGGTTATCCTATGAGGAAGTAAGCAGTATAGTTTCAATTGGTGATACTGTAAGTTTCTATGAAGAACCGGAAATGCTGTTAAATAATAGAGTTACTTCACCTGCACTTGATAATAGAGCAAGTGTTGCTTCTATTATAAGAGTTGCACAGCTTTTAAAAGACAAACAATGCGATTATAAAGTAATTGCTATGTTTTCATCTCAGGAAGAAACCTACCAATTGGGGGCTAAAATAGGAGCATTTATATCCGGTGCTGACGAAGCTATTGTTGTAGATGTAAGCTTTGCATCACAGCCTGATATTTCAGGTCAGTATTCTGATATAAAGCTTTCAAAAGGACCTATGCTGTGCGTTAGTTCAACATTAAATAAAGATATGTATAAAACCTTAGTCAATATTGCAAATGAATGTAATATTCCGTATCAAAATGAAGTTTGCGGAGGTTTAACAGGAACAAATGCAGATTCAATTACTATATGCAAATCAGGAATTAAAACAGCGTTAATTTCTATTCCTGAAAAAAATATGCATACCCAGGCGGAAATTGTGGACTTAAATGATATTGAAAATACAGCCTTGTTAATTTCACAGTATATTCTTAGAGGAGGTGCTAAATTTGAATAATGCACTTTTAAAAGAATTATGTTTATCTAACGGGATTTCAGGCGATGAAAATGTAATAAGAGATATTATTATCTCTGAAATTAAAGATTACGCAACCGATTTTAAAGTTGATGCCTTGGGAAATATTTTAGTTTTTAAAAAGGGGAAAGAAAAATCTAAGAATAAGGTTCTTTTATCTGCTCATATGGATGAAGTAGGTTTTATTGTTACTGAAATTACCGAAGACGGACTTTTAAAATTTGATGAAGTCGGCGGTATTGACAGAAGAGTTGTACTTGGTGACAGAGTTGTTGTAGGGAATAATATAAGCGGAGTAGTAGGAATTAAGCCTGTTCATTTAAGTAAAGGTGATGACCAAAACAAAATTCCTTCTTATAAAGATATGTATATTGACATCGGTGCAAACGATAAGAATGATGCACTTAAATATGTTTCTTATGGAGATTCCGTAAGCTTTAAATCTTTTTACCAAAATAACGAGAAAACAATTATTTCCAAGGCAATAGATGACAGAGCAGGCTGCTCAATGCTTGTTGAAATGATTAAGTCGGAATTGCCGTATGATATGTATTTTTCTTTTGTAGTTCAAGAGGAAGTAGGCTTAAGAGGAGCAACAACTGCCGCTTATACAATAAAGCCTGATTTTGCAATTGTGCTTGAAGCTACAACTGCTGCTGATATTCCGTCAGTTGAGGAATCTAAACAGATTTGTAAGGTTTTCGGCGGTGCTGTGGTAGCTTTTATGGATAAAAGAACAATTTATGATAAAGAGCTTATTAAAAAGTCTTTTGAAATTGCAAAATCTACAGGAAATAAAATTCAATATAAAAAGGCGGTTGCAGGAGGAAATGATGCAGGTGCTATTCAGAAATCCTGTTCAGGGGTAAGAACTATAGCTTTATCCGTTCCTTGCAGGTATTTGCATTCACAGCTTAGCTTGATTTCAATTGATGATTATAATAGTACTTTTAATATAGCTTTTGAGCTTGCAAAAGTAGTCAGCGGAGGAGAATTATGATAAAAATAGCGTCAGATGATTTTGATATTTCTTCTCTGTTAAAGGCATTGTCAAAAGGAAACCCCTTTGGAGCACGTATTTATTCACTTTATAATTGTTATGATTATAACTTACCCTTTGTTGACTTCTGGATACAAATTAAAGATAACGTATGTGTATCATCAATAGGAAGGCTTGGAACACAATTTATAGTCCAGTTAAGTGATTTATCAGACCTTGAAGAAATTTCAAGCTTTTTAAGGGTAGCAGGTGCTACAACTGTTTTAGCCGATAATAAGTATAAGCTTGAGCTTTATACAGATAAAAAAACAACAGGTGCGGTTTTGAAATTCTTTGGAAGTCCCTATGAAATTGAAGAAGAATACAAGCTATACACACCAACTGTAAAGGAAGCTTATGACTTGTTGGTGTTATGTAAAGAAGAAGGCTTTGAAGCTCCTGATTTTGAGAGCTTTAACCTTGATGTTTCACATAAATTAAGACATAATGCCATAAGAATGATAGGCTATAAAGAGAACGGAGAACTTAAATCTGTTGGAATGACAGTTGCAGAAACACAAACTGACGCTGTACTTGGCGCAATTGCTTCACATCCTGATTGCAGAAATAAAGGTTACGGCTCACTTATGGTTAAAATTTTAACTAACGAATTGCTGAAAGAAAACAAAAGCATTTATCTGCATAGGGCAATTGATAAAAATATAAGTTTTTACAGTAACCTTGGATATAAGGTACAGGGAAAATGGTGTGAGTTTTATTTTTAAAAGGTGAAAATATTGGAAAATAATTTATTTGAGATTGATAAAAATATAATGGAATTATCCGAAAAGGCACTTGAAATGTGTAAAGAATCATTTAAAAAGATTGAAGATATACAGGAATACAATCAGCTTAAAATGATAAAAGCTTTTCAAAATGCTGGTGTAAGCGAAAGTCATTTTTGCGGTTCAACAGGTTATGGCTATGATGACAGAGGCAGAGATGTTTTGGACAAGGTTTATGCTTATGTATTTGATGCGGAAGATGCATTGGTTCGTCATAATTTTGTAAGCGGAACACATACTCTTACTGTTGCCTTGTTCGGTATGCTCAGACCGGGAGATAAAATGTTATCCGTTACAGGTATTCCTTACGATACAATAAGAAGCGCAATCGGTATTGAGGGTAACTATTCAGGCTCTTTAAAGGACTTCGGAATAGAATACAGTCAGATTGATTTAAAACAGGACGGTACTGTTGATTATGAAAAAATTGCAGAAACTGTTGACGATACATATAAAATGGTTTACATACAGCGATCAAGAGGGTACAGCCTGCGACCAACGCTTACAATAGATGAAATAGAAACAATCTGTAATATTGTAAGAAGTAAATCGTCAAATTCTATTATTATGCTTGATAACTGCTACGGTGAATTTGTTGAGAAAAAGGAGCCTTTATCTGTCGGTGTTGATATTATAGCCGGTTCGTTAATTAAAAATCCCGGCGGCGGTATTGCTCCCACAGGAGGATATATTGCCGGTAAAAGAGAATTGGTTGAAATGTGTTCATACAGGCTTACAACTCCCGGAACAGGAAAAGAGTTAGGTGCAACTTTAAATACCACAAGAGAAATGTTTATGGGCGCATATCATGCTCCTCACGTTACGGGAGAAGCATTAAAAACCGCTGTTTTTGCGTCAGCTTTATTTGAACTTTTAGGATATAAAGTAACTCCAAAATATAATGTAAACAGGGGAGATATTATTCAGGTTATTGAGCTTAACAACTCTGATAATCTTGTTAATTTCTGTAAGGGTATTCAAAGCGGTTCAGCAGTTGACAGCTTTGTTTCTCCTGAGCCCTCGGATATGCCCGGTTATGAAAATCAGGTTGTTATGGCGGCAGGAGCGTTTACCTTAGGCTCTTCCATTGAACTTTCAGCCGACGGACCTTTAAGAGAACCTTATGCCGTATGGATGCAGGGAGGACTTAATTTCCATAGCGGAAAGCTGGGAGTTATGCTTGCAGCAAACAGTATGGCAAAAAATAAGTTTATTAAAGAATAACATTAAAAGCAGATTACAATTGTTGTAATCTGCTTCATTTTATTTAAAGGTTCGGCATTTGCCGAACCTTTAAATGAATTATTTTCTTAATTTATTTTTATCTACTTTGTGTTGATATTTAATAATTTCATCATATATTCTTTGACAGTTGTTATGGTCATCAAAATCATAAAATTCATTAACTCTGTCAACATAGACCTGTTTCATTTGACAGTTATTCTTCATATAATTACAAAGCAAATCTACAAGCTCATCGCTCTCAGTACAAATTTCACCAAAACCCATAGTGTCATAGAAGAAACATCCGTTTTCATAATGAGCAGGAAGCTGTGACGGGTGAAAATATACAATAGGTTTTTTCATATATGAAAAATCAAACTGCACACCTGAATAGTCAGTTACCATAAGGCTTGACTGAGTCAAAATTTCTTCATAGTTTAAATCTCCCACAGACGAAATAACTTCAACGTAATCGTCGGGTTTAAAGTCGTTAACCTGTGCACTTAAAATTGGATGTAAAAGGTATTTGATTTTATAGCCGGTTTCTTTTGCTGTGGAAATAAGCTTTTTATTATTAATAAGGTCGTTATAAATTTTGTAGTAGGTAGTATGCTTAAATTCAGGATTGTAAGAACGCTGTTCTCCTTCACTGGTAGTTACAGGCATAGCGTTGTACATACGCCAGGTTGGAGAAATCAATATTTGCTTTTTATCATCATTAATAAGTCCGTCATATCTGCCAATACCCGTCAACCTCAGAATATCGAAGTCCTTATAGTTATAGGCATGATGGTTCAGATTATCATATTCATGATGAGAGGCTAAGAAATACATAGTAGTGTTATCTACAATTCTTTGCTGTGCCATAGCACATTTTTGTACTGACAAACCGTGCTGTAAGCACATTGATGAAAAATTACAAAAACCTCTGATAAATCTTGAACGATCAAGACTATACCCATTGAATGGAAATACATTTGAATTGGTTATAAGCACAATGTCAGAATTCAAGAATGCCATCTTATGCTTTAATGAACCGTTTTTAAGCGGTTTAAGACCTTCTTTTTTCATTTGCTTATATTCAGGAGTGTCTTTATCTATTACATAATACCTTGTGATACCGTCTTTGAAATTTGCACAGTATCTATACAAATATTCGCTGCTGTCACCACCTTTGTACAGCTTATCATACATCAGCCATATTTTTTTATTGGAAAAATACGGTTTTGTCAGCCAATACATAATT
>JAFLSJ010000066.1 GCA_022511005.1 Ruminococcus sp.
ATTGGTTATTTGCGGATAACTTATGTAAATTGTTATAAAATATTAAAACAGGGCTGTCTCAATTTTTACCTTTGAGACAGCCCCTTAAAAACTGATTTTACAAAATTATTTAAGCATATACTGGGCTGTATCTATAAGGGAGCTTACAGTTCTAACAGCTTTATTTGCCTTTTTACGCATTTTCGGGTTTTCGTCAATCATCTTTTTGCCTGCAAAACCAACAGCAACGCCAGCCATAAGTCCGATAGATACACCCTTAACCATATTCGATAAATTGTTGCTCATATTTTACCTCCATAATATTAATGCAGTTTTCTGCATTAATATTGTTTACTTTTTTATCTTATATAAAAATGATAACTTTTGGTATTGCGAGATTAAATTACGACATTTTTTATAAAAACTATAGTGTATATTATTTACAAAAGGTGAAGAGATTAAATTACGAAAAAACAAAACGATAACAGCTTATGTTCAATTTGAATAAATAAAGAAGCTTTTTTGAATACCGGATTTATATTTCCCAAAACAGAATAAAGATAAAAAATGTACAGATAATAGGAAAGTTGGTATGCTTATGGTTTTTTAATGGCTGATGTACTTTTTGCAAGGTAAACTATTTGTTTTGCTTAAATAATTCATTGTTAATAATTCAAAATTTTTATCTGCTTTAAATAAATCTATATTAATTTTTGCAAAGCTCTGCTATAATATACCTTGAAAAATTTAAGAGGTGATAAAAATGGCAGAGTTAAATATAGTAATGGTAGAGCCTGAAATTCCCCAGAACACAGGCAATATTGCGAGAACCTGTGCGGCAACGGGAGTAAGGCTCCATCTTGTAAAACCCTTGGGATTTGAAATTAACGACAAGTATTTAAAGCGGGCAGGTCTTGATTATTGGAATCTGCTTGATATAACTTATTATGAGAGCTTAGATGATTTTTTTGAAAAAACAAAGGGCGGAAAATATTTTTATTTTTCAACAAAAGGAACTCACAGACATTCAGACGCAGAATATCCAGATAAGGCATATTTGCTTTTCGGAAAAGAAACAAAGGGACTGCCGGAAGAACTGCTGTTAAAAAACAATGATAGTACCCTGAGAATTCCTATGATTGATGAGGCGAGAAGCCTGAATCTTTCCAATTCCGTGGCAATTGCAGTATATGAGGTATTGCGTCAATGGGATTATCCTCAGCTTTTATGTAAGGGTGAACTTCATAATCACAAATGGGGAGAATAATTATATAAATAAAATGCATAATAATTTAAACCGATTAATAAATATTTATAAAAAAATTATTGATTTTTTCCAATATTTTTAATATTAATAAAAGTTTTAGACAAAAAAATATTGTTATACACTCAAAGTAATAATTTGGTATATTTTCTATCGGTTGTTATTACTAAATAAATAATAAAGGAGACTTAAAAAGTGAAAAAGTTATCAAAATTATTAGCTGTTGGTTTAGCCGGCTGCATGATGGCTTCTGTATTTGCAGGCTGCGGCGGAAATAATTCTACAGCAGGTGGCGACAGCAATACCCCTGAAGCAAGCGGAAAGGTTTATTACCTCCAATTTAAACCTGAACAGGATCAGCAGTGGCAGGATCTTGCAAAAGCTTATACTGATGAAACAGGTGTTGAAGTTACAGTTGTAACAGCTGCTGAGAACACATATGAGCAGACATTGACATCTGAAATGGATAAGACTGACGCTCCTACATTATTCCAGGTAAACGGACCTGTAGGTCTTGCAAACTGGAAGGATTATTGCTATGACCTTTCAAACTCAGATATCGTGGGTCAGGTTACAAACGATGAATTCCTTCTTAAAGAAGACAATGCTGTTTATGGTGTTGCTTATGTTGTTGAGACATATGGTATCATTTACAACAAAACATTACTTGACAAGTATTTCGGATCTGATTTCGCTACAGTTAAGAGCGTTGACGAAATCAAGAGCTTTGACGCATTAAAGACAGTTGCAGAAGAAATTCAGGCTAACAAAGAGGCTTTAGGCGTTGACGGTGCATTTACTTCAGCAGGTATGGATGGCTCATCTGACTGGAGATTTAAAACTCACCTTGCAAATATGCCTATCTACTATGAATACAAAGATAAAGGTATTTCATCAACAGATGCAATTGAAGGCAAATATTTAGATAACTACAAGCAGATTTGGGACCTCTATATCAACAATGCTACTTGTGATAAGACTGCTCTTGCAAGCAAAACAGGTACAGACGCTGAAACAGAGTTCAAAACCGGTAAGGCTGTATTCTTCCAGAACGGTACTTGGGAATACGGCGGAACAGCATATGACGAGGAAAAGGGCGAAGGCTTAAAGGACGAAGAGTACGGTATGCTTCCAATTTATATCGGTGCTGACGGCGAAGAAAAACAAGGTCTTTGCACAGGTTCAGAGAACTATTGGTGCGTAAATAAAAATGCTTCTGAAAATGATATTAAAGCAACACTTGATTTTATCAACTGGTGTGTAACAAGCGATAAGGGTACAACAGCTCTTGCAGAAGATATGGGCTTTGTAATTCCTTTCAAAAATGCTAAAGAAGCTTCTAACCCATTAGTTGCTATTGCTGACGCAGACGTTGAAGCCGGCAATACTCCTGTTTCATGGAACTTCTCATCAATTCCATCAGAGAAATGGAAAGACGGCGTTGGTGCAGCTCTTACACAGTATGCAGCAGGCACAGGCAGCTGGGATGATGTTAAAACAGCATTCGTAGAAGGCTGGAAAACAGAGTACGCAGCAGCTAATAAATAATTAATAAGCGCACGAAAGAGGAGTGTTTTACGCGCTCCTCTTTTTTAAACCACTTATAAGGGGAGGTAATCCTTTTGATTCAAAAAAATAAAAAATATTTTGTCATATTTGTATTGCCTACTCTGGCAGCCTTTATTATGGCGTTTGTATGGCCGTTTTTTCAGGGAATTTACCTATCCTTTTGTAAATTTGTAACCACAAGTAATGCAACATTTGTAGGTGTTGATAACTATATTCAGGCTTTTCAGGATCAAACATTTTCAAGTGCATTTTGGTTTACGGTTGCATTTGTAATAGTATCTGTTGTATTTATAAATGTTTTAGCTTTCATTGTGGGTTATGTTTTAACAATGGGTATCAAAGGCTCAAATATTTTCAGGACAACCTTCTTTATGCCGAACCTTATCGGCGGTATTGTTTTGGGATATATTTGGCAGTTGATTTTTAACGGAATCCTTTTAAATTACGGTAAAACAATCGTAGCAGATGCAACATTCGGTTTTTGGGGTTTGGTAATCCTTATGTGCTGGCAGCAAATCGGTTATATGATGATAATTTATATTTCCGGTTTCCAAAGTATTCCCGGAGATTTATATGAAGCTGCAAGAATTGACGGTGCAAACAAACGTCAGATTATGGGAAGGATAACCATTCCAATGATGGCGCCCTCAATTACTATATGCACATTCTTAACCCTTACAAACTCATTTAAATTGTTTGACCAAAACTTGGCTTTAACCAATGGTTTGCCTGGCGTTGTACAAGCTTCCGGTACTACGGTTTATAAAACACAAATGCTGGCTCTTAATATTTATCAGACATTCTACCAGAATGCAAACACTCGTGGTGTCGGTCAGGCTAAGGCTGTTATTTTCTTTGTAATAGTAGCAGCTATTGCATTAGTTCAGCTTTACTTTACAAGAAAGAGGGAGGTGCAGCAATAATGGATGCTAATGTTAAGAAAAGAAGTAAAATATCTAAAATTATACTTACTGTTGTTTTCAGTATTATTGCTGTGTTTTACGTTTCTCCTATTTTTATTGTATTAATGAACTCATTTAAGCTGAAAACCGGAATCAGCGCCCAACCCTTTACACCACCTAATGCTGATACCTTTGTAGGATTTGACAACTATATTAACGGTATTTTTTATGGCAACTTTCCATTTTACAAGTCGGTAGCAATCAGCTTGTTTGTTACAATTGCAACAGTATTTGTAATTTTAATATGCACATCAATGAGTGCTTGGTATATTTCAAGAGTTAATAACTGGGTTTGTAAGCTTATTTACTATTTCTGTGTTTTCTCTATGATTGTACCTTTCCAGATGGTTATGTACACACTTTCAAAAACCGCAGATAGTTTAAAGCTTAATACTCCCTGGGGTATCGTTATAGTTTATCTTGGTTTTGGTGCAGGACTTGCCATATTTATGTTTACGGGATTTGTTAAATCCATTCCCATTGAAATTGAAGAGGCTGCAAGCATTGACGGTGCAGGCCCGCTGAGAACATTTTTCGGCGTTGTATTGCCTATAATGAAGCCTACATTTATTTCAGTAGGTATTCTTGAAACAATGTGGGTATGGAATGATTATCTCCTACCATATCTTGTTCTTGATATTAAACTTTACAGAACCATTCCTATTCATATTCAATACCTTAACGGAAGCTATGGTCAAACTGATATCGGTGCAATTATGGCGCTTATCATTTTGAGTATTATTCCCATTGTAATTTTCTACTTTGCATGTCAAAAGCATATTATTAAAGGTATTGTTTCAGGCGCTGTAAAAGGATAAATTTATAATAAAGAATTATTTTAATTTAGTAAAACCTGTTTTTTGCGAAAACCACAACCATTTTGTTTCCTATACAAGGGAATTTCTCGTTAGAGGGAAGCAAGTAGGGAACAATTATTTTCTTTGTTTATGTATCATGTTTTTTGACAGAAAAAACCTCTCCTGATTTTACTCAGGAGAGGAAAAAATTCTTATATTAAAAAGGAGTCTTTTCTTTTAGACTGATAGATATAAAAATATATGTCAGTCTAAAAAAATTATGAAAAAAATAACTTGTTTATTACTATGTTTTAATGGTTTTCTCAGTGTTTTAATGGTTTTCTTTGATAATCTTTGTGTTGTTCAGTTATACTGATTCTATCAACGGTTCAGCTCAGGTTATCTTTACAACAACTGATGATTGGGAATAACATAAAAGTTTACAATTTGTGATGAAGATGAAGTTCCTCTTTAAGATTACGAGCCACTTGTTTCTGCCGGTGAAAAGTAATCTATATTTTAAAAATTGCTGACCCTGTAGCATAACCTAACAACAGTTTGAATAATTTTATCTGTTGCCTTCAGGAGCAACAAGTTTCTTAAAAAGCATAAGAAATCAAAAAATTCAACAGAATTATATCTTTTCCGCTTATATTAATCTCTTGTAGTAACGCAGCTCGAAGATAGAAGTACTCTGTCAGCATAAAAAGATTTCTGTATGCAAAAAAAGATTCTTGCTTCTCCCTATATATAAACAACCGGTTTGATGTAGGTATGGCCACTTCCCGAATTCTCCTTAATTCGCATGCATAATTAAGTTGAAAACACCATTCCTGTTGATTATATAAAAAGTTAAAAAATTTAAGGGGCAACCCTTACGGCAATTCGAAAATTAAAAATATTCAATTAATAAATATACAAATGAGTTGTGTTTTTGATTTATTGCATCTGTAAAACAATTTTTCCGTAATTTGTTTTTAAATATAATAAATAGATACAATAAAAACCATAAGTAAAAAATCCACGTTTATAGACGAGTGGGTACTTGACTATAAAAAAATATGTAGGATGCAAATAGGATACATAAAATTCCTCTAAGGAGTGGAATAGAATTAAAAGAATACATTAATTTCCGGATTGCCGTAAAGGCTGTCCCAAAATTATACAAAAATTGTTAATATACACCTCACTTTCTGAAATTGATTTGGGATTTATTACCTTTTATGACATTATAACACTTATTTTTCAAAAGTCAATACTTTTTTGGAAATTTTTTACTTTTTTTTACGTTTTAAAAAAATTTTTTAAATTTCACATGGTTAAACTAATATTACAATACTATAGTATTTCAAAAAAGTCAATACTTATTTTACAATGATATTGAAATTTTTATTTATGGAGATAAAAATGTTAAGTGAAAACATTAAAAAATTGCGAGAAGCAAGAAATTTAAGTCAAGTTCAGTTGGCAAATGCTTTATTTGTTACAAAGCAAAGCGTTTCTAATTGGGAAAATGGTAATATTATGCCTTCTGTTGAAATCTTAGAAAAGATTGCAGATTATTTTTTTGTTACTACAGACTTTCTGTTAGGAAGAAATAACAAAGAATACATTGATCCTTTGAAATTAAATACAAAAGAAATTGCCCATATAAAACTTTTAATAAATGATTTAAATAACCAAAAATAATATATGATATTAAAGTCTAAAATTATAATACTATAGTATTATTAAAATGTCAAGAAATATTTTACAATAATATTAAAATTTTGTTTTTGGAGATAAAAATGTTAGGTGATAATATTAAAAAATTGCGAGAAGCAAGAAATTTAAGTCAGGTCCAATTGGCAAAAACTTTGTATGTTTCAAAACAGAGCGTTTCTAATTGGGAAAATGATAATGTTGTACCGTCTGTAGAAGTATTAATAAAAATTGCGAAGTATTTTTCCGTTACTCCAAATTATTTGTTGGATATAGATAACGAAGAATATATTAATATCAAAGGATTAACAACAGAACAAATTGAACATATAAAATTAATTATAAATGATATAAAAAATAAAACAGACTAAATTATACTTGTTTTTACGATTATGTAGAAAACATTTTTGAAAGAGTTCGCCTCCCTCTGATGAGGGAGGTGTCTGTGGCTTTGCCACAGACGGAGGGAGAGAAAAGCGTTTTATATATTACAACTTTAGTACAACTTTAGTTGCAAAAAGATGGAACTGTTAGATATCTCTCCCTCAGTCAAAACTTCGTTTTGACAGCTCCCTCGTCAGAG
>JAFLSJ010000067.1 GCA_022511005.1 Ruminococcus sp.
TATATTTCTTAAAAATTTGTGCCAATGCCCCGACAGAGCAATCTGTCGGGGCATTGGGCATTTTTATGAACTTTCTCAAGATTTATAAAACGGGTCGATGTGCAAATCGACCCGCTGTTTTTATTCTTCGTTCTCTTCTTCTGATTTTTTCTGAGGATTTATAATTTCAATATTAATCTTCTTCTTTTCAAGTTCCTTCGTTTTTATAGTCGGTTTGACCTCATTCTCCAAGTCCTGCAAATGGTGCTTTGAGCGTTTATATCTATACAGCACATTTTCTGCCCATTCACGGTCAATTTTTATAAAGCCTTTCAGCTTTTTGTCTTTAACGGCAAATTCCTTTACTATACTCATTGATTTTCCGTAAATTTCAAGTCTTGCACTTTGAACATAGGGTTCTTTACTTTCTCCTAAAAAGAATGTAAATCCCATTGTGTTTGTTTCTCTGTCATACATGGAGAGGTAACCCTCTGTAACTTCCCTGAGATTTTGCTTTTTTGCAACAGTTTCGCTTATTGCAAGCTTTGTAACCTCAATAGCCATATCATCAAGCCCCGATTCAAATATAAATACCTTTTCTTTAAATGTATTGAAATCAGGCACAAGGCGTTTGTTTATGTTTTTTAAATTATCAAATTCTTCCTCAAGCTCACGGTCTGCAAGCTGAAAACGCTCAATTCTCGGAATAAGATAAACCATAAAGCGGTTTTTCATATCATTATATAAAACAGGATATGTAAGTCTTGCTTCATGACCGCAGGACTCGCACCGCCATTTGAATAGACTTTCGTCAAGAGCCTTTTCTCTTAATTCAGGATCGTTGAATGCGTTAATGCTGGTATATATCTCTGTTTGAGTGGTTTCATTACACCTTGGACAAGCAATATTTTTTGTAACCTTTCCGGACATTTAACTTTCTCCTTTATGAGATTTTATTAATCAATTAAAAACATTCTTTTCAATATTATATCAATACAGGTTATTTTTAACAAGTTATTTTTAAAAAATTATTGATTTTAGTGTGATTATCTGTCATAATAATAACATATGAATTAAAAACATATATGTCTGATAAAGGAGATATTTTTATGGATTTTTTAGATACAGTTAAAAGCTCATTAAATACAGCTGTTGATACAATTTCAGCAGTTACTCATACAATTATTGAGAAAAACAGAACAAATGCTCAGCTTAACCGTTTACGTCTGGTTATGAAAAATGAAAGCGAAATGATTAACAGAGCATATATTGCATTGGGTAAGCATTACTATGAAAATTCAGGCAAGGGAGAAGAATTTTTGCCTGCTAAAAATGAAAGCGAGCTCTTTAATGTAATTGAAACCTCTAAATGCAGAATTAAAAAGGCAAGAGAAAGATACAACTTAATTCTTGAAAACCAATCAATAGAAATTTTTGATAATTACGATAAAGATACTATTGAAGATATAACTGTTGCCTGCTCAAACGAAGATGAATATGCAGAGTCCCCATTTCCTGTAAAAGAGGAAAAACCGGAAATGGTTGAAGATATTACAGTGGCGGCTAAGGATATGGCAGAGGAAGTCAAAGATACTGTTTCAGATGTTGCGACAGAAGTTAAAGAAACAGTAACAGACGCAGCAGAAGAAGCAATGGAAGCCGTATCAGATGCAGTAAGCAATGAAACAGACGAAGACTTCTCGTTTTAATTTAAATTGAAACAGAGGGGCTGTCTCAAAATTGACAAAAAAATAATGCAGAGAAAACTCTCGAAATTAAAGCTTATAAAAGGCTTTTTTCGAGAGTTTTTAGTTTTTTACAATGATTTTTTTTAATAAGGAAAAAAGAAATAAAAATTTTCATAAATTTTATTGTTAAACATTTACAAAAAAGTATATATGTGTTATTATTGTTGTAAAATACATAAATATTGATTATAATTAAAAAAATTAAATAGTATTACTTGAATTTATAGTATAGAGGCTATTATTGAACTGATAATTTAACTATGTTAAATAAAAACTATAAGGTATTTTATTGGTTTCAACATCACTTTTTGCAAGTGTTATCTAAGTAAAGAACAGCACCTTTATTTGCAGGTGCTATATTTATTTGAAAGGAGGTGTGTGTTATGAAAGGAAAATTTCTGAAAAGGGGTGCGGCTATAATTTTGTCAGCGGTTATGTTACTTGGGTGTGTACCAAGTGCGTTTGCGGTAGTTGATGCGTCCTTTGTTTATGATCCTGGTTCTGATAGCTCAAAAGATGAACTGTTTTTTACTCCAGGCGAAGTTCTTGTGGGAGTTACAGAAGATGCAGAAACTATGAATCATAAAGAAATGCTTTCTTATCTTGAGGAATTCCTCCCACCTGAATTTAAAATTGTTGATATGGACCTTTATTGGGCATATTATACCAATGAAGATGGCACAGAAGATGGCATATGTCATAATGTGTGGTGCATAGAATTTGAGGAAAAAAGTAAAGAAATTGTTTGGAAAGCCATAGATATTTTAAGCAAGAGTCCTTATGTATATTTTGCCCAACCGGATTATAACGCTTCGGTTCATGCTTATGCTCCCGACGAGGTTATTGTTTATCTTAATAAAGACTATGAAGACTGTAATGATCAAGCTCGTCGTCTTGGGGATAAAACATTAGTAGATGAATTAATAAAGGAATTATTTCCGGAATATAAATTTACTAGAACTGACGTTTATTTAAGATCTGAATCTGATTTAAAACCCGGTTATGGCATAAGATTTGAAGATAAAAATTGCGAGTTCGTATCTTGTGAATTCGTATGGAATGCTATAGATATCTTAAAAGCCAGTCCTTATGTATTAGATGCCAGACCAATGTATTATGCTCAATGTGATGGTCGATGGACTGATGATAATCCGAAAATTACTTTTCCGTATGTTGATAAAGACAATAAAAATACCGAGGACACAAATTCTATGACGGAACCGACGGATACTGTTACAGATGTTAATGGCGGCGGTGAAAATACTAAGACAGATTTCGTTAAGGGTGATGCCGACGGTGACGGTGAGTTGTCAGTAAAGGACGCTACGTGCATTCAAATGTATTTAGCTAATTTAATTTCTGAACAGAAAATTAATTGTTCTGCTGCCAACGTTAGCGGAACCGGTACAGTTACTATTAATGACGCAACAATGATTCAAATGCAACTTGCAGGCCTTTTAAATGCTTGGTAACAAAATGCAGAAAAGCAAAAATTAGTTTTTCACAATTGCACTAAAGTGATGTTGAAACTTCTTAATAGAAGCAAAAAGTTATTTTGTGACCCCCCTCGGGATTGATTGTGAATTATTTTCACTAATACAAATACAAATAAAGCCTTAATAAGGCAATAAGGAGGAAGTAAAATATGAAGCATAAAAAACTTTTAAGCATAATAATCACTATTTTAATGATTATCAGTGTTTTTCCAATGCAAACATTTGCTGCCGGAGCAAGTACAGTAAGTACGGATGCAGAGTTTGCAACAGACCGTGTGATTGTAAAACTTGCAGACAACTTATATTCAAGCAATATGATTAACATCACAGATGACTCGTTTGGAATAGCTTGCTCTAATGTTAAATTACTTAATCCATCTAAAACAGATGTAATTCAAAACGATGAAGTGTACAGTACGGCTGAAATCACTGATACTCAAAATAATACTTTTGTATTTACCCTTGAAGAAACGGGAAAAGATGCGGTAGAAAACGCTTTGAAAATTTTAAATGCTAATCCTGCCGTTGAAATTGCAGAACCTGATTATTATCAGACATGTACAGCTACTCCAAATGACCCGTATTATTCTCTTCAATATGCGTTGCAAAATATAAATGCTACTACAGCATGGGATCATGCAAGAGGTAACAATAATGTAGTTGTTGGTATTATCGATACAGGTATTCAAGGTACACATCCTGATTTATTTGATAATTTATGGGTGAATCCTAATCCAAATGAGTATGGATACATAAATGATATTCATGGATATAATTTTGTAGAAGGAAAAGGAGGAACTCCTACAGATGGAAATGGACACGGAACACATGTTTCGGGAATTATTGGAGCTAAGGGCAATAATGAAATAGGAATTACCGGTGTAAACTGGAATGTTAGTCTTGCATGGTTAGGAGTAGGAATAGGGGATAGTAATTCTATATCTACGTCAGCAGTTATAGAGGCATTAAATTATGCTAATTTACACGATATCTTAATTACAAATAACAGCTGGGGTTCTTATTTTTACTCAGATACTCTTAAAGATGCTATAAAAAATTATAGAGGATTATTTATAGCATCAGCGGGAAATAAAGCATATGATACTGATAGCACGCCTCATTATCCATCATCTTATGATTTACCCAATATTATATCAGTGGCATCGACAGATAAATCTGATACATTATCAAGTTTTTCAAATTACGGTTCGAAAAGCGTAGATATTGCTGCACCGGGTTCTGGAATTTACAGTACATATCTTAATTCCGGTTATGCAAGTTTGAGTGGTACATCTATGGCATCGCCGCAAGTAGCGGGCGTGGCAGCCTTGTTATTGAGCGAGTATCCTGATCTTTCAACATCACAGCTTAAGGAGGCAATATTAAACGGTGTTGATAAATTGCCTCAGTTAGACGGAAAAGTTGCAACCGGCGGACGTTTAAACGCATATAAAGCACTGCAATCTGTACAATCCAGCATAGACGTTTATTTTCAAAATACATCAAACTGGAGTAATGTCAAAGCTTATTATTGGAAAAATAATGGTGCAACTCCGGTAGTATGGCCGGGTACTTCAATGACATTGGTTTCAGATAATATATACAAAGTTACAGTTCCATCTTATTGTAACAAAATTATATTTAGCAATAACGGTTCACGACAAACTGCAAACTTAAATATTCCCGGCAATAATCATCTTTATATTCCTACAGCAGATACTTGGATTGACTACAATCCGGATGATATTATAACAATCTATTATCAAAATGATTTAAATTGGGGTACACCAAAAGCCTATTATTGGGAAGATGAAGGTTATTTTTACCCTGTTACTTGGCCCGGAAAAACAATGACGCATGTTAGGGCTAATATTTATAAGATTGATGTTCCATCACGATGTGACAAAATTATTTTTAGCAACAACGGAAGCAGTCAGACAGATGATCTTACCATACCCGGCAACGGAAAAATGTATCGATATTCTAAAGGCACATGGGACAACTACAATCCACTTACAGATGAGACCGTTACACTCTACTTTACTAATGTAAACAACTGGACAGGTCTCAGAGCTTACCTTTGGAACGAAACTCTGACAACAAATAATACTTGGCCCGGAGATTTTATGACATATGTAGGTCTTAATGAATATTCGCAAGAGATTTATTCAATTACTTTTGACGCGGGGCTTTATGACTGTGTAATTTTTAATGGATCAGGGCAACAAACAACAGCAGTAACTGGTATTAATAAGTATACTGATGGAAAGGGATATTATCTGACCGGATCAAAAATTGGTAATGACTGGAAAATGAATTCATATCAATACAGATAATTCGCTTTAAGGAGAGGGTAAGTTTTATAAACAATATTTATTCAAGCTTAAATATCACCCTTGCATATCTGCGTAACTTATATATTTAATTATAGAAACGGGGGCTGTCGCAAATTTTTTCAATTTGCGACAGCCCCCGTTTTTGCGTTAAGGTGAAATTTTTCTGCTATTTTATTAACAAATTTTAAAATTCAGTCATTAACAGAATTTTCCATATAATAAAATAAAAACTCATTCACCATATTTCTTAATTAGAATTAAATAATTTTGATTTTATTTTATAATAAAGTGATAAATGTAAAGATACAAAATTTGACTGAGATTTCGGAGGTCAACTAACTTGAAACTGGGATTAGATATAGGTTCAACAACTATAAAGTGTGTAGTTTTAGATGATAAAAATAAATTAATATACAGTACATATGAACGCCATTTTTCACAGATTACCGAGAAAATCGGCGAAATCCTTACAAAGGTAA
Organism: Ruminococcus sp.; assembly: GCA_022511005.1. Lineage (GTDB taxonomy): Bacteria > Bacillota > Clostridia > Oscillospirales > Acutalibacteraceae > Ruminococcoides. The sequence goes on from JAFLSJ010000067.1 coordinate 6,039, forward strand.
GAGAAGCTATGCCTGATGCTGTAAATGCTAAGGTTGCAATGAGCGGCAGTGCAGGTATGGGTGTTGCAGAAAGCTGCAAAATAGACTTTGTTCAAGAGGTATACGCTACAAGAGTTGCCGCCAATACATTTATTCCCGGAACAGATGTTGTAATCGAGTTAGGCGGAGAAGACGCAAAAATTCTTTTCCTTACAAACGGTCTTGAAGTAAGAATGAACGGTACCTGTGCAGGAGGTACAGGAGCCTTTATTGACCAGATGGCAACACTATTAAATGTTCCTTTAGAGGAGCTTGACGACCTGGCAAAGGAATATGAAAAAACATATACAATAGCATCAAGATGCGGTGTTTTTGCAAAAACAGATATTCAGCCACTTTTAAATCAGGGCGCAAGAAAAAGCGATATTGCTGAAAGTATTTTTCAGGCGGTTGTAAGCCAGACGGTGGCAGGTCTTGCACAGGGCAGAGAAATTACAGGAAAGGTTGTTTATTTAGGAGGACCTTTAACCTTTATGTCAGAGCTTAGAAAATGCTTTGACGAAACATTAAATACACAGGGCATCTGTCCTGAAAATTCTCTTTATTATGTTTCCTGCGGAGCGGCTCTTTGTGCTGAAAAAACCATTGATTTTGATGAGGTAATCGAAAGAGTTAAGAATTATCAAGGAAGCGGAAAATTTGCCTTTAACAAAACGCTTTTTTAAAGTCAGTCAGATTATTATTAATTTAAAGCCCG
>JAFLSJ010000068.1 GCA_022511005.1 Ruminococcus sp.
CTACTCGCCCTTTGATCCTCGGTCGCTTTTTGAAAAAAGCGACGCAAAAACTTTTGCTTTTTGTTACAAGAAAATTTTTTGTTGTTTTTAGGTCCTTTTGCGTCTGATAACTGCGCCTTTGGGAATTGGTTTATCCGTTATTAAATAAAGCTTTTCCATTGCGTGGGGAGCGCTTTCTCTTGTATTTCCGTAAACATCTTCCAAAGCTATACATTTTGTCAAGAACGGTATTCCGCTTGGCGGAAGAACATCAAGCTCATCTCCCACTAAAAATTTATTTCTCTGGGTGATTTCTGATTTATTCTCTTCAAGCTCATTTTCACAAACAGCTACCACATCATAATGTCTGATATATCCGCCGTTATCTGTAACCTGCCCCGGTTCATTACCGAAATAAAAGCCTGTATTATATTCCCTATGGCTGATTTTATCAAGTTCTTCCTTAATCCAGGGCTTTAATGTGTAATTTTCGGCTTCATTCATATAATCCGAAACTGCGTGGCGATAAGCGTTAGTTGTTACCGCTGTATAGTAGGCAGATTTTGCTCTGCCTTCAATTTTAAAGCTTGAAATTCCTGCTTTTACAAGCTGGGGAATATGCTCTATCATACAAAGATCACGGGAATTGTAAAGGAATGTGCCTTTATCTGTTTCTTCAACAGGGAAATACTGACCCTGACGGTTTTCTTCATAAAGATGATACTTCCATCTACAGGGTTGGGCACAGTCGCCACGGTTTGCATCTCTGCCGGTCATATAGCTTGATATCAGGCATCTGCCTGAAAAAGAAACGCACATTGCTCCATGTACAAAGCACTCAATTTCTAAATCATTTGGAATTTTTGCTCTGATTTGGGCAATCTCGTCAAGGGGAAGCTCTCTTGCAAGAACAACTCGCTTTGCTCCCATATTATAAAATGCATTTGCCGTACCGTAGTTTACTATACCTGCCTGAGTAGAAATATGTATATCAACTTTCGGTGCATACTTTTTTACCAAGTCAAGAACGCCCATATCTGCAATAATAAATGCATCTATTCCGCATTCCTGAGAATATTCAAGAAATTCAGGTAATCTTACAAGTTCATCATTACGGGGTAAAGTATTACAGGTAACATAAACTTTTACATTATTGTTATGAGATGTCTTTACCGCCTCTTTTAAATCTGATTTATCAAAGTTCTTTGAAGCAGTTCTCATTCCAAACTCGTTTCCTGCAAGAAAAACTGCGTCTGCACCGAATTTAATTGCCGAGTTTAAACATTCCATATCTCCTGCCGGAGATAATATTTCAGGTTTTTTCATTATGATATTCCTGCCACTTCCTGATTATATTGGTGTTCCCAGATATTTGAAGCATAGTAAGGCGTACCGTCTTCCGAATGGCAGAAATACAGGTAATCTGTTTCATATGGATTAATTGCCGCTAAAATTGCCTGCGTACCGGGGTTACAGATCGATCCGGGAGGTAATCCTGCAAAATTATAGGTGTTATATCTGCTCTTAAAGTTAGATTTTATATCCTTTGGGATCTTATCCTCACTTCTGTACGGATAGTACATTGTTGAATCAAGACCTAATGAGGCTACATCCAACTCCTCTCCTCTTTCAAGACGGTTATGGATAATTGAAGAAACATAGTACATATCGTCATTGCTTGCTGCCTCAGCCTGTACGATTGACGCAATAGACAGAATTTGATCCATTGAATAGCCGGAGCCTTCTATTAAATCAGAAATTTTAACTCTTTTATCATATCCTTCAATAGTTTGTCTTTGATACATTGACGTTTCAAAGTTATTGAGGAAACGGGTAATTGTAACCTTAGGCTCTTCGTTAATATAGAAATCGTATGTATCGGGATAAAGATATCCCTCAAGCTTATAATAACGTTCTTCAGGTTTCTTTATATTCTGCAAGAACTCATAATCTGAGTCAAAATATGTACTGTTACAAAGCACAAGAAATTCCTCTGTATCTGAAAGAACCCCTGCATTTTTCAGTGTATCGGCAATTTCAAGAATATTCTGACCTTCTGTAATCGTTACCGTTACAATATCTGTTCTGTTGGAGTTACCTTGCAGAAAGTTGATAATTGCTTCATAGTCAAGGTTGGTTTTTAATCTATAATCTCCCTGATGAAAACCATCAGCAGATTTTGTTATTTTGGCGTACATTTCAAAAAACGACGTCTCGCTTATTGCGCCTGCCTCTTTTAATGCCTTTGAAACATCTTTAAGTGTAGGAGATTCGGGAATTTTAACCGACACCTGTGTATCATTGGTGCGGTTTATTGCGAGCATATCGTTGACTCCCACAAGAAGATAAACAGCTAAAACAGAACCCACGATTATTACGCTTGCAAGCCAGAGCAAACGGAAAGTACGTCTGTTCTTTTTGTTTCTTTTTTTCTCCTGTTTCTTTTGCATCCTTTTTTGGTGTTTTAAATATTTACGGGAGTTTTCTGTCATTTGCTCTTTAACGTCTTCTCCGCTGTAAGAGTTGATTTCATTATCGTCCAAATCGTCTACAAAGCCCATATCACTGTAAATCGGACTTTCAGCCTGAGTATTTTCATCGTGTTGAGAATAATCGATTTTAAAATCCTTTATTTTTTGCTCTCTTGCCTGTCTCACAGCTAAATATTCTTCGCTGTTTTGTTCATTATTCTTACTCACTGAATTCCCTCCTTATTATTTAGACCATATCTATTTTAAATTTTTCTGTAAATAAAACATCTACAGGTTTATCATAAAACCCTCTGGGGAGCTTGCTTTCTACTAATTTGCAGTAACACATTCCTGCACAAATACCCTTATAATCTTGCAGAAAACGGTCATAATAGCCCTTGCCGAATCCCAATCTGAAACCTTCTCTGTCAAAAACAAGACCCGGCACTAAGCAGATTGAATTTTCAAAATCAGATAAAATTTCGCATTTATCTTTATCAGGCTCTAAAAGGTCGTAATAACCCTTTTTCAGCTGTGACAAATCTTTAACAATGAAAAAGTCCATCTTATTTTCTTCTCTGCATTTTGGCAAAGCAAGAGTTTTTCCGTCCTTTAATGCTGACTGCAAAATTAAATCGGTAGAAATTTCAATATCCTTTGAAACAAAGGCTAAAACTGTTTGAGAATTTTTATAGTAATCTGATTTTAAAAAATTCTCTTGAAGAATTATATCCAACTTTTCCTTTTGCTCAGAGTTTAAATTTGCTCTGTATTTTTTTGCAATATTTCTGATTTGTTCTTTTTGATGCTTAATATTTTTTATTGGCATTGCATTGAACTCCTGATTTCATCTGACACTTCTTTTGATACCAATTTTGACACAATCATAAGTCCAAAATCAATTGCACAGCCTGCTCCTTTTCCGGTAATAATCTTACCGTCACAAACTGCACCCTCGCCTGTATAGGTTACTTTATCTTCATTAGTTTCAAAGCCCGGAAAACAGGTTGCATTTTTGCCGTCAAGCAAACCTAAATGACCTAAAATTGACGGTGCGGCACAAATTGCACAAATGTATTTATCATTTTCTTTTGCAAATTTAATTGCTGTCTGTACAGTTTCTGAGGCTTCAAGATTTTTTGTTCCGGGCATTCCTCCCGGAAGAACAACCGCCTGCAAGCTTTCATCTAAAACTATATCTTTATCTTCAATATCAGCTAAAACTGTAATTTGGTGTGAGCTTGTAACCTGCTTTGCACCTACTCCCACAGTTTTAACTTCAAGCTTTGCTCTTCTTAATACATCAACGGTTGCCAATGCTTCTGTTTCTTCAAATCCATCTGCAAGAAATACATAAATCATTTTATCACCTGTTCCATAAGTAGTGAGTCTAAAATTTCTGTAAAAATTTCTTCAACAGACCTCATCTCTCCGTTTTTTGTACAGGAGATTACTGTCCAATTTAATTTTTTTGCGGCATATAATGCACTTTTTCTGCAAGTTAAAAGAAAGTTAAGATTTTTTTCGTGAATATCCTTTTTGCTTTCATCGCCGTTATATCGTTTAAGCATAAGCATCTGTGACACTTCAGGCTCAACATCAAGATATATAACCTTATTCGGTACAGGAAGTCCTAATTTATTATATTCAAAATCGTACTGCCAATCTATGAAGTTGTCCCATTTTTCCATAGGGAATTTTGACATTTGATAGATAATATTTGATGTGGCATATCTGTCGCAAAGAATGGTCGTACCGTTTTCATAATCCTTTTTCCAATTTTGCAAATAGCTTGCCACTCTGTCAACAGCGTAAAATGATGACGCCGCATATGCGTTTACATCATTGGGATTATCGCCCAGCTCTCCTCCTAAGTACATTTTTACAAGAGATGACGCGGGGCTATCGTAATCAGGAAAAGTAACCTGTAAAACAGGTTTATTATTTTCAGTAAGGTAACTGTTTATTTTCTTCGTTTGTGTTGCTTTACCTGAACCGTCAAGACCTTCTATAACAATTAAATTACCTGCCATATTTAGCCCTGACCTCCTTCATTTTGCCACAGCTCATATTGCCCTCGGGACATTTTCCGAAAAGACAGGATGGTCCGCAGTTTTTAAACAAAGTAGGTGCAACCTTAAGACATTCCAGAAGCATTTGCTCTGCTACCATTCTTATTTCCCATTGAGCTCTGTTACAACAGCGGTGAGCAAAAAAGTTCTCCAGACTTCTTACATTAAAGGTACACACAATCTTTGTTGTACAGGCATTTGGCAAGACAAACCTTGCGTCTTCGTTGGCCTTCTTTATGTATGCTGAATACTCCTTTTTATTATCTTCTTTAAAGGCATTCATTATTTCTTCATCTGAACCTGAATATTTACCTTTGTAATTTTCTTCGATTTCAGTCACAACCAAAGCATTTCTGATTTCTTTATATGCCTCTGACTGCATATCAATTACTTTTTTATAAGCCGCATATGCCTTTTCATTTTTTTCTATTTCAGGTGGAGTTACAAATTCAAAATTTTCGCCGTTTACATACCTTTGGGATTGCTGGCTGTATGATGCAATTCTATGACGGACAAGCTGATGTGAGCAAGCACGGGAAATCCCCTCAATACCAAAAGTAAAGCTTGCATGTTCCATTGGCGATTGGTGACCAAGCTCTGAAAGCATTTCTACAAATGCAGCAGTTTTTTCCTCTGTTAAGCCCTCTCGGATATTTTCAATGCCCGACGGTGAATAACAAAGCTTTGCCGCCATTGCAACTGTTTGTTCAGGATTTGGTGTATGGGTCAGCAAAGTAACTTTTGGTGTCATAGATTCATCAGCCTTTCTTGCTATTATATAATTATTTTTATTATATCATTGGTTACATCAAAAAGCAACAAATAATACTGTTTTGATTATGTTTACAATTGTTTTATTCTTTTATTGTAAGAAGCAATGTCTTTTAATATCTCATTTCTTAATATAAAAAATATTTGAAAACAGTGTAGGGATAACCCTTGCGGTTGTCCGAAAATCCAATTAAACATTTTATCTATTTGCGGGCGACCGCAAGGGTCGCCCCTACTGTGTTTAAAAATACTATTATGAATAACAAAAGGGCTGTTTCAAAGCAATTAAGCTTTGCAACAACCCTACTTTATTTTTATATTTTTACATTATTTTTTATTGTCATCTATTTTTTCAATATCTTCCTTTGCTATTTTCAGTAGATTTATTATCCATTTCGGCATTACTTCCGGATTGATTATATACAGATTTTCACATATACTTATACATTCATTAATTACAATATAACATCCTATAATAAGCGCAAAAGGTAAATGAAAAGGTATTTCTACTCCGATTTCAGCCAGCGTTGTGGGAATAAAGAAATCAAGCAACATACCAAATGCAAGTGCTACAAGTAATGCGATTTTCTTCCAGAAGCCTTTAGTTGCTTTTTTGCTGTCCCAGCCTTCTGCTGAAACTTTAGATTTAACAAGACCTGTTATACAATCTATCACAATGGAAATAACAACCGCTGAAATAATCAAACCATACTGATGACAAAAGGTTGCTGTTGCTCCTACAACAGCTGACAATAATACTTTTAACCAGTCCATTTTGTTATTCCTTTCTGTTATACTAATGCAATTTGAAGTTTATCTATTGAAACACCAAATGCTCCTGCGTAGCCATCCTGACCGTTACCGGTTTCATTATCATACTGATAAGAATAGTAACTGCCGTTTACAGGACATACTCTGTATTTTGCTTTCAAATATCCTGTTGATTCCACTATATCGGACGGAGTGCCATAATACACTTCAATTGCATCAATAACTTTTCCGTTACCTGCATAGCCGTTTTCACTGTCGCCTGTATTATATCCTGTTACATAAGGAAGCCATTCGCCGTCTTTTATATGAACACGATATTTTACAGAGCCTTTTGATACTTTAATTGCTACATCAGTAATTGATTTACCTGTTAAACCTGCAAAATCCTCAAGGTTTTTTACTTCGGGCAGCCATCTGCCGTCGGTTCTTACCTTATAATAAACATTGGGTTTAGAAACATCAGGCTTTGGGGCTTCTGTGCCTGAATCTGTATCTTTACCAAATACATTATCGTTAAAGATAATATCTGTGTCGGTATTTCCGCTTACACCGCTTATATTACCTGTAGAACTATTTTGCCATATATCACAT
>JAFLSJ010000069.1 GCA_022511005.1 Ruminococcus sp.
GGGAACAATTCCGTATTCAACTCTCTGACCGTTAAAAATACCGCTTCCGCTAAGTTCTCCCGAGGCTATTGAAACCTTGCCCTGATATTGTTGCCAACCATAATTAGTCAGTGCATTTCCGTCTAAATCGAATAAAGCTAAAATCCTGTTTCTGTGTTCATTATTTAATATAAATGTCCACATTATCGGTATGCTTACAATTAAAATTATTCCCAACGTAGTGAAATATTTCACGGGAACACCTGCTGCAAAAGTCATAACTAAAAATATCATTGCAAAAATCAAAACAGTTCCGTCGTCACCCTGCATATGAATGATTGCTATGGGGATTAAAGCGTGCAGGAATAAAGTCATTATTGCAAAGAATTTACTAAGATAATCCTTTTCTTTTAAATATGATAAATGCTTAGTAAAAGTAAAAATAAAACAAATTTTAATAAATTCAGACGGCTGAACCGTAAATCCTCCCGGAAGTCTTATCCATGCAGTATCATCTGTTCCTGCAACCTGAATACCGAAAGCAAAAACAGCAGCTGCTAAAATAAATGCAATTATTGCAAAAATCCACCAGAATTTAATAAATATATTATAGTCAATAAAGCTGATTAATATAGCTGCAATAAAACCAATACCAATAGCCCCAATTTGTGAAATCAAGTAATTATAATCTCCTGCACGCTGAAGACTTGTAATAAGAACAACACTGAAAATCGTTGCAATGACGGTAACTAACCAAAGAAGGCAATCGTTTCTTTGAAAAAAAATCTGTATTTTCTTTTTAATTTTAATCGCCTCCGTAATTCCATTATACAATTTTTCGCAAAACAAGCTTATCAAAGATTCACTGAATCAAAATCATTGATTTTGCAAGACAAATACTGATTTTTCAGTATTTGGAGGAAACAGCAACAGCGCGTTGCCGTTTATTCAGTAAATATTATATAAAAATATATCTTTAATATCAAGTATATTTGCAAATAAGAATTTTTTATTCAAGTTAATATGTTAAAATTTGATTATGAATTAAATTTTGGAGGTGTATTTTCAATATGTTAACAGATATTGAAATCGCACAACAGGCAGAGTTATTGCCTATAAAAAAAATAGCTGAAAATTTAGGAATTAAAGAAGATGAATTGGAGTACTACGGCAACTATAAAGCTAAGTTATCTGAAAAATTATTTGAAAGAGTATCTAATAATCCTGACGGTAAGCTTGTTTTGGTAACCGCAATTAATCCTACACCTGCCGGAGAGGGTAAAACTACTACTACAGCAGGTTTAGGTCAGGCAATGGCTAAAATAGGAAAGAATGCGATAATTGCATTAAGAGAACCGTCTCTTGGACCTGTGTTCGGTATTAAAGGCGGAGCAGCAGGCGGCGGATATGCTCAGGTACTTCCTATGGAGGATATTAATCTTCATTTTACAGGAGATATGCACGCAATTACTTCTGCAAATAACCTTTGCTGTGCAATGCTTGATAACCATATTCAGCAGGGAAATACACTTGGCATTGACCCCAGAAGAGTTTTAATTAAAAGATGTCTTGATATGAATGACAGAGCATTAAGAAATATCGTAATCGGTATGGGTGGTAAGGTAAACGGCGTACCCAGAGAAGACCATTTTATAATTACTGTTGCATCCGAAGTTATGGCAATTTTATGTCTTGCAGCAGATGTTTCCGATTTAAAAGAAAGACTTGGAAAGATTCTTGTTGCTTATGATTATAACGGAAAACCTGTATTTGCGAAGGATATTAAAGCTGACGGAGCTATGGCAACATTGCTTAAAGATGCGGTAAAGCCTAATCTTGTGCAAACCTTAGAAGGTACTCCTGCAATTATGCACGGCGGTCCTTTTGCTAATATTGCTCATGGCTGTAACTCTGTAAGGGCAACTAAGCTTGCTTTAAAACTGGCAGATTACTGTATTACAGAAGCAGGCTTTGGCTCTGATTTAGGTGCAGAAAAATTCCTTGATATTAAGTGCAGATATGCAGGCTTAAAGCCAAGTGCTATTGTAGTTGTAGCTACCTGCCGAGCATTGAAATATAATGCAAACATTCCTAAAGATAAATGCGGAGAAGTTAATCTTGAAGCATTAAAGAAAGGAATTGTAAATTTAGGCGTTCATATAGATAATATGAGAAAATATGGTGTTCCCGTTGTAGTTGCGATTAACAGATTCGGTACTGATTCTCAGGAAGAATTAGAGTTCATTGAAAACTACTGCATAGAAAAAGGTGCTGATTTTGCCTTATCCGACGTATTTGCAAACGGAGGAGAAGGCGGAAAGGCTCTTGCTGAGAAAGTATGTCAGGCTTGTGAAAAAGAGTCAGATTTTGCACCGATTTATCCCTTAAATATTTCACTTAAAGAAAAAGTAAAAGCTATAGCAACAAAAATTTACGGAGCAAAGGACGTTGTATTTACAACACAGGCTGAAAAAAGTATTAAAGAATTATCAGAGCTTAATATTGATGAATTACCTGTTTGCGTAGCTAAAACCCAGTATTCACTTTCCGATAACCCTCAATTACTTGGCGCTCCAAAGGATTTTACAATTACAGTCAGAAATGTAACACTTTCAAACGGTGCAGGATTTGTCGTTGTATATACAGGTGATATTATGACAATGCCCGGATTACCTAAAGTTCCTGCCGCTGAAAGAATCGATGTTGACAACAGCGGAAAAATAAGCGGTTTGTTCTGATGATTACTATTAATTCAAATTCTGTAGCAGACACAGAACAAATTGCCAAAAGAATTGCAGATAAATTAACAGGCGTTGAGGTAATAGCGTTATACGGCGGACTTGGGATGGGCAAAACCGCTTTTACAAGAGGACTATGCTCGGCATTGGAAAGCACAGATGATGTTTCAAGCCCAACATTTGCACTGGTAAATGAATATAAAGGAAGATTTCCCATATATCACTTTGATATGTACAGAGTTGAAACTTGGGACGATTTATATTCCACAGGCTTTTTTGATTACATAGGAAACGGTGTTTTAGTAATTGAATGGAGCGAAAATATTGACGGTGCTTTGCCTGAAGATGCTGTGAAAATTGAAATTTCCAAGGGTAATACAGATAATGAACGAATTTTTAAAATAGATGGGATTGAAAATATTTGAAAGTATTAGCTTTTGATTCAACAGCAACTGCTGCTTCAGTAGCTTTAATTGAAGATGATAAAGTTATTGGTGAATTTTTTATTAATACTAAAATTACGCATAGTCAGACATTAATACCAATGGCTGAAAGCTTGTTAAGCTGTGTACAAATGAATATAAATGAAGTTGATATTTTTGCAGTTAATGCAGGTCCCGGTTCGTTTACAGGAGTAAGAATCGGTGTTGCGGCAGTTCAGGGCATGGCTATGGCACTTAATAAGCCTTGCGTATCTGTTTCAACACTTGATTCAATGGCTTATAATCTTAAATCTCAAAACTGTGTTGCCGTTTGCGTAATGGATGCAAGATGTGAACAGGTTTATAACGCAAACTATGACATTGAAAATAATGTGATAAAAAGACTGTGTGATGACAGAGCATTAAAAATTGACGAGTTGGAACAAGAGTTAAAGTCAGTTTCAAAAGAAATTGTATTTGTAGGCGACGGTGCAAATTTATGCTATAATAAGTTAAAAGATAAAATGCCGTCTGTTAAATTAGCTGAGGAAAGTAAGCGTTATCAAAATGCAGTTTCTACAGCTTTTATTGCACAGGAATTATATAAAGAAGGGAAATTCCTTTCTGCTGATGATCTAATGCCCTATTATTTAAGGCTTCCACAGGCAGAAAGAGAACTTAAAAAGAGAAAGGAAAATAAATAATATGAAAATTGCTTTAGGCAGTGATCACGGCGGAATAAACATTAAAAATGCAGTAATTAAGTATTTAGAGGAAAATAACATTGAATATAAAGATTTCGGATGTTATGACGATAGCAGTGTTGATTATCCTGTTTATGCTTATAAGACAGCAAAAGAAGTATCTGACGGCAATTATGACTTAGGTATTTTATGCTGTGGTACAGGAATTGGAATTTCAATGGCTGCAAATAAAGTTAAAGGTATCCGCGCAGCAGTTGTATCTGACGAATTTTCTGCTGAAATGACAAGAAGACACAATAACGCAAATATTCTGTGTATGGGTGGAAGAGTTATTGATGAAGAACAGGCAATAAAGCTTGCTAAAATATTTATAAACACTCCCTTTGATGTTGAAGAACGTCATTTAAAAAGATTAAAAATGATTGATGAAATTGAAAAGGGAACATTTGTATTATAAGTATTTTATAAGGTTATAATCGAAATAATTAAAAGTTTTTGCAACGCTTTTTTCAAAAAGTGACCGAGGATAAAAGGGCGAGAAGCCCTTTGTCGCCGACAGTGTCGGCGAAACCTTCCTATTAATTTATATAAAACGAAACACCTTTGTTTTTACAAGGGTGTTTATTTTTTGGTAAAATTAAATAATTGTTACAAAGAATTATTGTATAAATTTACAAAACAAATTGATTTTGTAACTATTTCTCTTAAAAAATTTCATTTTTTTAAATTTATTTACAAAAAACACTTGTTTTTTTTCTAATAAAGTATTATAATACTTTTACAATGCTTTTAAAGAATTACCGAGAAGAATTAAAATGCTTTACGCAAACAAGGGAGATATTATTATGAGACTTCGTAAACAGGAATTAGGAGATCGTAATCTTATTGGAAACAGAGTGGAAACTGTCCGTAAGAAAAAGGGTATGAAACAAAAAGAACTGCTTGCTCAGCTTCAGGTTAGCGGCGTTGATATGAACGCTTCAGGCTTGTCAAAGCTTGAAGGTCAAATCAGATACGTTACCGATGTAGAGCTTGTGGCTCTGTCTGATATTCTTGAAGTATCTGTGGATTATCTGCTGGGCAGGGAAGACGCTTAAATAGTTTTAATAAAGATTATAAAAAAGGGTTGTAGTTTTTGCTACAACCCTTTTTTCATTGACGTTTCTATTAGCTTATTTAATTCTTTTAAGCCGTTTTCAATGTGTTCATCGGCAATGCCCGAAAAACTTAAGATAAAATCAAAGCCCTCGCTGTTGCTTTTATTAATATTAATTTGATTAGATTCACAAAGCTCATACAGTTTAGATGTATCTAATTCACTTTTATATTTTATCATTATATTAAGTGCTGTTTCGTTAAAAACCCAGTAAATCCTATCTTTAAAGATATTATTAATAGCAGAAATCATTATTTTGCTTTTTTCAGCATATTGACGTCTAAGCTTTCTTAAATGTTTTTCAAGAAGTCCTTGATTTATATATTCAGATAACGCAAGCTGTTCCGTTTTTGAAGCTGTCTGGTTATAATTTGATAATCTCTTTGAATAAAGCTTATTTAATTTTTCAGGAAGAACCATATAACCGATTCTTACCGAGGGCAACAGTATTTTTGAAAATGAACCGATATAAACGGTGTTATTAATATCAAAGCTTTGAATACAGTGAACAGGTCTTGTTATGTATCTTAATTCTCCGTTGTAATCGTCCTCTATTATCAGACAGTTGTTTTCTTTACACCAGTTAATTAATTCAATTCTGCGGTTAATAGTTGTATTCATACCGTTTATAATATTAAAGTTGGGATTAATCAGTACAAAATCAGGCTTTATTCTACTTAATGAGTTTATATCAATACCGCTGTCATCACTAATATAATATTCAATTTTATATCCGAAATCTTTGAAAATCTGCTCCGCATGAATAAAAGCACCTTTTTCAAGAGCAATGGTTTTATTTATTCCAATCAATCCGCATAAAATATATAATAATGACTGTGTACCTGCTCCTATAACGATATTTTCAGCAGTTGAATTAACTCCTCTTACAGAAAAGCTGTATTTTTCAAGAGCCTTTCTTAAAACATACTCGCCTTGATGTTCTCCGTATGATTTTAAAAGATACTCTTTGTTTAAAATATTTTTAACAGCCTTTTTCCAGTCCGTTAAGGTTGAACTGTAATCAATTTTTCTGCTTCCGAAATCATATTTATATATTTTCTTAGTATTTTCTTCGCTTTTTGTTGAATAATTAACTTTGTTTACGCTGATTAAGTTAATATCAGCTTCAACATAGTAGCCCTTTTGGGGGATGTTTTTTATATATCCCTCAATGCAAAGCTGATTATATGCGTTTTCAATTGTAGTCTTTGATACTTCTAAATCACTGCTTAATTTACGTATCGAGGGCAATTTAGAGTCTTTTTTTAATCCTCCGCATTCAATAGCAGATTTGATATTATCATATAATTGCTGATAAATCGGTGTTTTTAAATTTTTATTAATTTCAATAAAATCAAATATCATATTTATCACCAGATAAATTTTATCACCATTTTATAGTATTTTGCAATAGTTATTTACAATACTAAGCTTCAATTAAAAAATGGATATCTTTTAGGGGCATATTATGCGTCATACTTTGTGCCCTATCCTCAAAAGGCGACAGCCTTTCTGCGGTATGACACTCGTCTGACACAAAATCTGCTCTAAAATCTTAT
>JAFLSJ010000007.1 GCA_022511005.1 Ruminococcus sp.
AGATAGAGGAACTGAAGGCGGCTGCCACGAATGTGGACAAGTTTATTGACATCGCTCACAAGTACACCGATCTGCAGGAGTTAACTCCCGAGGTGCTGCGAACCTTCATTGCAAAAGTGGTGATCCACGAACGCAGTGATAAATGGTCAAAGGTTGCCGAGCAGCAAATTGATATTTACTTCCGATACATCGGCAGCCTGACCGTGCAGCCCGTTGAAAATGTGGGATAAAAGAAAGGACGGACAGCCGAAACTGTCCGTCCTACTCCGAAGCCACCACTTTACGCTGAAATATCCTTATGAGAAACAGCGTAATGACTTGCTTTTTTTATTTTTAATTTAAATAAATGTAATAGTTATGTTAATTTGTTAATCTGTCAAGCAGAACAAGGTCTTTGTTTGTAATTTTATTATCTCCGTTTAAATCACCTGCAACAGCTTCAACATCTGATAAAGATACTTGTTCAAGTAAAAAATTAAACATTTTATTTAAATCAAGAGAATTAACATTTCCTTCTCCTGTTAAATCACCGTTTACGGCAATTTTAAATTTTGCTTTTTCATTTCCTTTTGCAAAAACAACGGTCATTCCTGTTCCGATATTTCCGCTTGTTTTAACGTCACCGCTTTTGTTGTAAATTGTAATTGTACCGTTGCAATTAATATTTTTCTTAAATTTGGTAACAGACGTTTTACTGTCGACATTGTAAATAATATTTACCTTTTTAAACTTGTAAATGTTGCTTGAATATTTCAGCGGATTGTTATCATTGTTGTTTGTTACAGTGCTGTTTGAGGAATTGTTATTGGGATTAGAACTATTATTAGGTTTAGAATTACTATTGGGTTTAGAGGTATTTGAATTTTTAGGGGATTCATTTGAAATAAGCTCTTTATCGGTGATTTTATAAATATAGAATTGATTACCGTTATAACCGCCAACATAAATATTAGAGTTAAAATAATAAGCACAGCTTATATTTATATCAAAGTTATAATAAACGGTAGTGTCCGGATTTTTGATACTGTTACCGCGAATTGAGTTTTTATAGCAATATAAGTAATAATTGTTTGTCTTTATACAATGTACATTCTCAGCGTTGAAATCAGCAATTAATTTTAAAGTATTATTTTGAAGCTCAAATAATCTTCCCTGAGTATCATAAACAACATTGTTTCCCGTAAAGGTGCAGGGAACAACCAGTTTGTTGCTTGTAGAAATACTTTTTAAAGAATTATTATCCACGTAATACATTTTTCCGCCGCAAACACAGTAAACTTTCTTGTTAGAAAACATTAACTGCTCAATATTATTGCCGGTATTTATTCGTGATAAAAGCTTTCCGTTTTTTGAAAATTTAAGTATACCGTCTTTGTTGGGGTAAGAAGTAATATAAATATTAAAATCATTATCAATTACAAAATTGTACTCATTAAGCTTAGTTTGAAAGCTTAAATTAATATGATTTTTGTATGTGCCGTCAAAGCTTTGAAAGAAGAAATCGTAAAAATATAAATTATCTTCCTTATGTTCCAAATAAGACGCACAAATTCCCTTGTCGCTTATTGCGTAGAGTTCAATGCTCTTTTCAGTTGTAAAAGAATATTGTTTATTGCTATCAGAAACATTATTGTAAATGACGGTATTTTTATAAGTTCCCGTAAGCATAAGCTGATTATTTGCATTTACAAATTTCAGCGTGTTAATATTATCAGTATTGCTGTACTTAATCTTGAATAGGGCAGAGCTGTAAATAGTACCTGCCATTATACAAATAATTACTACAACTACCGATAATGAAACCATCCATATTTTAGAATTCTTAATTTCCATCACCCCAAAATAAAAAGGCAACAGATTTTTCCGTTGCCTTATATCTGATTATTCCTCCGGCATTTCCCAGTTGTGCCAAACATTTTGAATATCGTCATTGTCTTCAAACATATCAAGCATTTTTTGCATATTTTCACGTACTTTTGCATCTTCAATAGCTGTATAGGTATCAGGTACCATTTCAACTTCAGCGGAAACAAAAGTATAGCCTGCATTTTCAAGGTCTTGTCTTACACCGCTGAAATCCTCAGGCTCTGTGTAAATTGTAAAGATATCGTCATCAGCTTCAAAATCAGAAGCACCGAATTCAAGAGCGTCCTCCATAACCTTATCTTCGGTTTTGTCAAGGTCTTCACGCTCAATAACTAAAACGCCTTTTTTCTGAAACATAAATCCAACACAACCGGGTGTACCCATATTACCGCCGAATTTATCAAAGTAATGTCTTACTTCACCTGCGGTTCTGTTTCTGTTGTCTGTAAGTGCCTCAACAATTACGGCAACGCCGTTCGGGCCGTATCCTTCGTAGGTAATAGACTCATAGTTAGTTGTATCAGAATCGCCTGCTGCCTTTTTAATAATTCTTTCAATGTTATCGTTAGGAACATTGTTAGCCTTAGCTTTAGCAATGCAGTCTCTTAATTTTGAGTTGACATTTGGGTCTGCGCTTCCTCCGTCACGAACAGCAACAGCAAGCTCTCTGCCGATTTTAGTAAATATCTTGGCACGGGCAGCGTCATTTTTGCCTTTTTTCTGTTTAATAGTACTCCATTTATTATGTCCGGACATAAATTCACATTCTTTCTTAAACAAATTATTGAACAGAGAAATTATATCATAAGAGAATATATGATGTAAACACAGAAAATGGTTACAGTTTTGTTACAAATCTATTGCCAAATATCTTTTGTAATGCTACAATATATTGGAAACAAAATGAGAAGTTTTGTAAAATAATTTACATATAGAAAAGGGAATGTATTATGCTTAAATCTATGACAGGCTTCGGTAGAGCAGAAGCTTCGGTAAACGGCCGTGATATTACCGTTGAAATAAAAAGCGTAAACCATCGTTATTTTGAGTTTTTATGCAGAACTACACGTGGTTATAGCTTTCTTGAGGAAAAACTCAAATCCTATGTAGCTCAGAAGGTTTCAAGAGGAAAAATTGATATGTATGTTTCTCTTTCATCAAGTGATGAAACCGGTGCAGAGGTTACGGTTAATCATCAGCTTGCAAAGGCGTATTTAGACGCTTTCAAAGAGATTGAAACAGAATATAATCTTGAAAATGATGTTACCGTATCGTGCATTGCAAGATATCCCGACGTTTTAACAGTAACAAAAGCTCCCGAGGATGAAGAACAGGTGCTTGCCGATGTTTTACAGGTAGTTGACGTTGCACTTAATTCGTTTATTTCAATGAGAGAAGCAGAGGGCGAAAAGCTCAAAGCTGATATTTTAAGCAGAGCAGAAACAATACTCAATATTGTTTCGAAAATAGAGAAAAAATCACCTCAGACTGTTTTGGAATATGAAAGACGCTTAAAAGCAAAAATAGAAGAAACATTGTCCGATAAAAATATTGACGAGCAGAGAATTTTAACAGAGGTTGCAATTTTTGCAGATAAGGTAGCAGTAGCAGAAGAAACCGTCCGTTTAAGAAGTCATTTTGAACAGCTTAAAAAGTTTATGAATTCCAATGAAGCGGTAGGCAGAAAAATTGATTTTATAATTCAGGAAATGAATCGAGAGGCAAATACAATAGGCTCAAAGGTTCAGAATACGGAAATTGCCCATATGGTAGTTGATATTAAAGCAGAAATAGAAAAAATCAGAGAACAGGTACAAAATATTGAATAAGGTGAAAAAATGAAGTTAATAAATATAGGTTTTGGCAATCTGGTTTCATATAATAGAATTATAGCTGTTGTATCACCTGATTCAGCACCGATTAAGCGTATTGTTCAGGATGCAAAATCAAACGGTATGCTGATAGATGCAACCTGCGGCAGAAGATGTAAGGCAGTTATTGTAACTGACAGCGACCATGTTGTTCTTTCAGCGATTTCACCTGAAACTATAGGTAACAGAACAGAAGAATCGGAGGATAAAAATGAGCAGTAAAGGAAAACTTATTGTTTATACGGGAGCATCCGGAGTAGGTAAGGGAACAATAATGAAAGAGATTCTTCAAAAAGACCCGACAGTAAAACTATCTGTTTCTGCAACAACAAGAACTCCCAGACCTGAAGATATTGAAGGTGTAACATATTTCTTTGTAACAAAAGAAGAGTTTGAAAATATGATTTCTCAAAATGCTTTTCTTGAGTATGCGGAGTACTGCAATAATTACTACGGTACACCCAAAAAGCCTGTTGAAAAAATGCTTGAAGAGGGAATAAATGTAATGCTTGAAATAGAGGTTCAGGGCGGACTACAAATTATGGAAAAATGTCCTGACTGTACAAGTGTTTTCATAATGCCTCCATCAGAGGAAGAGCTTGAAAGGCGATTAAGAGGCAGAGGAACAGAAGACGAAGAGACTATTATTCAAAGATTAAACACAGCAAAAACAGAGATGACATTTGCCGATAAATACAATTACGTTGTTGTAAACGACGATGTTTCCAAAGCGGCAGATGAAATTTTAAAAATAATACATTCATAAGTTTTAAATTAAATTAATATATAATTTTTAAGGAGTGCGAAATATGCATACAATTAATGTAGATGAAATGTTCAATGGAAGAAAAAGCCGTTATGCTTTGGTAATTGCAGTTGCAAAGCGTGCAAGACAAATTACAAAAAAGCAGGAAGATGAGGGCGTTATTTCTGATGAAAAGCCTGTTCTTTCAGCAATAAATGAATTTAAACAGCATAAATTTAATATTTTAGCTTCTGACGATGACGAATAATAAAAATTTTGTTGCCGGAATAGCAGTTGAAAAGGCTGCAACTTCCTTTGATAAAATTTTTGACTATAAAGTTCCCGAAACTTTAATTGATAAAAATATACAACCGGGTTGTCGGGTGCTTGTTCCCTTTGGCAGAGCAGGCAAAAAAAGACAGGGTATAGTTGTATATTTAAAAGAAGATAATAACAAGGATTTAAAAGAGATATCAAAGCTTCTTGATGAATCTCCTGTTGTAACAAAAGAAATGCTTGAAACTGCCGAATTTATGAAAAATCATTATTTTTGCACTTTTTATGACGCAGTTAAAGCAATGCTTCCGGCAGGAATAAATTATAAAATTACAAATCTTTATTCCGCCGTAAAGGATAATAAGATTCCGCTTACCATTTACGAACAGCAGCTGTATGATTATCTTTTAAAATCAAAACAGCAGATAAAAGAAGATAAAATTTATGAGCTTTTTGATTTTGCAGATGAAGAGCTTCTCAAAGACCTTACATCAAAAGGAGTAATCAGAAAAAGCGAACAAGCGTTCAGAAAAGTGGGAGATGCTGCTATGAAAATGGCAGCACTTAATGAAGAACTTGATTTTTCAAATGTAAAATTAACACCGAAACAGCAGAATGTAATAGATATTTTGCAAACTGCCGGAAGTGTATCGGTTAAGGAAATTTGTTATTATACCGGTATTACATCAGCGGTAATTGATGCTTTGGTTAAGAAAAACTATGTCTTCTATTATGAGGACGAGGTTTTCAGAACACCAAAAGCAGAAATAACAGAAGCTCCTCGGCCTTTATCACTTACAGATGAACAGAATATTGCTTTTGAAGAAATATACGGAAGATTTAAAGAAAATAAACCGTCTGTATCACTGCTTTACGGTGTAACAGGTTCAGGTAAGACGTCAGTTTTTCTAAAGCTGATAGAAAAGGTTTTGGAAGAGGATAAGGGCATAATAGTGATGGTGCCTGAAATTTCTCTTACTCCTCAGTTTATAAATATTTTTTCAGGAAGATTCGGAAAAAAAGTAGCTGTATTTCACAGCGGACTGTCCTTTGGCGAGCGTCTTGATGAATATAAGCGTGTAAAAAACGGAGATGCTAAAATTGCAATAGGTACAAGAAGTGCAGTCTTTGCACCCTTTGAAAATATCGGACTTATTATTATGGACGAAGAACAGGAAAGTACCTATAAGTCGGAGTCAACTCCCAGATATCACGCAAGAGAGGTTGCAAAGTTCCGTATAACAAAGCATAATGCACTTCTTCTTTTAAGTTCTGCGACCCCAAGTGTAGAAAGCTACTATAACGCTTTAACCGAAAGATACGGTCTTTCGGTGCTGAATAACCGTTACGGCGGTGCAGTACTTCCAAAGGTTGTAATTACAGATATGAACTTAGAAGCACAAGAAGGAAATTTAACAGGATTTTCTTCCGTTTTGCTTGAAAACCTTAAATATAATCTGGAACACAATAAACAATCCATTTTACTTTTAAACCGCAGGGGACATAATGTTTATGTGTCCTGTCCTCACTGTCAGGAGGCAGTAAGCTGTCCAAACTGTTCAATAACAATGACATATCACAGCGCAAATCATCGTCTTATGTGTCACTACTGCGGATATTCAATACCTTTTGCAAATGAATGTCCAAACTGTCACGAAAAAGGACTGAAAATGTCAGGTGCAGGAACACAAAAGGCAGAGGAAGAGCTTGAAAAACTTTTGCCAGATGCAAGAGTTTTGCGCCTTGATACAGACTCAACTATGAAAAAGTTTTCCCATCAAAGAAAGCTGTCTGCATTTGCAAATGGTGATTATGATATTTTAATCGGAACTCAAATGGTTGCAAAGGGACTTGACTTTCCAAATGTTACCCTTGTTGGTGTGTTAAATGCAGACCAAATGCTTTATGCAGACGATTACAGAAGTTATGAAAGAACTTTTTCGCTTTTAACTCAGGTAGTAGGCAGAAGCGGACGGGGAAAAGATAAAGGTTTGGCAGTAATTCAAACCTATACTCCTGAAAATAACATTATCTCACTGGCGGCAAATCAGGACTATAAAAAATTTTATAACGGAGAAATTTCCATTAGAAAGGCTATGCTTTATCCGCCCTTTGCAGATATTTGTATGGTTGGTTTTGTAGGAAATAATCAAGTAAAAACATTAAAGGCATCAAAAGCCTTTCTTGATTTTCTTATAAGCATTGCAAAAAGCAATTATAACGATATACCGTTAAGAATTTTAGGACCGTCTCCTGCAAATATTTTAATGGTTAGTAATAAATTCAGATATAAATTAATAATTAAATGCAGGAACAATTCAACATTCAGAAGTATGTTAAATACTGCACTTGTTGAATTTGAAAAAAACAGAGACTTTAAAGATGTAACAGTTTATGCAGATATGAATACTTTATCATTTTAATAATGACTGTTTATACCGTTTAAGTGGATTTGGAGGAAATTATGGCTATCAGACAAATTGTAAAAGAGGGCGATGATGTCCTTACAAAAAAGTGCAGAGAGGTAGTAAAATTTGACGACCGACTTGCAATGATTTTAGATGATATGAAAGAAACTCTGACCCTTGCAGAGGGAGTAGGGCTTGCGGCACCTCAAATTGGTATTTTAAGAAGAATAGTAATTGTAGATGTTGGAGAAGGTGCGATCGAACTTGTAAACCCTGTAATCATTGAGCAATCAGGCGAGCAGGAGGGATTAGAAGGATGTCTCTCATGTCCGGGGGAATGGGGAATTACAAAACGCCCAATGAATGTAACTGTTAAGGCTCAGGATAGACACGGAAAAGAATTTACAGTAAGCGGAGAAGGTCTGCTTGCAAAAGCATTCTGCCATGAGCTTGACCACCTTGATGGTATTCTTTATAAGCAAATTGCCGAAAGAATGGTAAGACCTGAAGAGCTTGAAGAAATTGAAGATAGTGAAGATGCAGAGTAATTATACAAAAGTAAAATTAAGTAAATTTAAGTATATAACCATAAAGAGGGATTAATTTGAATATAATATTTATGGGAACACCTGATTTTGCAGTTCCGTCATTAAAAAAGCTGATAACTTCAAAACATACCGTTCAGGCTGTTTTTACTCAGCCGGACAAGCCAAAGGGCAGAAAAATGATATTAACTCCGCCTGAGGTAAAGGTATGCGCTTTAGAAAATAATATAGAAGTTTATCAGCCAAATACACTAAAAGACGGAGAAGCATTAGAAATTATAAAATCATATAATCCCGATGTAATTGTTGTTGCGGCTTACGGAAAAATACTTCCCAAAGAGGTTTTAGATTATCCTAGGTACGGCTGTATTAATATTCACGGCTCACTTCTTCCAAAATATAGAGGAGCTGCACCTATTCAGCGTGCAGTATTGGACGGGGAACAGGAAACAGGCGTTACCACAATGCAGATGGCAGAAGGTCTTGATACAGGAGATATGCTCCTTGTATATAAAACAAAAATTACGGAAGATGAAACATCAGGTGAGCTTTTTGACAGACTTGCCTTAGCAGGTGCAGATTTGCTCCTTGATACTCTTAATGACGTAGAAAATGGAAAAATTAATCCTCAAAAGCAGGATGACAGCAAAGCCACATATGCTAAAATGATAGATAAATCAATGTGTCCTGTAGATTTTTCAAAACCTGCACAAACTGTTCATAATCAGGTAAGAGGATTAAAGCCATGGCCTGTTGCAACAGCAGTTATAAATGACAAAAAACTTAAAATCCATAAAACTAAAGTTTCTCCTTTAAGTGGAAAACCTGGGGAAGTAGTATCATTAAATCCCCTTACAGTAGCCTGCGGAGACAATTCCGTGGAAGTTTTGGAACTACAGCCTGAGGGGAAAAAGGTTATGGATTCAAAAGCATATCTTGCAGGCAATAAAATTAATATCGGAGATAAATTCAGCTAAAGGAGATATTTTAAATGTTCGGTTATTTATATTATTATAACTGGTCATATTTAGTGCTTATGATTCCTTGTATTATTATCAGCTTAATATGCCAGATAAGAGTACAGTCAGCATACTCAAAATATTCGAAAATCCAAAATAGCCGTCATATGACAGGTGCTCAGGCGGCACAGCATGTTTTAATGAGCAACGGCGTTACAAATGTAAGAATTGAGCGAGTAGGAGGAAAGCTTACCGACCATTTTGACCCCAGAACCAATGTTATAAGACTTTCTGAGGGCGTTTATGATTCTGCAACGGTTGCGGCGGTAGGTATTGCCGCTCACGAGGCAGGTCATGCCGTTCAGCATGCACAGAATTATTTGCCTAATAAAATAAGGTCGGCAATTTTACCGGTTGCAAATATCGGTTCAAAATTAAGTTGGATATTTATAATAATCGGACTTGCTATGCCTAATTTCGGTAATCTTATGCTTAATATAGGCATTGTATTTTTTGCGGCGTCGGTTCTTTTTACGGTAGCAACCCTGCCTGTTGAGTTTAATGCCTCAGCAAGAGCATTAAGATGTATAAGAGAAACAAATATTTTGTATGAAGATGAATATGCAGGTGCAAGGTCGGTCTTAAGAGCTGCCGCAATGACATATGTAGCCGCTGCACTTACAGCAATGTTACAGCTATTGCGACTTATTCTGATTGCAAACAGTAGGCGGAGATAAATATGCCGAATAGTATCTCAAATAATATTTCAAGTAATACGCTAAACCCGAGAAATATTGCATTTAAAATACTTTTAAAAATAGAAACTAATGATTCTTATTCATCACTGTTACTCCAAAATTCAATAAAAGAAAATAAACTATCAAATTTAGATGTGTCATTTGTATCTGCAATAGTTTACGGCGTAATTGAAAGGCAAATTACACTTGATTATATTTTAAAACAGTATTCCAAAATTCCTCTGAGAAAAATTGAAAAGAAAACTCTTGTTATTCTGAGAATGGGACTGTATCAGATATTGTATATGGATAAAGTCCCTGATTCTGCCGCTGTAAACGAAAGCGTAAAGCTTGCTAAGAAACAACATTTAACACAGTCATCAGGTTTTATCAACGGAATTTTAAGAAGCTTTTTAAGAGCAGAAAAGCAATATAAATTACCGGATGAAAATGATAAAAGTCTTTATTTATCTGTTTTATATTCCTGCCCTAAGGAAATTATTTCAATGTGGCTTGAAAGCTACGGAGAAGAAAATACAGAGGGGATATTGAAAAGTCTTTTTAACAGACCGCCCTTGTATGCAAGGGTAAACACTCTTAAAACATCTTCCGAGGATTTAATTAAAACCTTAGAAGAAAACGGTATAAAAGCAGAGGTAACAGATATTTTAAATACCGCTTTGCTCCTTGAAAATACAGGCTCTATAGAAAAAATCAAAGCATTTCAGAATGGTCTGTTCTATATTCAGGATTTGTCCTCACAAATTTGCGTAGAGCTAATATCTGCAAAGCCACATCATCTGGTAATGGATGTTTGTTCTGCTCCCGGCGGAAAATCAATGGGCTGTGCAATAAATATGCAAAATAGGGGCAAGGTTTATTCTTATGATATGTATGAGCATAAGGTGAAGTTAATAAATTCTGCTTCAAAAAGACTTGGAATAAACATAGTAAATTCCTCAGTAAGAGATGCACAGAAAGATAATCGAAAATTACCTTTAATGGACAGAGTCCTCTGTGATGTACCATGCAGTGGATTGGGAATACTCAGGCGGAAGCCTGAAATCAGGTATAAAAAAGATATACTCGATAATTCTCTGCCTGAAATTCAATATGAAATTTTAAAAAATAATTCCCGTTATGTTTCTTTTGGCGGTTTGTTGATTTATTCAACCTGCACCCTAAATCCAAAAGAAAACAGAGAGGTTGCCGACAGATTTTTACACGAGAACAAGGATTTTGAGCCTTATAATATAAAAATGTCAGATAAAATAAAAAGAGGAATTAATGAGCCTGAAAATCAGCTTACTTTATTTCCACATCTAAACAATACAGACGGATTTTTCATTTCTGTTTTCAGAAAGCGTGGTTAAACTTTGCTTAAAGATATTAAATCTTTCACTTATGATGAGCTTGAAAATTTAATAGTAACGGCAGGATTTCCGAAATTCAGGGCTAAGCAGGTTTCACTTTGGCTTAAAAAAGGTGTTACATCTTTTGATGAAATGAACAATATTCCCAAAGAAATTCGTGAGTTTTTAAAAATAAGTAGTTACATTTCTGTTGCAAATATTGAAAAAAAACTAATTTCAATGTATGATGATACGGTGAAGTACCTTTTTAAATTTAGCGACGGCGAATATGTAGAATCTGTTGTTATGAAATACATACACGGTTACACTATATGTGTATCAACACAGGTTGGCTGTAAAATGGGCTGTACCTTTTGTGCTACAGGCAAAAGCGGTTATTCAAGAGATTTAACACCGTCGGAAATTATCGCTCAAATTGAAGCGGCTCAAAAGGATTTGAATATAAGAATTTCCAATGTAGTTCTTATGGGCATGGGAGAGCCTCTTGATAATTTTGAAAATGTAGTAAAGTTTTTAAAACTTGTAAGCAGTGAAGATAATCTTAATATCGGGTTACGTCATATAACCGTATCGACCTGCGGAATTGTACCTAAAATCTATGAGCTTGCAGATTTAAACTTACCCGTAACCTTATCAGTATCACTTCACGCACCAAACGATGAAATACGTTCAAAAACAATGCCGATTAACAAAAAGTATAATATCAGTCAGTTAATCGAGGCTTGTATATATTATTTTAATACAACAAAAAGACGTGTTTCCTTTGAATATGCAATGATTGAAAATGTAAATGATTCAGATGATAATGCAAAAGAGCTTGCAAAGCTTCTGTCTGTTTTGCCTTGCCATGTGAATTTAATACCTGTCAATGCAGTAAAAGGAACCCATTATAACAAAAGCTCAAAAGTAAGGCAAAAAGCTTTTATAGAGATTTTATCAAAAAAAGGAATTAAAGCGACTGTAAGAAGAACCTTAGGAAGCGACATAAACGCTTCCTGCGGTCAGCTTAAAAGAAATTATGAGGATAAAGGAGGTAAATAACTTGGAAGTTTTATGTAAAAGTGATGTAGGCTTAATAAGAGAACAAAATCAGGATGACTGCCGCTTCGGAGTTATTTCCCCAAGTTGTGTATGGGCTGTTGTGTGCGACGGTATGGGCGGAGCGCAAGGCGGAAATATAGCCAGTGCTACTGCTGTAGAATATATAAAATCCCAGGTAGAACAGCTTTATAACGAAGACCTTACAAAAGAAGAGCTTGGAAATTTAATGGCAGAGATAGTTGTCAATGCAAATCTAAAGGTGTTTGAGCTTGCAGCCTCAGACAGTGAATTAGCAGGAATGGGAACCACCTGTGAATTTGTATTTGTAAAAGATACAACAGTTCATATTGTTCATATAGGAGACAGTAGAACTTATGCCATAAGAGGCGGAAAAATCAAACAGCTTACAGAAGACCATTCCGTAGTAATGGAAATGGTAAAGAGGGGAGAAATCACCTCTGAGCAGGCACAAAATCATCCCAATAAAAATTATATAACACGAGCTTTAGGCGTAAAGCCCGAGGTACACCTTGACTATATAGAGGCAAACTTTATTTACGGAGATGTACTCCTTATTTGTACAGACGGTTTGTCAAACTGTGTTTCAACAGGAGATATGGTAAAAATTTGTCACGAAAACAGAGGGAAAAAATTAACCGAAACATTAGTTGAAAGAGCAAAAGAGAACGGCGGGCCCGATAACATCACCGTAACAGTAATTTATTAATAGGAGTGTTGAATTTTGGATAAGTACATCGGCAAAAAACTTGACGGGCGTTATGAAATTCACGAACTCATAGGTGTCGGCGGTATGGCAAATGTATATCGCTGCACAGATACAATAGACGACAGAGAAGTTGCTGTAAAAATATTAAAGGATGAATACCTAAATAATGAGGAATTTATAAGACGTTTTAAAAATGAATCAAAAGCAATTGCAATGCTTTCACATCCCAACATTGTAAAAGTTTATGATGTAAGCTTTGGTGATATGATTCAGTATATTGTAATGGAATATATTGACGGAATCACCCTTAAAGAATATATTGAAATGCAGGGCGTGTTAAGCTGGAAAGAGGTTGTACATTTTACAACTCAAATTTTAAAGGCTTTACAGCACGCCCATGAAAAAGGCATAGTTCACCGTGATATTAAACCGCAAAATATTATGCTTCTCCAGAACGGCACTATTAAAGTAACAGACTTTGGTATTGCTCGTTTCTCGGATAAGGCTACAAGGACGATGACAGAGCAGGCAATCGGTTCTGTTCATTATATTGCACCCGAGCAGGCAAGAGGAGCGTCAACAGACGGAAAATCAGATATTTATTCAGTTGGCGTAATGCTCTATGAAATGCTTACGGGAAGATTGCCTTTTGAAGCTGACAGCGCAGTTTCCGTTGCTTTAATGCAGCTTCAATCAACTCCCACAATGCCAAGAGTCATAAATCCTGCTATTCCTCAGGGACTTGAGCAGATAACAATGAAAGCAATGCAGAAAGATCCTATTAACCGTTATCAGTCGGCTGTAGAGTTATTAACCGATCTTGAAAGATTTCGACTGAACCCTTCGGTTACCTTTGATTATAACTATTTTGTTGATAATCAACCTACACGAGCTGTGGGAGATTTAAGGGCAACAATCAGGAGAACTCCCAAGAGTCAGGAAAGAAGAACAGCTGATAGATTAAAATCAAAAGAAGATTATAATGATGATTTTAACAGAAAAAAGGCACCAAGCGGGGATACAGGTGCAATTGACGATTTTGAAGACGATAATATCAAGAATCATAAGCCTGCTTATTATGCTGTAAAAGGCGCTTTAATATCGGCAGTCGCAGTAGCTGTAATTGTTTTGCTTTTGTGTGTATTCAGAGCATGCTCAACCGCACAGGTTTCAGATGTTGATGTTCCTGAATTTGTAGGAAAAACAATTGTAGAGGTTCAGGAGAATAATCCTAATAAGTTTAATTTTGAAATTAAAACCGAGTATGACCAGTCACAGGAAATCGGCTTAATACTTCAGCAGGATCCCGAGCCAAATTCAATGAAGGTAAAACAGGGTGCAACAATTACATTAACCGTAAACGGCACAGATGCAAATGTAACGGCACCGTTTGTATTAAACAATTCCGAGGAAGATGCAATTCGCTTAATCAGAGAAAAAAATCTGGTTCCGCAGATTGTTTACGTTGAAAACGAATTGACTCCTGAGGGTTATGTAGCAAATGTATTCCCCAATGCAGGAACTCAGCTTACAATAGGTTCTAATGTATATGTATACGTTGCAAGCGGTCCGAGAGATAAAAGAGTTACTGTTCCGGATGTTACGGGTCTTACCTTAACTGCTGCACAAGAAAAGTTGGAGGGATTGGGACTTACCGTTGATACAACTTATGACGAATCAAGCAAAGAGCCAAGAGATACAATTCTTACTCAGTCTCCTTTGCAGTACGGTAAGGTTACCATAGGCACCAAAATCAATCTTGTAGCAAGCGCAGGCAAAGAAGATAAAAAAAGAGTAACAATTTATGTTGATTTACCTGCAGACGCTACCGGTGAGATAAATATGTCGGTGCTTGTTGACGGTGTTGTCAATACGACCTATTCAAAAAATGTATATCCTGAATATTCAAATACAACTACCTTAGAATTTGAAGGTACAGGGACATCTCATATAGTTGTTCAGCTTGACGGCAATATTTACAGAGAATA
Source organism: Ruminococcus sp. (assembly GCA_022511005.1). Taxonomy (GTDB): domain Bacteria; phylum Bacillota; class Clostridia; order Oscillospirales; family Acutalibacteraceae; genus Ruminococcoides. The sequence continues at coordinate 14,537 of JAFLSJ010000007.1, forward strand.
TAATATTGACTATTCCACTGGTAATGTAGAAACAACAACTTATGATTATATTGCTCCCACAACAGAGCCTGTAGTTACCGAGCCTGAAACAGGAGATCCTTATACAGAGGATCCGATGAATAACCCCGACCTTGATACAGAAAACCCAACGGATGATGATACATCACTTAATTAACAGTAGAATAATATTAATATACCGCGAGGATTTTTATGTCGGATAATAAGGTGACAGGAATTATAACTAAATTAACAGGCGGCTTCTATTATGTAGAAGCCGCCGAAAATGTATATGAATGTAAAGCAAGAGGAATTTTCAGAAAGAAGGGGAATTCTCCTTTAGTGGGAGATAAGGTGGAAATTACAGTTCCAAAGGACGGATACTGTGCAATCGAAACGATTTTTCCAAGAAAAAATAAGCTGAAAAGACCGCCCCTTGCAAATATAGATACTTTGGTAATTGTATGTGCTGCTGCACAGCCGAATCCCAATTTACTTGTTATAGATAAAATGACTGCGGCGGCAGTAAATAATAATATGGAATCTGTAATAGTGATTTCAAAATCAGATTTAGCAGACAGCTCCGAGATTGCCGAAATATATAAAAAATCAGGTTTTAAGGTGTTTGAATATTCGTCGGAAAATCCTGAAACAGCAAATGATATAAAACCTGTTTTGAAAGATAAAATAACTGCCTTTACGGGAAATACAGGTGTGGGAAAATCTACACTTCTTAATGTTTTGTTCAAGGATTTAAATTTGGAAACAGGGGATATAAGCCAAAAGCTGGGCAGGGGACGTCATACAACAAGAACCGTTGAGCTTTTTAAAATCGACGGCGGTTATGTAGCAGATACTCCCGGTTTTTCAACAGTCGATCTTGAAAGATACGAAATGATTGAAAAAGAACAGCTTCAGTATTGCTTTCCGGAATTTGAGGAATATTTAGGTATGTGTAAATTTACATCATGCGCTCATATTTGTGAAAAAGGCTGTAAAATATTAGAAGAAGTTGATAATGGTAAAATTCCACCCTCACGTCACAACAGCTATAAGATAATGTATGATGAGGTTAAAGACATTAAGACGTGGGAAAAATAATATGGAGTAAATAAATGAAGTGTGTAATTATTGCAGGTTCACCTGAATATAATATAGATTTTATAAAGTCACAGATAAATAAAGATGATTTTGTTGTATGTGCAGATAAAGGCTATGAATACTGTAAAAAAGCACAAATTACCCCTGATTTAATAGTGGGAGATTTTGATTCTTATGACGCTTCTCTTCCTGAAAATGTAGAAACAATAAAGCTTAATCCTGTAAAAGATGATACAGATACTCTTTCCTGTATTAGAAAATGTATGGAAAAGGGATATAAAGAGTTTGTAATTTTGTGTGCATTAGGCGGAAGATTAGACCATACCTTTGCAAATCTATCCTTGTTGTTATTTCTTTTTAAGAATAATTGTACGGGAGTAATAAAAACTGAAAAAGAATCTGTCTATTTAATATCCGATTCAGCACTGAAAGTAGAAAATTTAAAGTCTAAAACATTTTCCGTTTTCCCTTTCGGGTGTGAAAATGCATATATTAGTTATGAGGGAAAAACAGCTTATCCTGTAGAAAACTTTTTACTGAAATCAGAGTTCCCCATAGGTATTTCAAATATATTTTTGGAGGATAATGTAAAAATATCAGTAAGCAGCGGAAATGTTATTTTAATTATAAATGAAAATATTTAATACAAAATATGTCATTAATTTTTTATATCTGAATATATAATTTATATTACGGTTTGTAAATATACGGGGATGTAGTTCAGCTGGAAGAATGTTTGACTGGCAGTCAAAAGGTCGTGGGTTCGAGTCCCATCATCTCCACCAATAATTCTTTATAACAAAACTGTAACTATATTAACTGTGCAGTTTCTTGATTTTTAAATATTCATTATGATATAATTAGTTAGATTATATTAGCATAGGTTATTAGCGTTAAAATTTGATTAGTTTGGAGTGAAACAAATGTCATTGTGTATGGGTTGTATGCAGGAAATCGGCAATAATACAATATGTCCCGGATGCGGTTTCGATAATACTCAAACTCAGTCAGCACCGTTTTTACCGTATAAAACTGTTTTAAATAACAGATATGTTGTAGGAGAAGTAATTGATAATAACGGTGAAAGCACTCGTTACTTAGGATTTGATAAATTAACAGGCGATATCGTTATTATTTGTGAATTTTTACCGGTAGGATTATTTGAAAGAAAACAGGGTTCTAAAGAAGTTAAAGTTTCTTATGAAAACGAATCCGTTTACGGCAAACTACTTAATGAGTTTGTTTCTTACTATACTACATTATCAGACTTAAAAGAGCTTTCTGCTCTGCTTGAAATTCACGAAATTTTTAAAGAAAATAATACTGCATATGTTATCGAAGAAAACGAGGATCTAATTCCTTTTGAAGAATATATAAAACGCAGTAACGGACATTTGGATTGGGATATAGCAAGACCTCTCTTTATGCCTGTTATTTCAGCTCTTGAAGCAATGCATAAAAGGGGAATCGGACACTATGCTATTTCTCCGAAAAACATTTATGTAACTGCGGCAGGTAAAATCAAAATTACAGGCTTTGCAACACAAAACGAGAGAAAACGCGGAACAGATTTAAAATCGCAGTTGTTCGGAGGAAGCGCAGCCCCTGAGCAGTATTTAAATAATTTTCCACTTGATAATATTACAGATATTTACGGTTTTTGTGCAACACTTTTTTATGCATTGACAGGCCACTTGCCTAATAATGCGCAGGAACGTGTTAAAGATAGCAGACTGTTAATGAGTACAAATACCGTTAAAAGACTTCCGCCTCATGTAGTTTCTGCATTGGCAAATGGTTTGCAGGTAAAGCGTGAAAACAGAATAACTACATTTGATGATTTGCGTTCACAGCTGTCCCTTGCACCGACTGTTCAGGCGATTCAGGAAGAAATTTCAAGAACAGCAAGTATGGCTAAAATTGATGAAACTAAGCAGAGCGGTATGTCTCATTTTTCAATCGGTATTATAGCTGCGGCAATAACAACGCTTGTATTAGGAATTGCGGGTGTTTTTGTTTTAATGCAAAATCCTTTTGCTACAGTATTTAACGCCGGAGAGGTAAATCAGGAAACAACGGTAAATCAAGACTGGACAGGTCCGACAGTAGCAAATTATGTGGGTCAAAAATACAGTGATGTAATAGCTTCCTCTGAAGGAGACGATTCAGTAATCCTGTATCGTGCTATAGAAGACCAATACAGCGATGAATACGAAGAAGGCGTTATAATATCCCAATATCCGGCAGGCGGTACAGAAATCACAAGCGACGCCCAATTTGCCGTTACTCTGGTAGTCAGCAAAGGTACTCAGATGAGGGAATTACCTGCAATTGAAAATAAAAGGCTTGATGATATTGCAGAGCAATTAGGAAATTTAGGTTTTGTTGTAACTGCTGAATATGAATATAATGATGAATATGCAAAAGACAGAGTTATAGATTATAGGGACTATAAACCCGGAGATAAGGTTGAAGACGGTGCCGAAATCAAAGTTATTATAAGTAAAGGCTCAGAGTCGGCAGGGGCTTCAAACTAATTAACAAACTGATTTAATTTAATTTAATTAAGGTGGGAAATATCCCACCTTAAATTGTATCTGAGGTACTTATGAATAAATATTCTTATGATACTCCCGTTGGTATAATTACCGTTGAAGATGACGGTGATTTTGTAACAGCAATATATACAGACAATAAAAAAAGCTCTGATAAAGAATCAGAGCTGGCAAAGGTTACTTTCAGACAGCTTACAGAATATTTCAATAGAAAAAGAAAAATATTTGATCTCCCCATTAAAGTTGAAGGTACCGATTTTCAAAAATCAGTTTGGAAAGAACTTTGTAATATACCTTACGGAACAACCTGCTCCTATAAACAAGTTGCTGAGAATATCGGTAACCCAAAGGCTTGTCGGGCAGTAGGAATGGCAAATAATAAAAACAAAATTATGATAGTTGTACCCTGTCATAGAGTAATCGGGAGCAACGGAAGCTTAGTAGGTTACGCAGGCGGATTAAATGTTAAAAAATTTCTGCTTGATTTAGAACAAGTTAATCTATGATAAAAATATTGTGAAATAAAATAATTAAAGCTTTTGCTTAATATTTTTCTCAGAATTTTGGATTAAATTATATAACGAGCTTGCTTTGTCTTTGTATTCTGTTTCAATAACTTCCGGAGTTAAATCAATATTTATTTTGCTTTTAGATGTATTGAGAAGATCATCAATTTTCGCTTCTTCAATATTCATAGAGGCTCTTATGTAGCCCGAATAAATACTTTTATCAATTGAAAATACAGCTTGAGGATTTTCATTATTTGATGAATAAAGCTTTCTGAATAATAAATAGTTTGAATTCATTAAATAATTTGATACATAGCCTGTAAGCTTCTTGTTTGATACGTGGATAAGCATATCAAAAATTATTGAGGTAGTGTTCATAATAAGTCTTTTGTTGAGTACCGCAAGCATATTGTCTTTGGCATTGCTATTGTCCGTGTTGTCATTATATTCGGGAATATCCTCAATAGTTATGGTAGCACCGCTTCTGTCGGGAGTTCTTCCCAGTAAATAGTCACAGGATACATTATAATAAGACGCAATTTTAACAAGAAAATCAAGGCCGCATTCTCTTATTCCTTTTTCATAATGAGAAAGTAAAGCCTGAGAAATGTCCAAGTCGTCGGCAACCTTTTTTTGACTTAACCCTTTCTCTTTTCTTAAAAGACTTATAATTCTGGGAAAATCCTTGTTCATAAAAAACAACCTCTCTAAATATTACAGTTTATAATATTTTACTTTATTTATTACTATTTGTAAAGATTTCTTAAGGAGTTTTAATATGAAATCATATGTAATCCATTTTATAAGACACGGAAAAATTGATGAAACACTAAAGGGTGCATATATTGGTACAACCAATGTACCTTTAAGTGAAGAAGGGAAAAAAGAACTAAAGCTTCTTGATATGGAGTATAAATATCCCGGAACAATGGCTGTTTTTACAAGTCCGTTAAAGAGATGTACTCAAACAGCTGAGATTTTATATCCTCAGCAAAAGCCAATTATAATCGACCAGCTTTCCGAATGTAATTTCGGAGAATGGGAGGGGAAAACCGCAGAAGAATTAAAGGACGAGCCTGATTTTGAAAAATGGCTTTCAGGTTCTACTGAAGTTAAACCGCCCAGAGGTGAATCCAATGCAGATTTTACAAGAAGAGTCTGCAATATGTTTGAAAGCATTGTAGAAGGACTTATGAAAACAGGAACAACGGAAAGCGTTGTTATAACTCACGGCGGAGTAATAATGACTTTGCTTGCGGTTTACGGATTACCTCAGGCAAAGCCCTTTGATTGGGTAATGGATAACGGTTTTGGATATTCCGTAAGAATCACCCCGCTTTTATGGCAGAGAGATAAGGTATCAGAGGTTTTTAAAAAAATTCCTGAAATAAAGGAAGAGGACTAACTCAATTTATAAAATTGTAGCATAGTTTACAATGTTTTTTCGTCAGTTGTGTAATAATATTAATCATAGTAAATTTTAAAGGAGATTTTAAAATGTCAGATTATAAGATAGTGCTTTTAAAGGGTGACGGAATAGGACCCGAGATTGTAAATCAGGCAGTTAAGGTGCTTGATAAAACAGCAGAAAAATTCGGTTTTACAGTTGAATATGACGAGGCACTTTTAGGCGGCTGTGCTATTGATGCAACAGGCGTACCCCTTCCTGATGAAACAGTAGAAAAATGCAAAAAAGCGGATAGCGTACTTTTAGGTGCTGTAGGAGGTCCAAAATGGGATACTCAGCCCGGTAATAACCGTCCTGAGGCAGGACTTTTAGGAATCAGAGGAGCGTTAGGCTTGTTTGCAAACCTTCGTCCGGCAGTTATTTTTGAGCCTTTAAAGGGTGCTTCACCAATAAAAGACGAAATAATCGGCGGTGCGCTTGATATTATGATAGTAAGAGAGCTTACAGGCGGTATTTACTTTGGAGAAAAGGGCAGAAAAGAAGTAAACGGAAATCCTGCGGCTTACGATACGGAAATGTATTCCGTTCCCGAAATTGAGCGAATTGCAAGAGTTGCATTTGACCTTGCAATGAAAAGAAATAAAAAATTAACAAGTGTAGATAAAGCAAATGTACTTGAGTCCTCCCGTTTATGGAGAGAAACAGTAATCAGAATTTCAAAGGAATACCCCGAGGTTGAGCTTAATCATCTTTATGTTGATAACTGTGCTATGCAGCTCGTTATCAATCCGGGTCAGTTTGACGTAATTGTAACTTCAAATATTTTCGGCGATATTCTTTCTGATGAAGCCTCAATGATAAGCGGTTCAATCGGTATGCTTGCATCAGCGTCACTTTCAGAGGGAAAAAGCGGTCTTTATGAGCCTATTCACGGATCTGCTCCTGATATTGCAGGTCTTGGTGTGGCAAATCCCCTTGCAACAATTCTCTCGGTTGCTATGATGCTGAGATATTCATTAGATCAGCCAAAGGCCGCTGACGCTATTGAAAATGCAGTAAGCACAGTATTAAAGGAATACCGTACACCCGACATTTATGCAGAGGGTACAAAGAAGGTCAGCACAGACGAAATGGGAGATTTGGTTTGTAATGCGATTTAATTCTTAGTGGTGATAATATGGATTTTTATGATATGCATTCTCATATTCTTCCCGCTGTTGATGACGGAAGCAGAAATGTAGATTCATCTCTCAGGCTTATAAATTTACATTTAAAGCAGGGAGTAAATAATATTTGTCTTACTCCGCATTTTTATTCCAATGAGGAAAGCATAGAAGATTTCACAAAAAGAAGAGCAGAATCTTTTGAAATGCTAAAGCCTTACTTGCCTGAAGATGTAAATGTCTGCTTAGGTGCAGAAGTTTATGTAACCAATTTTATGTTTAATAATAATGATTTTTCAATGCTGTGTTACGGAAATTCAAAATATATGCTTACAGAATTTGCGTATCAGTCAAGCTTTACAGGAAAATCAATAGATATGCTGGTGAAATTAAAAGAGAATTACGGTATAATACCTGTTATACCTCATATTGAAAGATATGAAAAACTGTTTAATAATGAACATAAGCTTGAAGAATTGACCCAAATGGGGGTTATTATTCAGACAAATGCATATTCCTTTAACAGCTTTTTTAAGAAAAGGCGTTTGTGCAAGCTTATTAATAACGGGTTAATTCATATTTTGGGAACAGACGCACATTCAATAAGCAAAGGCAATCCTACTGCGTATAAAGAAGCTTGCAGAATAATAATTGAGAAATGCGGAAGATCAAAGCTTAACAAAATGCAGGCAATTTCAGCAGATATTTTTAATAAATCAAACTGATAAAAGGAGCAATCGATTTTGATTGCTCCTTTAACTTTATAGTCATATAGTATTACGAAAATTTATAATCTTACAGGAATATTTTTTTCATTTAAATATTCTTTCAATTTAGGAATAGGTATTTCACCGAAGTGAAATAGAGAAGCCGCTAAAACAGCGTCTGCTTTTCCTGTTGTGAAAGCATCGTAGAAATGTTCTAATGCACCTGCACCGCCGCTTGCAATAACGGGAATTGAAACGCTCTCGGAAACTGCTTTTGTAAGCTCTAAGTCATAGCCTTTTTTCTGACCGTCCTCGTCCATACTTGTCAAAAGAATTTCTCCGGCACCTCGTTTTTCACATTCAATTGCCCATTTAACTGCGTCTAAACCAACAGGTATACGACCTCCGTTAATATAAACCTCCCAGCCGCCGTCGGATTTTCTTTTGGCGTCAATTGCAGTAACTACGCATTGACTGCCGAATTTATATGAAGCCTCGTTTATTAAATCAGGTCTTTTAATAGCCGCAGAGTTTACGGATACCTTGTCTGCACCTGCTCTTAAAATAGAGTTAAAATCGTCAACACTTCTGATACCTCCGCCTACGGTAAAGGGAATGAATATTGAATTTGCAACCTGTTCAACCATATCAATCATAATATTTCTTGCATCGGAAGAAGCAGTAATGTCAAGAAAAACAAGCTCGTCTGCGCCTTGTTTGTCATACTGCTTTGCACATTCAACAGGAGCGCCTGCATCAACAAGATTTACAAAGCTCATTCCTTTTACAACTCTGCCGTTTTTAACATCAAGGCAGGGAATAATCCTTTTAGCATACATATAAAATACCCTCCTTAACCATTAACTATGTCTGCAAAATTTCTAAGCATCTTAAGACCGACCTCACCGCTTTTTTCAGGGTGGAACTGTGTAGCAAATACATTGTCCTTCTGAACACTTGCATCAATTACAGTACCGTAAGTTGTTTGTGAAGAAACAATGCCTTTGTCCTTTGCATCAAGATAATATGAATGAACAAAATAAACGTATGGATTTTCCGAAATATCTTTAAACAAACCGTCTTTTTTCTTAATATCAAGGCTGTTCCAACCCATATGAGGGATTTTTAATTCACCGTTGTTATTTGGAATTTTTTTAATGCTTCCCTCAAAAATAGAAAGCCCTTTAACTCCGATACTTTCTTCACTTTCAGGAAATAAAAGCTGAAGTCCCAGACATATTCCTAAAAAGGGTTTTCCGCTTTTTGTATATTCAATAACTGTATTTTTAATGTTAAGCTGTTCCATAGTGCTCATTGTATCGCCGAATGAACCTACACCGGGCAGAATTGCACCCTCAGCCTTTAAAATTTCATCAGGGTTATTTGTGACCTTTGCATCACAGTTAATATACCTTAAAGCCTTATAGACGCTTTGAATATTGCCTGCTCCGTAATCAATAATTGCTATCATATTATTACCTCAAAAAACTAAAATTGAAACATATAAAAATTCTATCATAAATTTTATTCTATTGCAACAAACTAAGTGCTTTATTTTCTATTTGTTACATAAAATCAGCTTTTTGCAACCTAAAAAATTTTCTCCTGCAAAAACACCTTATTTTATAAGTTTTTTATTGAAAAAACATAATAATTATGCTAAAATTAATTAAAATATGCAAGAAGAAGGTATTATAAATGATTACTCATTTACTTACAAGAATTGATTTGCAGATGAATACTTTTTCAAAAGGACAGAAAAGAATTGCTTCTTATATTGAAGAACATTACGATAAAGCGGCTTTTATGACTGCCTCCAAGCTGGGAGAAACCGTAGGAGTTTCAGAAAGTACCGTAGTCCGTTTTGCAACGGAAATCGGATATGACGGCTACCCTAAGCTTCAAAAAGCTATGCAGGAAATGATAAGAGACAAGCTTACTTCTGTTCAGCGAATTGAGGTTACCTCTACAAGAATCGGAGAAGATGATGTTTTAACCAGTATTCTAAATCAGGATATTGACAAAATCAGAAGAACTTTAGACGAAACAGACCACGAGGATTTTAAAAAAGCAGTAAAATCAATTGTAAATGCTAAGACTATTTATATATTCGGAGTTCGTTCAACTGCCTCTCTTGCACAGTTTTTAGGATATTATCTTCAGCTTATGTTTGATAATGTAAGAATAATAACTACAACAAGCCATAATCAGACATATGAGCAGATGTTTAGAATTTCAAAGGATGATGTGCTTATTGGAATCAGCTTCCCAAGATACAGTAATATGGCAGTTGATGCAATGCGTTTTGCAAGAGACAGAGGGGCAGATGTAATTGCCATTACTGACAGTATGATTTCACCCCTTGTAGCAAATGCAGACCAGGTACTTCTTGCAAGGAGCGATATGGCGTCAATAGTAGATTCTCTTGTTGCACCTTTAAGCCTTATAAATGCATTGATAGTTGCTGCAGTTCTTGAGAGAAAAGATGAAGTATCAGAAACATTCAGACAGCTTGAAGAGGTATGGAACAGCCAAGAAATCTATGCAAACCGTTCAGATGTTATAAAAAAGGATTTAGAGGTTGCGGTTTCTGAAAATGAAGAATAAGGTAGTTGTAATAGGCGCAGGTGCCGCAGGTTTAATGGCTGCGGGAACTGCTGCTTTTCTCGGTGAAGATGTTACTGTTATTGAAAAAAATCAAAGAGTAGGCAGAAAGATTGCCATTACAGGCAAGGGAAGATGTAATATTACAAACGCCTGTGATGTTCAGACATTCATAGGAAATGTTCCTACAAACGGAAAGTTTCTGTACAGTGCAATAAATAATTTCACACCCTACGATACAATAGATTTTTTTGAAGAGCAGGGTCTAAAAATCAAGATTGAAAGAGGAAACAGGGCATATCCTGTTTCAGATAAAGCCCTTGATGTTGTTGATACAATGCGTGATTACGCAACAAAAAACGGGGCAAGAATTATTAATGATATTGCAAAAGCGTTAATAATTAAAGACGGCAGAATTACGGGAGTAAAAACCGAAAATCAAAATTTTGAATGTGACAATGTAATTGTTTGCTGCGGCGGTATGAGCTATCCTTTAACAGGTTCAACAGGAGACGGATACATTCTTGCAAAGCAGGCAGGACATACAATTACTAAGATAAAGCCGTCGTTAGTACCTCTTGAAAGTCCCGATAAATGCTGTAAAGATATGCAGGGACTGTCCTTGAAAAATGTTACTTTAAAAATAGAAGATGCAAAATCAGGCAAAACCTTATATTCAGATTTCGGAGAAATGCTTTTTACTCATTTCGGAATCTCAGGACCTACAGTTTTAAGTGCAAGCTCTCATATAAGAAATATTGACAATTTGGATTTATACGCTTCAATTGATTTAAAGCCTGCACTTTCCAATGAACAGCTTGATATAAGATTGTTGCGAGATTTCTCGGAAAATATCAATAAAGCAGTTTCAAATTCATTTTCAAAGCTTTTGCCCAGAAAACTGATTCCCGTTGTTTTACAGCGTTGGGGAGTACCATTTGATAAAAAATGCAACTCCGTAACAAAAGAAGAACGTGCTGAATTAATCCGAATACTTAAGAATTTTAAAGTAAAAATAAGCGGATTCAGACCTGTTGAAGAAGCAATTGTCACATCAGGCGGAGTAAAGGTTTCTGAAATCAATCCAAAAACAATGGAAAGCAAGCTTTGCAAAGGACTTTTCTTTGCAGGCGAAGTTATAGATGTTGATGCATACACAGGCGGATTTAATTTGCAAATTGCCTGGAGCACAGGAAAACTAAGCGGAGAGAATGCCGCATACGGAAAGGAAGAATAATATGCCTATTGCAATTGCAATTGACGGACCTGCAGGAGCAGGTAAATCTACAATCGCTAAATTAGCGGCGAAAGAGCTTAATTTTATCTATGTTGACACAGGTGCATTGTACCGAACTGTCGGCTTGGCGGCAACAAAAAACAATGTTGAACCCAAAACATCTGTCCAAGTAGATGAACTGTTAAGTAAAATTAAAGTAGAGCTTACATTTAACCATAAGAACGAGCAAATTGTTTTGCTTGACGGAGAAGATGTTTCATCACAAATAAGAACTCCCGAGGCTTCTATGATGGCGTCAGCAATTTCAGCTGTTCCTGCCGTAAGGGCATATCTTCTTGATTTACAGCGTAATATAGCAAAGACTAATAATGTAATTATGGACGGCAGAGATATAGGAACAGTGGTTTTACCTGATGCACAGATTAAAATTTTTCTGTCTGCCGATCCTGAGGATAGAGCAAAACGCCGTTATGATGAGCTTGTTGAAAAGGGAATGGATGTAAAATATGAGGACATTCTCGCTGATGTAATAGAAAGAGATTATAATGATTCTCATAGAGAAATTGCACCTTTAAAACCCGCAGAGGACAGCATTATGGTTAATACAACAGGCAATACACTTGAGCAGTCTGTTGAGCTTCTTATAGGAATTATGAAGGAGAATATGTAATGAAGCAATCACAGATACTATATAAAATCGGACGTGTACTCTGCAAACCGATTTTCAAACTTTTGTACAGATATAAGGTTGTAAACAGCGAGGCAATTCCCAATGACGGTAAAGGTTATTTGATTGCCTGTAACCATTTATCATATTCAGACCCGGTATTAATAGGCTTAGCTCAGAAAAGAAATCCGTTTTTTATGGCAAAAGTAGAGCTTTTTAAAAATAAATTTTTCGGTGCATTAATCAGAGCGTTGGGTGCTTTCCCTGTTGAGCGTGGCGCAGGAGACGGAAAAGCCATAAATATAGGTGAACAGCTATTAAAAGAAGGAAATATTGTTACAATATTTATTGAGGGCGGCCGTTCGAAAACAGGAGAGCTTATGCGACCACGAAGCGGTGCGGCATTAGTGGCACTTCAAACAGGCATACCTATAATTCCCGCCTGCATAACAGTAATAGGCAACCCAAAGCATACATTTGCAAAGCGAGTTATTCATTTTGGGGAACCTATGACAACAAAAGAATTAGGACTTATATCAGGCGACAGACGAGAACTGAAAGTTGCAAGCGAGAAAATTATGAGTAAAATAAGAGAATTCAGGGAGAACGATTTAAGTGAATATAAGGGTAGCTGATTCGGCAGGCTTCTGTTTTGGAGTAAACAGGGCAGTCAATATGGTGTATTCTCTGCTTGATGAAAACAAAAAGGTTTGTACCTTCGGACCCATAATACACAATATGGAAATGGTCCGTGAGCTTGAAGAAAAGGGTTGTTATCCTGTATCAAACTTAGATGATGTTCCAAAAGATGCAACTCTTGTAATAAGAAGCCATGGTGTTCCTCTTGAAATAATGGAGGATATAACAAATTCCGAAATTTCCTGTACTGACGCAACCTGTCCTTTTGTAAAAAAAATCCATAATATTGTTAATAAAGAGAGTAGAGAGGGACGGACGATTTTAGTAGCAGGAAATAAAAATCATCCTGAGGTTGAAGGAATTGTAAGTCATTGTAAAGGAGAAATATTTACATTTAATAACCATGAAGAATTACAGGAAATTGCAAATAATATTCTTGTTGAGAAAAATAAACCTGTTTCAGTAGTCGCACAAACTACTTTTGATACAAAAGAATGGAAAAAATGTTTAAAAACTGTAAAAAAGGTCTATACAAATTCAAAAATTTTTGATACAATATGTAATGCTACGTCAGTTCGTCAGAATGAAGCACAGCAAATAGCCGAAAAATCTGACCTGATGATTGTAATAGGTGACAGACACTCTTCAAATACAGGAAAGCTGTACGATATTTGTAAACGTAAATGCAATAATACTTTCCTTATTGAAACCGCAAAGGATTTAGATTTAAGTGTTCTGACTTCTGCAAAATCAATTGGCGTAACAGCCGGGGCGTCAACTCCGGCAAGGATTATAAAGGAGGTACTGGATACAATGAGTGAAGAAATTAAGTCCAGCGTAACAAACGAAAATGAAGAATCTTTTGAGGCATTACTTGAGGAAAGCCTCAAAAACTTAAATACAAATGAGAGGGTAAAAGGCGTAGTTGTCAGCATCGATCCAACAGCGGTTTATGTAGATGTAGGCAGAAAGCAGACAGGTTATATTCCTGCTGATGAAATTTCCAATGATCCTACAGTATTGCCTGAGGATGCTGTAAAAATCGGCGATGAGCTTGAGCTTTTAATTATGAAAACTAACGACCAGGAAGGTACAATTATGCTTTCAAAGCGTCGTGTAGATGCTCAAAAGGGTTGGGAAGAGCTTGAATCTAAGGCTGAATCAAAAGAAGTTCTCACAGGTAAGGTTACAGCAGCTGTAAAAGGCGGCGTTTCATTAATTTATAATAATGTTAGAATTTTTGTTCCTGCTTCTCAGGCTGCTGTTTCAAGAAATGCAAATCTTGAAGAATTAGTAGGCAAAGAAGTTCAGTTCAGACTTATTGAAGTTTCACAGCGTGGCAGAAGAAGACAGGCAGTAGGTTCAATCCGTTCTGTACTTATGGATGAACTTAGTAAAAAGCGTGAGGAATTCTGGCAGTCAGTTGAAGTTGGCAAAGAATACACAGGTGTTGTTCGTTCAATCGAAAGCTACGGTGCATTTGTTGACTTAGGCGGGGCTTCAGGAATGATTCACATTTCCGAGCTTTCATGGCAGCGTGTAAAACATCCGTCAGATGTTGTAAAGGTTGGCGAGGAAGTTAAGGTTTACATTAAAGATATCAACGAAGAAACACATAAAATTTCTCTCGGATATAAAGACCCTAACTCAAATCCATGGGAAATCTTAAAGAGAGATTTTCCTGTTGATACAGTTGCAAAGGTAAAAATCGTAGGTCTTACAGATTTTGGTGCGTTTGCAAACATCATTCCCGGTGTAGACGGTCTTATCCATATTTCACAGATTGCAAATAAGAGAATTGATAAGCCTTCTGATGTTTTAAAAATCGGTGATGAAGTAGAAGCAAAGATTACAGTTATCGACTTTGAGAAAAAGCGTGTAAGCCTTTCAATCCGTGCTTTACTTCCTCAGGAAGAAGCTACAAAGGATGAAGAAGTAACAGTTGCAGAAATTCCTGCTGAACCTGTAGAAGAAACAGTTAAGGAAGATATTCCTGTAGAAACTGTTGAAGAAGCAGTAGAGGAAGCTCCTGTTGTAACAGAAGATGCTGCCCCGGAAACACCTGCTGAGGAGACAACTGCAGAATAATTTTTTAATTTCAGGGCATCCTCTAAGGAGGATGCCTTTTTTATAGAATCAGGTGATTATTTTGTATGAAAATATAAAAGAAGAAAGTAATCAGATCTTTACCGAGCTTATTGAAAAAGCTAATCTTAAAAAAGGTGATTTGCTGGTAATCGGCTGTTCAACAAGTGAGATAATCGGCTCAAAAATCGGTTCAGATTCTCAGATAGATGCCGCAAAGGCACTTTTCGACGGCTTTTATCCTTTGCTGAAAGAAAAGGGTATTTATGTTGCCGCTCAATGCTGTGAGCATTTAGGCAGAGCCTTGTGTATTGAAAGAGAATATGCCGAAAAATTTTTAATTCCTATAGTAAATGTAATTCCGCAGCCAAAAGCAGGAGGAAGTCTTGCAACAACTGCATATAAAACCTTTGAAAATCCTGTTATGGTTGAGTATATTAAAGCCGATGCAGGAATAGATATAGGCGGAACTCTTATCGGTATGCATTTAAAAGAAGTTGCAGTACCTTTAAGATTAAGCGTATCAAAAATCGGCAGTGCAAATATTATATGTGCAAGAACTCGTCCGAAATTTGTTGGCGGTGAACGGGCAGTTTACGATAAAGATTTAATATAAAGGGGTATTATTATGACTGCTAAGGAAGAATTTTTAAAAATATATACTGAAAATATTACAAGAGAAGGCAGCAACAGACTTCTTGAATGGTTGGAAAAGACAGACTTTTTTACTGCACCGGCAAGTTCTAAATATCATTGTGCCTGTGAAAACGGACTTGTAATGCATTCAGTAAGTGTTTTTAATACAATGGTAGAAAAGCATTTTGAAGAAGAACACGATAATATGGAAAGCTTTGCAATTTGTGCATTGCTTCACGATTTGTGCAAGGCTCAGTTTTATAAGGTCTCTACAAGAAATGTAAAGAACGAACAAACAGGACAGTGGGAGAAAGTACCCTTCTACGCAATTGAAGACAGCTTCCCTTACGGTCACGGTGAAAAATCGGTTTTTTTGATAGAACGCTTTATGCGGCTGAAAATTGATGAAGCAATGGCAATACGCTGGCATATGGGAGAATTTGGCGACTCTAACAGCTTTACAATAAGTAAAGCCTATGAGCGTTATCCTCTGGCAGTTAAGCTTCACCTTGCGGATTTAGAGTCTACATATTTAAGAGAAAAAGGTACATCGGCAGTTAAGTAACCACGCTTACTAAATAAATAATCAAGGAATGTAGCAGATGAATATTTTAGAAGCGCAAATGCGTGCAGAAGAATTAAGAACACAGCTTGAATATCATAATAACCTTTATTATAATCAGGATTCTCCTGAAATTTCAGACTTTGAGTACGATAAAATGCTCAGAGAGCTTGAAAATATTGAGGAGGAGTACCCTCAGTTAAAAACAGAAAATTCCCCTGCACAGCGTGTCGGCGGTTCTGCGGGAGAAAAGTTTTCTCCTGTAGTTCATACTGTGCCTATGGGAAGTCTCCACGATAGCTTTTCAAGTGAAGAAATTATTGATTTTGATAGAAAAGTAAGAGAAGTTGTAGAAAATCCTCTTTATGTAGTTGAGCCTAAATTTGACGGACTGTCCGTTTCCTGTGAATACAGAAACGGAGTTTTTGTAAGAGGTTCAACAAGAGGTGACGGCGTTACAGGTGAAGATGTAACGGAAAATCTTATGACAATTTCATCTCTGCCTAAAATAATAAAAAATGCTCCTCCTTTTATAGAAGTAAGAGGAGAAGTTTATATGTCCTTTAAAAGCTTTGAGGAGCTTGTGAAAATTCAGGAAATAAATGAAGAAAAACCTTTTAAAAATCCCCGTAATGCAGCCGCAGGCTCATTAAGACAAAAGGACAGTAAAATTACAGCTAAACGTAAATTAGATATTTTTCTTTTTAATATACAGCAAGCAGAGGGCATTCAGTTTGAAAGCCATAAGGAATCTATCGACTATTTAACAGAGCTTGGTTTCCCAACCGCTCCTTTTTATAACAGATATGATAATATTGAGGATGTTTTAAAAGAAATTGAAAGAATAGGCAATTTAAGAGGCACTCTCGATTTTGCCATAGACGGTGCAGTTGTTAAGGTTGATGACCTTTCTCAAAGAGAACTTTTAGGTAGTACTGCAAAATTTCCCCGTTGGGCAGAAGCGTATAAGTATCCGCCTGAAGAAAAAGAAACTACATTGCTTGATATTGAAATAAATGTTGGCAGAACTGGAGCATTAACTCCTGTAGGTATTTTTGAGCCTGTATTTTTAGCAGGTACAACGGTATCACGTGCCACATTATATAATAAGGATTTTATTGATGAAACAGGGATAGGTATCGGCGATACGGTAATAATCAGAAAAGCAGGAGAAATTATTCCCGAAGTAGTTTCCGTTAAAAAGCACGGCGAAAATTCCACTCCTTTTAAATATCCCGAATTTTGCCCGTCTTGTAACAGTAAGGTTTACAGAGAAGAGGATGAGGCAGTAGTTCGCTGTACAAATACAGAATGTCCTGCACAGCTTTTAAGACATCTTGTTCATTTTGTATCAAGAGACGCTATGGATATAGAGGGGTTAGGTCCTGCGGTTATTGAACAGCTTGTTGATAATGGACTGGTAAAATCACCTGTTGACTTATATAAACTTAAAGCAGAAGATGTCGCTTCTCTTGAAAGAATGGGAGAAAAATCGGCAGCAAATTTAATAAACGCTATTGAAAAATCTAAAGATAATGAACTATACCGACTTGTTTTTGCATTAGGTATTCGACATATAGGTCAGAAAGCTGCAAAATTGCTTTGTGATAAGTTTTTAACTGTTGAGAATATAATTTCTGCAAATGTTGAAGAAGTTTCCGCAATAGATGGATTTGGCGATATTATGGCAGAAAGTGTTGTTGAGTATTTTTCTCTTGAAGAAACAAAAGAGTTAATTTCTGCTCTAAAAGAATTAGGAGTAAAAATGCCCTCTGTACAAAAATCAACAATAGAAGGTATCTTTACAGGAAAAACCTTTGTTTTAACCGGAACGCTCCCAACCTATAAAAGAAGTGAAGCCGCAAGAATTATTGAAGAAAACGGCGGAAAAACATCTTCTTCAGTATCTAAAAAAACAGACTATGTATTGGCAGGAGAAGAAGCAGGCAGTAAGCTGACAAAGGCTCAGTCTTTAGGCGTTACCGTAATAGACGAACAGCAGTTCAGAGAAATGTTAGGATTATAAAACTTAATATAAAAGTTTTCGCGTCGCTTTTTTGACTAAAAGAAACATTTTCTAAAACCTGTAGGGGCAACCCTTGCGGTTGCCCGCAAAAAATAAAAAAGTTTAATTGAATTTTTCGAACAACCGCAAGGGTTGTCCCTACAATTATACTTAAAATTTTTCATTAAAATTAATTTCTCTGTAAGGGAAAACCTTTTTATAACAGTATGAAATGACCTTTGAGTAAAATCAAAGGTCATATTTTTTTGCTTTTTTACATATGACTTATTGAGTTAAGCTTTGGAGGAATTGTAAATGAGCAGTTTAAATTTAAAGGAAAGATTTATTCAGGCGTCATCGCCGTTAACCATAAACATAAGCAAAAGATTATTAATGCTTCCCCAATCAATTCAGGAAAATGCTCAGGAAATAAGAGTAAGACTTAACAGACCCTTATCAATATCCTGTCCCGATAATACATATTTTTTAACGGAAAACGGTTGTGTAACCACTAAAATAACAGACCAGCCTATGTTATCTGCAAATCAAAAGGATATTTCAGAAATCTTTCATAATATTTGTAACTATTCCGTTTATTCAAGACAGAATGAAATAAAAAACGGTTTTGTAACTATGCAGGGCGGTCATAGAGCAGGAATTTGCGGTACAGCCGTAATTGAAAACGAAAAAATAAATAATATTCGTGATATATCATCAATAAATATAAGAATAGCCCGAGAACATAAGGGGAGCGGTAAAGAAATATTAAATAAAATCAAAACAGTTTCAAGTGGAATTTTAATTTGCGGAAGTCCCTGCAGCGGTAAAACCACAGTGTTGAGAGATATTGCCCGTCTGCTTTCATTGGAATACGATAAAAAAGTATCAGTTGTAGATGAACGTGGTGAAATTGCAGGTACTGTACAGGGAGTTTTTCAAAATGATGTTGGACTTTGCGATATTTTAGACGGTTATTCAAAAGCAGACGGCATTATTCACTCTATTCGTTCAATGTCGCCTGATGTTGTTATATGTGATGAAATCGGCGGATTTGAAGATGTAAAAGCGATACTTCAAAGTTCAAATTCCGGAGTTTCGTTTATTGCAACGGTTCATTGTAAAAATTCACAGGAATTGATAAAAAAGCCGTTTATAAAAGAGCTTCTTAAATCTAATGTATTTGAAAAGGCAGTTTTTCTGCAAAACAGACAAAACGCAGGAAAAATAAACAGCGTTGTAAATTGTGGAGATATTTTAAATGGTTAAAATTTTAGGTTGCATTTTATTTATAATATCGTCAAGTATGGCAGGATTTTATTTTTCTGAAAGATTAAAAAGCAGATTAAATTTTTTAAAGGAATTTATTTCATTTTTAAAATCACTTCAAATTCAGCTAAGGTATTGTAACGGAGATATACTGCAAATACTCCCTCTTTGCAGTGATTCAAAAACACTTGAACCTTTTATAAAGAATTTATCTGATAAGAATAAAGAATATAGTTCTTTTGCAGAAATATGGAAAGATTCTGTTATTTATATTTCCAAATCAAACTGTTTAACAAAGTCAGATATAAACTCAATGCTTGAATTCGGAAACATTTTAGGAACAACAGATGTAGCAGGTCAGCTTAATCATATTGATTTATATATAGAGATTTTTAATAAAGCATATGAAAATGCCCGTGAAGAATTAAAAAGTAAATCAAAGCTTTATAAAACAATGGGATTTTTCATTGGAACAACAATAGCGTTAATGATTGTATAAAGGGGTATAACTATGGATGTAGATATGATTTTTAAAATTGCAGCAGTTGGAATAATTGTTGCAATATTAAACCAGTTGCTTGTTCGCTCAGGCAGGGAAGAACAGGCGATGCTTACAACATTGGCAGGATTGATAGTAGTTCTTACAATGATTGTAACTCAAATAAGCTCGCTTTTTTCAACAATAAAAACACTTTTTGGTTTGTAAAATGAATATAGTAGGAATTTGTGCGTTAGCGGTAGTAACTGCCATTGTTTCATTAACGCTTAAAAAATATAATGGCGAAATATCTTTAATGGTTTGTATTGCAGGGTGTATTTTCATATTTTTATCCCTGTTATCGTCTTTTACGACCCTTTATGATACAGTCAATAAGATATTATCAAACACAGGAATTAATATAACATACATAACAGTTTTACTAAAAGCAATAGGTATTTGCTTTATAACTGAGTTTGCCTGTGATTGCTGTAAAGATGCAGGACAAACTGCCCTTGCAAACAATGTATCCCTTGCAGGAAAAGTAATGGTAATTATAACGGCAATACCTTTGTATAACGAAATTCTAAATACTGTACTCTCATTAACTGGAGGTGCAGTATGAAAAAGGCTTTTTTATTTATATTAGTTTTCATTATAGCTTTATCATTTTCTGTATTTTCAGTAAGTGCAGAAGAAACGGAAAGTACGGAAAATACCGGACAAGACTCGTATGAAGTTATCAGTGATAAAGATAAGCAAAGTCTGTTTGATTCTTTATCTGACGATGCAAAAAAATCTTTATCAAATTTAGGCATAGATTCCGTGGATCCCGGTTTTATAGATAATTTAACCTTTGACAAAATTATATCCGAGATTATCGCAAATGCCGCAAATGTATCGAAAAATCCTCTTAAATCAATGCTGTCGGTAATAGCGATAATGTTGTTAAGTTCATTGCTCAGTGGTTTAAAAAATACTCTCAATAACGGCAAAATGCAGCAGGTTATAGATGTTGTATCAACCTTATGTATTACCTCTGCATTGGTACTTCCTGTGAGCAATGTAATTATAAATACCACAAATACTGTTTTAACTGCTTCAAATTTTATGCTTGCTTATATACCTATAATGCTCGTTGTTTTAGTAAGCTCGGGACGGTTTGTGAGCGGAAGTGCCTACTATTCTATGATGGTTATGGCAGGACAGGCTGTTTCTCAGATTGCGTCAAAAATCGTTGTTCCTCTCTTAAATTCATTTTTAGGCATAAGTATAGCGGCTTCTATTTCTCCAAATGTAAATTTATCGGGAATATCAGCCTCTATCAGCAAAATAATAAAATGGCTTTTATGTTTTATAATGACAATGTTTACGGCTCTTTTGTCTTTCAGACAAATAATAACCACTTCAATTGATAATGTGTCTACCCGTGCAGTAAGATTTACCTTAACATCTCTTGTTCCGGTAGTAGGCTCGGCATTATCTGATGCGTATAAAACAATACAGAGCAGTGTTAACTTAATTAAATCGGGGCTTGGTGTATTTGTAATAATTGCAATTTTCGTTGTATTTTTGCCGATTATACTGGAATGTCTGATTTGGGTTTTAACTATCGGTGTTTCAAAATCGGTAGGTGAGATTTTAAGCCTTAATCAGCCTTGTAAAGTATTGGAATCTGTTTCTACAGTTATTACAACCTTGCTGGCAATAGTATTCTGCATAATGGCAGTATTTATTATTTCAACAGCTATTGTACTTCTAATGGGAGGTGCAAGCGAATGAGTACGGTTGTATCTGTGTGCAGTGCAATATGTATTGTTGCAATCGGCGGTGCATTAATTTCTATAATTATTCCTGACGGCAACACTAAAAAAATACTTTCATTAGTATTGGGAGCATTTTTACTGTGTTCTATGATATTGCCTGTTAAGAATGCAATAAATGATATGAATTTGGAAATTGGTGATTTTCCTAAAGAAAAGCAAATTACGGCATCTGCTGATGAGGCTTATACAGACAGCGTAATAAAAGAAACTGAAAACACTTTAGCTAAAACTCTTGACGGCTTACTTAAAAGCGAAAACATAAATGTCAAAAGAATACGTGTTTATTTAAAAGAGGATGAAAACCTGGGAATAATTATAAGTAGGATAAGCATATATATAGACAAAAAGAATAATTCAAAGGTATTCAGAATTAAAGAAATAACAGAAGAAAACTTTGGACAAACGCCCTTTGTCATAGCGGAGTAAAATATGAATGAAAAAGCATCTTTTAAAGATATGTTTAAAAGTGAAAAAATCAAGAAGTTTATTATAATAGCCGGATTTGCAGGAATCGGACTTATATTTATCTCAACCTTTTTCAATTTCAATTTAACCGAGAATACAGAAATTCCCGATACATCAATAAATGCAGTTGAAGAGTACTGTAATGATATGCAGATGAATATAAAAGATATGGTAGAGAGTATAGAGGGAGTTGGGAGAGCAAAGGTATTGCTTACTATTGAAAATTCAGTTGAATATGTTTATCGCGATAACAGTGACACTAAAACTAAAGAAATAGAGCCTGTTATAAGAGGGGTAGTTGTTGTATGTCAGGGGGGAGATAATCCAATTGTAGTAGAAAGAGTTTTATCTGCTGTAACTAAGGCTCTTAATATATCCACATCAAAAGTATGTGTAACTAAATTATCTAATTAAATTATAGGAGGAATAAAATGAAATTTCAAAAAAAACACGTTGTGTTAGGAACTTTAATTATTGCTTTGGGAGCTGCAGTTTATATTAACTGGCAGTTCGCAGAAAATCAGAATTTAGAGCAATCATCGAAGGAGCTTGGCTCTGCTCAGTATGTAAATGCAACATCATCTACTGAAAAAACAAGTACATATGATGAAGTAGCTCAAACATCTAATATGACAGGTGAGCAACAGGCGTATTTTGCTAACGCACGCAATGAGCGTGACCAGACGCAGGATAAGATAATAGATACAGCCAACGAAGTATTAAGCAGTGATAAAGCGTCGGAAGATGATCAGAATGCGGCCATAGAAAACATTAAACAGCTTTTAAAGAATTTTACTTATCAGGACAGTATAGAGAGTATTTTAAAAGCAAAAGGCTTTACACAATGTCTTTGTTATATTTCCGATCAGGGCTGTAATGTTATAGTTTTAAAAGATGAGATGAACGATACTTCCGCTTTGATGATTAAAGCGGCGGTAACCTCACAAATTGATATGTCTTTTGATAGCATAACAATAGTAGAGGTTTAATTTAAAAATCAACATAAAAGGAGCTGTCTCAAAACCTAAAGTTTGAGACAGCTCCTGCTACTTAGTATGATTAAAACTTGATAGATATATATAAATATTTTCTGTATAATTGTAGGGACAACACTTGCGGTTGTCCTAATTTTTCTGCTTTCTAAAACTTTTTTATATATGTAGGGGTCGATGCCCTCATCGACCCGTTATATGAAACTATTTTGGGATGATGAAGTTTCGGCAGTCGCCCAGATCC
Source organism: Ruminococcus sp. (assembly GCA_022511005.1). Classification (GTDB taxonomy): domain Bacteria; phylum Bacillota; class Clostridia; order Oscillospirales; family Acutalibacteraceae; genus Ruminococcoides. Next base: position 37,683 of record JAFLSJ010000007.1, read on the forward strand.
CCTTAATCCCCCTATTAGGGGGGCAAAAACATCGTCCCCTACAAACTTTTAGAAAAGTTGAAATTTAATTTTCGGGCGACTGCAAGGGTCGCCCCTACAAAGTTTAAGAAACGCTATGCTTCACTTATTTTTTGGAGAAAGACCTTTTTTCATTAATAAATATTAGTAAACAAAAGATAAGAAAAATATACACCATAGCATAATAATAAAATTATACCACCGAATCTTGTAAGCTTTTTCTTTCTTAAACAGCATAGTAAAAGAATTATTGCGGCAGCTACTGAAACAACGTTGTCAAGAATAAAGGATAAGTCAAAATTAACCGATGTAATCAGGGCAGATGTTCCGGCAACAAATAAAATATTGAAAATGTTGCTTCCCACAATATTACCTATTGCAATATCATTGTTACCTTTTTTAGCGGCTATTGCAGAGGTTACAAGTTCTGGAAGAGATGTTCCGAATGCAACTATTGTAAGACCTATTATTCTGTCGCTTACACCGAATGTTTTTGCAATAAAAGTAGCACTGTTTACGGTGAAATTACTTCCGATTATTATAAGCGTAAGACCTATAATAGTAATTAAAAACATAAACCACCACTTGTTTTTTAAACCGCCTTGAGGTATAGGAGCGTCAATTTCCTCAGGTTTATTTATTGGTTTTTCTGATCTTGAAATCATAACTAAGTAAATAAGAAAAGCTAATAATATTATCCAAAGGATTATACCGTCAATTAAACCTAAAGAATACCCTATAAAGCCTAATACAGGGAATAGTATAGATAAAAAAATCAAAAAGGGCATTTCAACTTTTATTGTGTTTGGTTTTACTGCAACAGGGGTGATAATTGATGTAATACCTAAAATTAAAAAGATATTTAAAATGTTGCTGCCAAGTACATTTCCTACGGTTATACCACCGTTATTTTGAAGTGCAGCGGTGATGCTGACTGCCGCTTCAGGAGCACTTGTACCAAGAGCTACAATTGTCAAACCTATTACTATCTGAGGGATACTCATCTTTGTTGCAATACCTGCCGCACCGTCAACAAACCAGTCGGCACCCTTTATCAATAAAGCGAATCCGAAAAGTAATAGTAAAATTTGAAGAAAAATGTCCATTAAATCACTCCATATAAATTAAAAATTAAGGCGATAAAAAATTAAAGACTTCTAACGCCTAAGCGTCAAAAGTCTTGTTCTTTCAAAAGAAAGTGTGCAACCACGGAGTTATTTTCCGGGTATATGTTGATTGCACAAAAGTAACTACTCCCTTTCAACAGTAATAAAATAACATATCTTTAAAATACTGTCAATAAGATATTTTCCGTGTTTACAATAAATCTCTTTTATGATATACTTAGCTTAATTATAAAATTAAAGAAATGTTGTGATTA
>JAFLSJ010000070.1 GCA_022511005.1 Ruminococcus sp.
GCGGCGAAGCCGCAGACGGTGGGAGAGAAAACATTTAAAGTATAGCAACTTTGTTGTAAAAACAAAAACGTCCAAATTCTCTCCCTCAGTCAAAGCTTCGCTTTGCCAGCTCCCTCATCAGAGGGAGCCTTTAAATATTCTCAAAGTTTGTAGGGGCGACCCTTGCGGTCGCCCACAGAATTATACTAATGTTTTATACATATCCGTAGGGACAAATTCCATATTTGTCCGTTTCTTTTTGGGGCGGATATTGAAGCCGCCTCTACGATGTTTTGAAATGTTCTGCTTTCCGGGCGACCGCAAGGGTCGCCCCTACGGGCTTTAAGAAATGTTTTAATATAACCATTTAACGTATACTGCTTTTTTAAGGAATTTATTGGCACATTACCAAAACCGCTTTAGGCGGTTTTGTTTTTTTATAAATACTTTTTATAGATACTTTTTTATTGTATAATTTTGTGGTACAATATAATAAATCAGTGAAAAATTATATTTCGGAGGAAATAATGATAAATAATGAGAGTTCAAAATCTGCCTTCATTGCAATTGTAGGCAGACCTAATGTGGGAAAATCTTCTATACTAAACAGAATTTTAGGACAAAAAATCGCCATTGTATCAAGTAAACCTCAGACTACCAGAACAAGAATTACAGGTATTTTAACTGAGGGTGATACACAGCTTGTATTTATTGATACCCCGGGTATGCACAAACCGAAAAATGAGCTTGGCAAATATATGGTTCGTTCTGTTACGGAATCCGTTGCAGGGGTTGATATGTGTCTTCTTGTTACGGAAGCAGGCAAAGAAATCACACAAACAGAAGAAAATCTGATTAGAAAATTTACCTCTCAGAATATCCCTGCTGTACTTGCAATAAATAAAATTGATACTATTAAAGAAAAAAGCGAAATGCTTACTCAGATTCTTACCTACAGCAACAAATTTGATTTTGATGCTGTTATTCCCGTATCAGCACAAGACGGTCAGGGCATTGAAGAATTAAAAGAAGAACTTAAAAAACATGCGCAGGAGGGCGGTCATTTCTTTGATGATGATACTCTTACAGACCAGCCCGAGCGTGTACTTGCGGCAGAAATGATACGAGAAAAAATATTAAGACTCTGTGAAAAAGAAATCCCCCATGGTACGGCAGTAGTTATTGAAAGAATGAGACAGCGTGATGACAAGGATTTGCTTGACATAGAAGCAACCATTTACTGCGAAAGAGAAAGTCACAAGCGAATCATAATCGGCAAAGGCGGAAGTATGATTAAAAAAATCAACACTTACGCAAGACAGGATATGGAAAATTTCTTCGGCTGTAAGGTCAATTTACAGACATGGCTAAAGGTTAAAGAGGGTTGGCGAAACCGAGAGGGTATTCTTAGAAACTTCGGTTTTGACAAAAAAGATTTTGAATAAAAAATACTAAAAATTTCCTGTGAAGTAAAGTTTTGGTTTCTACAATTTACAGCCAATATCACCATTTTAAAAAGCTATAATAATTTAGGGTGATATTTATGGATGAATTAAACGCATGGACAGCCTTTTTTACAACAGGAAATGTACTTGACTATTTGCGATATAAGTCAATACAAAACAGTAAAGATCAAGGTGCAGATACAACATTGGAGAATACAGATGAAGTTCAAGACGACAGGGCTGATAATAAAGGAGCAAAATATAGGTGAGCAGGATAAGCTTGTAACAGTTTTAACCTCATCTAACGGAGTTTTACGGGCATTTGTTAAAGGTGCCAAAAATATTAAAAATCAAAAATGTGCCGCAACACAGCTTTTGTGCTATTCCCACATAACATTAAACAAAATGCGGGATAGCTACATAATTTCAGACGCAAAATCTCAGGAAATGTTTATTAAGCTGAGAAACGATATAGAAAATATGTGTCTGGCACAGTATTTTTGTGAGCTTGCAAATAATCTCTGCCCCAGAGATTCACAGGCTGACGAATATTTATCTTTGATTTTAAACAGCCTTTATCTGCTTGCCAATAAAAAACGTGAACCCCTTTTAATTAAAGCCTGCTTTGAAATGCGTTTAATGTCCTTAGCCGGATATATGCCCGACCTTACAATGTGCAAGGAATGCGGAAAATATGAAAATGATATTATGTATTTTCTGCCTAAAACAGGTTTTTTTGTATGCAGTGATTGTGAAAGCACTATTAATGAAGAAATAAAAATCCCCTTGAATAAAGGGACAACCACCGCATTAAGACATACAATTTATTCTGACGATAATAAGCTGTTTTCTTTCACCCTGCCTATACAGGATTTAAAACAGCTTAATAATGCAAGCGAGCTGTATATAAAATTTATTTTAGAAAAAGAATTACCCACCTTGCAATTTTACAAAAACATTTGCAAATAGTAGAAGGAATATAATAATGGAAAATAAACACTATAGAGCCTTAGAGCTTGATAAAATACTTACAATGCTTTCAAAGGAAACCTCCTGTGAAGATGCAAGCGAGCTTGCTCTTAAAATTGAGCCTGCAACATCTTTAAAAAAGGTAAACTTTCTTTTAAAGCAAACTGACGATGCATATATACTCTGCGGACGTTTCGGCTCACCCTCTTTCGGCGGTGCAAAAAATGTAACCAACGCATTGAGAAGGGCTCAGGCAGGAAGCTGTCTTACAACCTCGGAATTATTAAAAATTGCTGAAACTCTGCGTATAATACGCTCATTAAGAGAATGGAAAAATCATTCCGCAGGAGTAGAAACATCTCTTGACAGCCTTTTTTCATCTCTTTGTGCCAACAAGTTCTTGGAGGATAAAATCACCTCCTGTATTATTGCAGAAGATGAATTTTCAGATAACGCCTCCCCTGTTTTATATGATATCAGAAGAAAAATAAGAACTGCTTCCTCAAAAGCAAGAGAAGTTCTTGATAAAATTATACACAGCACAAACTTCCAGAAATATCTTCAGGACTCTATTGTCACCCAACGTGACGGAAGATATGTTGTGCCTGTTAAGGCAGAATGCAGAAACAATGTTCCGGGACTTGTTCACGACAGCTCCGCCAGCGGTGCAACCGTGTTTATTGAGCCTATGGGCGTTGTTCAGGCAAATAACGATATCAGAGTTTTGCAGTCAAAAGAAGAAGCGGAAATTGAAAGAATACTGTTTGAGCTTTCTGCAAGTGCAGGTACATATGCAGACAGTATAATCGGAAGTTACGAAACCTTAATAGAGCTTAACCTGATTTTTGCAAAGGCAAACCTTGCTTATAAAATGAAAGCCTCAATGCCAATTATGAATGACAAAGGCATAATTGATTTAAAAAAGGCACGCCATCCCCTAATTGATAAGGACAAGGTTGTTGCAACGGATATTATTTTGGGCGAAAAGTTCGATACCTTAATGATTACAGGTCCTAACACCGGCGGTAAAACCGTTACGCTTAAAACAATCGGTCTTTTTACATTAATGGCTATGTGCGGACTTATGGTACCCTGTAACGACAACAGTCAATTATCCGTTTTTAAAACAGTGCTTGCAGATATCGGAGACGAACAGAGCATTGAACAGTCTCTCTCAACCTTTTCTGCTCATATGACCAATATTATCAGAATTTTAAAGTCAGCAAATTCTTCATCTCTCGTTTTAATTGATGAATTAGGAGCAGGAACAGACCCCGTTGAGGGTGCGGCACTTGCAATTTCAATTTTAGAAAACTTACGCAGTAAAGGTGCAAAAATTGCCTCTACCACCCACTACCCCGAGCTTAAGGAATACGCATTACAGACAAACGGAGTAGAAAACGGTAGCTGTGAATTTAATGTTGCAACCTTACAGCCCACATATAAACTGTTAATAGGAGTGCCCGGCAAAAGTAACGCATTTGCAATTTCCAAAAGACTTGGTATGAGCGACGAGGTTATTAACAGAGCAAAAGAGCTTGTATCATCCGAAAACAGAGAATTTGAAAGCGTTGTACAAACTCTTGAACAACGCAGACAAAGCCTTGAAAAACAGCTTGCAAACGCTCAAAAGCTGACTGCAAAAGCAAATACCGAAAAGCAAAAAGCAGAAAATGAGCTTAGAAAATCAAAGGAACAGGCTCAAAAAGAAATTGAAGACGCTAAAATTGAGGCACAACGGCTTATTGATAAAACAAGAGCACAGGCAGAGGCTCTTATGGATGAGCTTGATAAAGCAAGAAAAGAAAAGGATATTTCCGCACAGAATAAGTCAAAGCTTCGCAGAGAGATAAGAAAAATGGAAGCTGCCGCAGACCCGATTTCAAAACAGCGTGAGGACTCTTCTTATACACTTCCCCGACCTTTAAAAGAGGGCGACAGCGTTCTTATTTACGATATTGATAAAAAGGCAACTGTGCTTAAAGCCCCTGATAAAGACAATATGGTATTGGTACAGGCGGGCATTATTAAAACAAGAGTACCTCTTTCTAATCTTCGTCTTGTTAAACAGGAAAAGGTTAAAACTCCTCAGTTTTCTTCAAAAAGGAATGTTCGTTCAACAGCAGATATTCACCCCTCAACAGAGATTGATGTCAGAGGAAAATTCCCCGAAGAAGCAATTATGGAGGTTGACAGCGCAATTGATAGCGCAATACTTGCAAATATAAATCAGATTACAATTATCCACGGCAAGGGCACAGGTGTTTTAAGAAGAGAAATTCAGGAATTTTTAAGACATCACCGTGCTGTTAAAAGCTTCCGTTTAGGAGTATTCGGCGAGGGAGAAAACGGAGTTACTATTGCGGAGTTGAAATAGTCAACAAAAACGGATACTGAAATTAAGGGGAAAATAAAAATATGAAAAGACCAAAACCGAATTTATATGACAGTTTTATCAATAATAGCTGTTTTTATGATGCTCTCAAAATCTCCGCCATTTTGGCTTTTGGAGCTGTTCCCCTTGCTTAATATCGGTACTGTTATTTTCTTTTTAATTTTAAAGTATTTAAAAACAAGAAATAAACAATAAAACATTTTAAAATCAAAAGAGAGATGAACATTTTAAAACAGTTCATCTCTCTTTTTTATAAGAAATTATTTTTAAAAGCTTAAAGCAAGTTGGCAATTTGAAGCTGGATATATGTTACATCCTTAACATTAATATCTCCATCGCTGTCTATGTCGCAGACTGTTAAATCAATGTAATTATCACCCAATAAATTTGCCAAATAAAGCTGAATATATGTTGCGTCTTTTACATTAACCTCTCCGTCACCGTCAGCATCGCCGAGAAGTTTGGACGGATTCGTGTAATCAGTTGCAGGAGGATCTGTCGAATCAGTTATAGGTGGCTCTGTTGTAGTCGGCTCCGCTGTGGTCGGTTCATTTGTGGACGGCTCTGTTGTGGGTGGCTCTGTTGTGGGTGGTTCTGTTGTGGGAGGTTCTGTTGTGGGCGGTTCTGTTTCGGGAGGTGTTATGATAATCTCAATTGGTACTTCACCTTGTTTTGAAGTAAAATTAAATTCAGAAACATTAATTTTGAGGGTTACTGTTGAATTATCTTCTATTACTTCAAATGTAATATTATAGATTGGATCTATTACACCCATTAAATTTATGTTATTACCGGTAAGAACATCATTTGAGCTTGCACCCCAGTTGTAATCCCATTCACCGTTACAAGCAAACTTAAACTGATGATGATTGGATGCAGGAACATTTGTGTATGTAATTTCGTAGCGGTCGGATTCAATTTCTGTCATTATATTTGATTGGTCATTAAGATTCCAGTCTGAACCGTTCAGCCAGCCTGCTTTACCGCTTCCAACTGCGGTTATATATTCCAATTCAAATTCATCTAAAGATTTAGCTTTTACGGCAATTGCTTTTGTTACCGAATTAAAGTAAATTGTTACATTGCAGGTATCATTAAGAGTAAACATATAGTTATTGCCGTCTTCCGTGCCCCAACAATTCTCCCAAGTACCGTCTGTTACCTTGAACCCCCATTTTCCTGCCGGAACATTGGGAACAGTCAAGGAATAATCATATATATTTTCTTCAAATTCATAATTATTCTGCGTCATTGGGTTAGCATTCTCAGTCCATATCGGCTCAAGGAAGTCACCGGCAACAAAATATGTACCACTGGTTTTAGATACAGCATTTACAGAAACTGCAAGTACTGCACCTAATATGATCATTAAACTCAATATAGCTGATACACTCTTTTTTAGCATTTATGTTACCCCGCTTTTATCCGCTTATTTACACCTAATCTACCATAATTTGCACAAAATATCAATAATATTATCAATTTAAATTTGTGAATTTTATACACACAATGCTGTAATAATAACTGTCACTATTTTAAATGCGTTAACAAGCGCTGACTTAATAAGTGAAAATAATGTTTATAATGAATTTTTAATTAATGAAATAAAAATAAATTTATTATGAAAAAATTAAAAAGGCTGTCTCAAAACGAATTAGGTTTTGAGACAGCTCTTTTTTGTTTTCG
>JAFLSJ010000071.1 GCA_022511005.1 Ruminococcus sp.
AGCTTATCTTTAAGCTCCAATACTATTCTCTGAGCAAGCTTATTGCCCACTCCCTGTGCAAGAGTAATGGATTTTACATCGTTTGAAGCTATTGCCAATGCAACCTGATTGGGAGTTAAAACTGATAAAATTGCCAGTCCTACCTTTGGACCTACTCCGCTTACTCCGATTAAGGTTTTAAATGTTGAAAGCTCTGTATTGGTTGAAAATCCGAACAGCTCCATTGCATCTTCTCTTACATTTAAGTATGTATAAAGAGTAACTTCTGTATTTAATTTAATCTGTTTTAATGTGTTCATTGTGGTATTGCATTTAAATCCTACGCCGCCACACTCAACAACTGCCACATTAGGCTCTGTATGAATTAAGTTTCCTCTTACGGAATAAAGCATTATTTTAACCCCTTTTTAGTATTAAGCATTATTTGTCTTAACTGTGAACCTGCCGACTGCAGGTGACAAATTGCAATAGCAAGTGCATCGGCAGTATCATCAGGCTTTGGGACTTCTTTTAAATTTAAAAGTCTTCTTGTCATTTCCATAACCTGAGGTTTTTTTGCCTTACCGTAACCTGTTACCGCTGTTTTTACCTGAAGCGGGGTATATTCAAATATAGGAATATTCTGTTTCTGAGCCGAAAGTAAAATTACTCCTCTTGCCTCTGCAACCATTATGGCTGTTTTTTGGTTAGTAGTAAAATAAAGTCTTTCTATTGCCAGTGCGTCAGGACGGCACCTGCTAAGGAGTGAATACATATCGTCATAAATTATTTGCAGACGTTTATTAAAATCTGTTTCTGCATCAGTTGTAACAGCGCCAAAGCCTAAAGGTTTATAGCTTATACCCTTATTTGCAACGGCTCCCCAGCCCACAATAGCGTAGCCCGGGTCTACTCCCATTACAACCATACAATAATTCATCTCCTGACTTTAATATCGGCTTATTTTTTACCTATTAACTTAATATAGGCATAATAAGGCATATTAGAGTTATTATATCATAAGCAAAGAAATATATCAACAAATTTAGCCATTTTATAAGGAATATCAAATATATTTTTTTGAGCATAAAAAATGCGGCTTATAGCCGCAAAATTCTTAGATTTAATTATTTTTTGAAAAGGGTCAGCGTTTCTCCCATATACGTAAGCTCTAATTTGCTTCCGTAAAGCTTATAGTCGATTGAAATATTTTTTGCCATTGTTGTATCGCTTATGACGAACGAGCTTTCATTTAATACGCAAACTCCCGATATTATACAGGTATTATCAGCATCGCCTTCAATTTTCAATTCTGCTCTGTTATCTTCCGTAAAAGAAAGCTCTACTTTAGTTTCACTTTCATTTTCCGCATACCAGATATTTGATGTCAGTTCATCTGCATAGCTTTGCTCCACATAACTACAGGAAAACAGAAAAAAACAGCAAGCTATGCAACCTATAATTTTTATTGTATTTTTAATCATTTTTTATCTCCCGTCATTATTTATAAAATATATGCTTAAAAAATATTAAATATTACCTAAATCATACTGCTTGAAAAGACGGAGCAAAAAGTATATAATGTCTACTGAATAAACAGCAACACGCCGTTGCTGTTTCGCCAAATACTTAAAAATTAGTATTTGGCTTGCAAAATCAAAGATTTTGATTCAGTAGACCTTTGATAAGCCTGTTTTGCGAAAAAAGCGTTTTTTCGCAAGTGCAAGGTTTTTGAAAAAATTTTTTCAAAAACCTTGCACCTGAACAATTCAAAAAGTATTATATTGTTTGATTATTTATATGTTTTTGAATTGTTCAGCAGGCATTATATAATATTTTCATATTATTCAGGAAATTGTTGAATCGGGAGGAAAAAGCTTGCAGAAGGAAATCGACAGCATTTGTTTTGTTTTTAACAAGGACGGAACTATTACGGGAGCTTGGTCGAAAACTCCTGTATTTAAATTTAATTCTAAGCTATATAAAAATAAACATAAAATAGACCATAGACAATGCTTTTTTGCTGAAAATGAAAACTGCTCTGTTTATATTTCTCTGGAAAAATGCGGTATTGAATTTATTGTGAAGATTATTCTAAGAGATAAAAAATTAAACGGAACTGCCGTCGACTGCATTGTTAAAAAATATTTACTTAACAAAAAAGACATTCCGAATTTATTAAATGAAAGGGTTTATTTTGAAGATAAAAAAATAAAAATTGCCCTTACATCACAGCAATCATCAAAACATATAAGATGTCAGTTTAATGATTTTGCCGGATACGACAATTTATATCTTGATTTAACATTTATAAGACAGCAAAGCGAAAGTCTTAATTTATCCCTTCCCTTTGAATACAGTGACAAAAATTTTTATTACAAAGCTTTTTCTCCTATGATTAACATTTCGGGAAATATCAAGCTTGGAGATAATCAATATATCTTTTCAGACAGCACAGGTTACTGTGACAGCACAAACTACAATCTTCCTTTTAGGCAGATTTACCGCTGTGTTACCGCTAACTGCAATATCAACGGAAAGGATTTTGCACTGTACTTCGGCAGTAAATTAGGTGATGATTTAGTGGGAGAAGAAAACTGTTACTTTTCTGATGGTAAAATAAAAAAGCTCTCCAAAATCAAATTTTTAGGTACTGACGAAAGAATAGATAAAATCTGGAACTTTAAAGCAGGAATTAAAGCTGTTGACGTAATATTCAAGCCTGAATTTTACAAAGATACTCCTGTCTTTGCAAAATGCGATAAAACTACTATTGTTTACGGAAAATTATACGGTGAATTTAATCTATTAAATTCAGATTCTGTTAATTTAAATGAAATTCCTGCACAAATGATTTTTACTGTAATATAAAAAGGCTCCCCTGTTAGGGGAGTCTTTTTTGCATAAATGCTTAATATTATTTTAAGATTCCTTTTTCTCTTCCTTATTTTCATCTTCAGAATTGATGAGATATCGTGCAAATATACCAAACATTGAAACAAGGAATGTTGCAAGATAAAAAAGCAATGCTGCTAAGGAACCTATTGACAAAAAGTTCGGACCAACAATATACACAATTGCAAATACACCTAAAGCAGAACAAATAATTCCTGCAATATTCTTAAAATTTCTTGCCTTATCAAAGGCAGCAAATAAGAATCCTATTATTGGGATTATAAAGAAAATTGCAGAACTCCATGCAACTGTTGACAAAGCACCCTGATCATGAGGATTATCTATAATTGTTGTTACCTCTAAGAATAAATCAGTTGCTGTATAATATTTCAAGAGATTTCCGTTAAAGTATCTGTCTCCTGCGTGAAACTGGAAGTATTCAGCGTCTGAGGGGATAGTTGCTTCATATTCATAATATGTACGTTCTTCGCCGTTTCTTAAATCTTCAAATGATTTTTTTACGGTTTTTTCGGTTGATAAGCACTCGGCATCGCCCTTATTTTCTCCGCCCCAGTAATAAATATTTAAAGCTTCGGGATTTGTTTCAAATTCACTTTGTAATTCTTCATCAATATACACTTTTATCTTGCTTATTTGGGCTGTAGGGTCATCTTTATCTACATAATAAGCATAATCGTATATTTCCTCTTTTCCGGTTTCTTCGTTTGTGGTTTTCCAATCAAATATGTAAGCACTGTCCGTTACAGCAGTATTAGCAAAATTTACTGTACCCTGAAAAAACGGAAAACTGTTTGCAAATAAAATTATCAAAAACAAAAATATTAAGGCGATTCTCAGCCTTTTTGTTGTCTTATTCTGAATTTTTAACATTTCTTCACCATATCAGCAGAATTTATCCTTATATGTACTGATAGCCTTTCTTATGATTTCTTTTGCCCTTTCTGAATTCTGAACTTCCTCAACAGCAGTTTGCTTATGCTCTAAGGTTTTATATACTGTGAAAAAGTGGCACATTTCATTAAAAATATGCTTAGGAAGCTCGGATATATCCTTAAAAGTATTATATGTTGGATCATTATACGGAATTGCAATGATTTTTTCGTCATTCCTGCCGTTGTCTATCATATTGATTACACCAATAGGATAACACCTTACAATAGTTGAGGGATACATAACCTCGCTTGATACAACAAGAACATCAAGAGGGTCTAAATCGTCAGCGTATGTTCTGGGAATCAAACCGTAATTAGCCGGATAATGAGTTGAGGTATATAGAACTCTGTCAAGAATTAAAAGTCCTGTATCCTTATCAAGCTCATATTTTGATTTACTTCCTTTAGGAATTTCTATATAAGCAATAAAATCGTCAGGAGTTATTCTTTTAGGCGACATATCGTGCCATACATTCACAATTATCATTCCTTTTCAGAATTTTACATTTAATATATTTATATTTTACCATAAGATATTTTGTTGCGCAATATTTTTTATCATGGTATAATGCTAACATATTTTATTTAAAATATTTTATAGTATAAGGAGATGATTGTATGTCTTATATTAATGAATCAATAATTTATAATATATATCCATTGGGTTTTTGCGGTGCTCCAAAGCAAAATGACCACAACATTCAATACAGACTTGACAAAATCTATGATTGGATTGAGCATTTTAAAAAATTAAAAGTAAATGCCGTTATATTTAACCCAGTATTTGAAAGCACTTCTCACGGATATGATACCATAGATTACAAAAAAATAGACTGCCGTTTAGGAGATAATCAATCTTTCAAAAAAATCTGTGATACTCTTCACAAAAACGGAATTAAAGTTTTATTAGACGGTGTATTTAACCATGTAGGCAGAGAGTTTTTTGCATTTAAGGATATTCAGCAAAAAGGACTTTCTTCCCCATATTGCTCTTGGTTTCAGAACTTAAACTTTAACGGAAACAGCCCTAAAGGCGATAATTTCTGGTATGAGGGCTGGGCAGGTCACTATGACCTTGTTAAACTTAATCTTCAAAATCAGGAAGTTGTGAACTATTTGATTGACAGCGTAAGATTTTGGATTGACGAGTTTGACATTGACGGTTTAAGGCTTGACGCGGCTGATGTAATGGACATAAACTTTTTCAGACAATTAAGAAACTTTACAAAAAGCAAGAAAGATGATTTTTGGATGTACGGCGAAATGGTGGGAGGAAATTACAACAGAATCGTTCAGAATGACGGCTTAAACTCTGTTACAAACTATGAATGTTTTAAAGGACTTTACTCCAGCCACAATGACCATAACTATTTTGAAATCGCACATTCCTTACAAAGGCAGTTTTCGAACGGCGGAATTTACAAAAACATCTACACATACAACTTTGTGGATAATCACGATGTAAACAGACTTGCAAGCACTGTAAATGACCAAAGGCATTTAAAAAATATTTATACTTTATTATACTGTATGCCCGGTGTTCCCTCAATTTATTACGGAAGTGAATGGGCAGTAAAAGGAACCAGAAGCAACAACTGTGATTATGATTTAAGACCTTGTCTTGACATTGACAATATTCCTGATGCAAATAATGATTTATGCAGTTTTCTTTATACACTTGGAAATGTAAGAAGAAATCTTGAGGGATTGAAGTACGGCGATTTCGAAAACATTGTTATTAAAAATGAACAGTATGTTTTCAGAAGAAGAACCTCGGCACAAACTGTTTACATTGCGTTAAATCTTTCCGACAATCAAACAGAAGTAGGTTTTAACACGGACGGTAACTTTATCCTGACAGATGTTTTAAACAACAATGAAAAATTCCAGGCTAACGGTTATATCAATCTTTCCCTTCCCCCTCACAGCAGCAGAATACTTGTTGCGAATGACGGCAGTTTCGAAATAAAAGAAGAAAATTTTGATAAAGAAATTATTATTGACACAAATTCTTGTCAAAACAATATTCAGGAAGAAATCAAGCCCATTGAGGTAAAACCGGGAAAATACCGTCATTTTAAAGGCAATGAATACGAGGTTATAGGTATTGCAAAACACAGTGAAACCGATGAAACGATGGTAGTTTACAAGCCTCTATATAATGACAGCGGACTTTGGGTAAGACCTTACGATATGTTTGCAGAAGTAATTGAAAAAGACGGCAGAAAAATCCACAGATTTGAGCCGATTGATTAAAATATTTAAAGTATAATTAAGACTATTTCTAACTATGGAGATAAATTTTTATATAAATGTTTTCTGCATAATAAGGCTCCCTTTAACGAGAAATTCCCCTGCAAGGGGAAATGTCGCGGAGCGACAAAAGGGTTGCCGTTTT
>JAFLSJ010000072.1 GCA_022511005.1 Ruminococcus sp.
GATGGTCCTACTTATAGCGAAGCATATGAAAAGAGAAGGCTTAAATATTATGTGGACGAAGAATATAGACGGCAAATGATTGAAGAGGGCGAGATCGTATTTTCGGAAGGCGGTGAAGCATTTGTGCAAGGAGCTGCTACTGCATTCGGATATGACGGTTTCCTAATAGCTATTTCTGCCGTCAGCGACGGAGGGAAGAAATTTGAGCAAAGTATCAAGTCAACGGATGAACAAGGCGAAAAAGAGCTAATCGCTGCATTTGTATCATTCTGTAAAGACGATTGCGGATTAAGTACTACGGATGAAATTTGGTATACTTGCGACGACAATGATTTCATTGATTTGTACGGGCATAAAATTGCAGATGATGAGAACAAATTGATTTTTGCTACATACCGAATAAGCATGATTTATCTTGCTAAACTCTGTGAGGTGTTCCCTGCTCTATACAAGGATATTGATCGCATAATTGAAATGCAAACACTCCATTTGAAAGGAAGTGAAGGCCATTTTAAGCTGTCTTTTGAAAAATGTATGGACATTCTCGGTTACGGTAACATTAGTTATCAAGCTACAGGAGAGTATGTGCGCAAAGTGTATGAAATTTATCGCAGTCTTGTCAAAAAAGACAAATACAGCGATGAAGAGCTCAATATCATAATCAATAATTGGTGTCCTTCAGGGGATGACGAAAACGATGGTGACTTTGCCACAGGTTTATTCCACGACAGAACAACTTTTCTTGTGCGTTCCAGAATAGCATTTTTGCGACTTTTCCGCGACAAGCGCGACTCTTTTGATAGTACAATTCGGTTTTTAATCACCAGCCATGTAGCCGGTGGTCGTAGATTTGATATAAAATCTTATTTGGACTTCCTTGGCGGACGTCCTTGTATGCCTCATTCCGATCCGAAAAGTCATTTCTTCGCAGACGAATGTTGGGTAGACAGCTTAATGCCTGCCGATTTTTATATGTTGGCACACGACGATTTGGAAGATTTCGACTCTACCGAATTGCAAACTGCAATAGACAGTTACCACGCACTGCTAAATACACTTTGATATGACTTTTATACGAAATTTTAACAAAGCGCAAATAGAAAAGATGCAAAGAGATGGGCTTTTCGAAGAACTTAAAGCGGATGTGCTTAAAGGCGAGGTTTTTCCTGCGGTGCGCAAAAACGAACTGCACTTTTACTATAAAGGTGGGTGCCTATATAAGTTTGCGGATGGCTCATTTAAAAGAGATAAAAACTACGAAAAGTACGGCGACGAATTTAAGGGATTTCCGCCTTATGAAAGAGCTAAGAAAGAGAATGAAGAAAAGTTTAAAAATTCCTTAGGAGGAGAAGCGGAGAGGCAGCTTTTGGACAGATTATACTGTCATACTTTCAACCCCGAAGAAAGTTCAAATGTCGTTGTGTTGGATATAGAGGTCAACCTCGGTGGACAAGCAGTGCGCAAGTGCGATTTGGTGCTTTTGAATACCCGCACGGATGAGATAATGTTTGTTGAAGGCAAGGTGTTTTCGGACAGTCGAGTAAAAGTTAGACCGCCACATATCCCCGAGGTAATAGCGCAGGTGAACACATATACTGCGGCAATTAAAGAGCAGAGGCAAACTATTTTAGCGCAGTATGCAAAGCATATTGAAATTATAAACGCCCTTTTCGGAACTTCTTACCGTCCACCCAAAAGACTTGTAGAGCCAGCAAAATTGCTCGTCTATGGAACGCCACAAAATCCGACAAAGAACGGCGAATATGCAATAGATAAAATCAATACAGAACTTGGTGCAAGCAATGTGTTATGGGTAAAGAATAACGATAATGCTACGCTTAACGATATATGGAACGCTTTGAGAAAACAACCCGATATCGTTGTGTTTGATTTGGAAACTTCGGGAATGAACTGTGAGGAAGATTCCATTATCGAAATCGGTGCGGTAAAATTGAGCGGCGGAAAAATTACGGACGAATTTCATTCCTTCGTTTCCTGTCCGCAAAAGTTAAATAGACAGATTGCACGGCTTACAGGCGTGAACAACAAAGTTCTTGCGGGCGAGCCACCGATAAAAGATGTGCTTGAAAACTTTTATGCTTTTGCCGACGGTTGCATTTTATATTCATATAATTTGGCGTATGATTGGAAATTCATAGAGCACGTTGCCGATTTATGTGGAATAAATTTTGATAACGATAAATTTGATATTTTACCGCTTGTCCGTGAAAAATTGCAGGATAAAGTAAGCAATTACAAACTATCCACAGTCGCAGAATATTACGGAATAGATACAAAGAATCATAATATTCTTGACGTGGCAAAAACAGCAGTAAAAATATTGTTAAAATTATTGTCTTAGTGATTTTTTAGAAAATAAAATAAAAATAAAGCAGGCAGTATTTCCGCCTGCTTTATAGTTTTCTAATCAATCCAATAAATATAGCCTTCGTTTTGTGTTACGCTAATAAGTTTTGAACCTTTTGAAAGTATTTCATCGACTGTTTCCTTGTTGGGATGACGATAAGTATTACCCAAACCATATGGGATAACATATTGAAGAGTATTAAACTTACCCTTTTCAAATCTATACCATTCTGTTTTTGCTCCGTGATGTGGCACTTGTGTTATAAATGCGGTGTTATTATTTAATTCATTTGTTACTATTGAAATAATATTTTTATCAAAGCAAGCGTCGCCTGTCAATAATGTTATATTGCGCCTTGTAGTCAGATTGCAGATATTTTGAGGGCAAATTTTGTTATAAAAGAAAGACGCGTTGCAATAAAAATAATCTTTGTCAAACAGGTTTGTTTCAGTGAAAAATGTCTGCAAATTATTTAGAGGCTGATGCACTAAAATAATAGAGGTAGGGTTTTGCTTTTTCTTGAAAACAGTATTGTAAATATTAATGACTTTATTTACTCCGGTATCTGTATTTACTAAATCTAATATACAACTGACTTTTTCTACTTTTAATAAAGCTGAAATCTGTGCATTCAGAGTGGCGTAAGTTGTAGTAGAAATTTGTTTTGCAATCAGGCTGAATTTCCAATAGTTATTAACTTTATGTGAAGTTAGTAATGAATAGAAACTGTCGTTATCTTTGTGTATTGTATAGTCATCATTAATAAAAACAGTCTCGATATTCGGAAACTCATTATTTGTTTCGCTTTCAACATTATACAGGTGAAGCATAAAATTATAAATTCTGTATAAATTTTCACGTGCCCCGTTAGCTGCTTCGCCGAATACCGCATTCGCCAATATAAGAGTTATAATATTTTTATCGTTGCCAAGATAAGGCAAATACAGTTTTTTAATTTTCGCTTTATCAGCTAGTCGCCATAAACCGCTAAAATGGTCATAGTGCATATGTGAAATAACTACAAAATCAATAGTGGACGAAGGAATGATAGTGTCTAAATAGGCATCGATACATTTATTTATGTAATTATCGTCGTTGCTGCCACAGTCGTACACGAAATTAAAATCACCGTTCATAATCGAGCCGGTATAAAACAAGCCTTGCCCTACGGGCCAAAATCTAAAAGTATTCATAATGTTCCTCATATGTTTTAAATTATAATTTATTGTCGTAGTACAAGTAATTTTATTTTTAAAAAATTGTAAGCTAAATTTATTTAATTAAGACTGAGATATCTTTTTATTTGATTTAAAATTTTAAGCAATATACTGCACCAAGGATTATAAGACCGATTCCTATCAAAAAAAATATTAAATAAATTAACGGATAAAAATTTATTCTTTTTAATGCACACATTTTTGATACAAACTCTTCAGAAGTTGAAGGTTTATCTTTATCTTCATAGTACCGCGTTGGCAATAGAGCTTCATTACCCCATCTGGCAGGTAAATTGCATCTGTTTGGAGAAGTTAATCCCAACAAATCTTCTATTTTTGCTTGTATTGACAAAATTTCCATTTGGTATTTATAATCCAATTTAAAATGAAAGTAGGCGGTTATAGCTAACAAAACAATTATTATTCCGCCACCGATCAATGAGCTTGCCGTTAGAAATTTCGCCTTAAAAACGTTTGCAAGTGTTAAACTCCCGCCGAATACAGTTAATAGCATAGTAAGGTAAACCTCCATACTTTTTCGCCATCTTGTCCTAATCTCATTTTCACGGCTGATTTCCAGTTTATATAGTTCAAATAGTTCCTCGCGAGTAAATTGCTCGAATTCCATTATTAAACTCCTACTCTTGTTAAATAAATAATAATGATTTAAGATCAACTTCGTTTTTCAGATAAGTTATTGTTGACCGTTTTATTGACGGCCAGGTGATGTGGCTTTTCGAAATTAAATTGGTATAGCAAATTTGTAAATATTTTTTCAAAACACTTCTAACGATTTCTTTTAATTCCGCATAGACTAAAACGTTTATGTTGTTTGTTATGCCCTCATGTATTGATTCGGATCTGTACTTATAAAAGCTTTTCATTTTGTGGTACAATGACGTAATGTTACTTGAATCAGTTCCCAATAAGACTGCAACACGTTTTGAAAGTTTCTCCTTTTTGTTTTGTTCATTTTTATTAAGTAATAACATTTCCAGAGTTGAAGCAAATTGCTCAAATCCCGTAGACGTGTCTAAATCCATTCCCCACATAAATTTATCTATACAAGGTTTTAAAAAGTCATAGGGTTTAGAGCAGTATTTCTGTAGAAAATCATTGCAGCTACTTACTTCATTTGGAGCTAATGAAAAAATTTTAATATCAGCTAAATTCCTGTTTTCGTTTACACTTTTGATGTTAAAATTTTGATCAATTAAGCCATACGCCGAGTAAGAATGTTTTATAAAAATTTCTTTAAATCCAATATTTCCATCTTTAAAAAGTCTCAACAAATTAAATATTTTATAAATATAATCTATTTCAGAATCTGAATACGATTCCAGTTGCTCGTTTACATATGGCTCAGGCGAGGACGTAATAACATACGGCTTATTAGGTGTAAGAGGGCGTAATGTTATTGTATGTATCCATTCTTTTATTAAACAAATAAATTCATTTTCTTTAGCTGACATATTATGCGCAAGATTTCTGTAGGCCAAAGCAAGATTACCACGGCCGTCAACTATATCTTGCTTATGAGAAAAGTCATTTAAATTAATCTTTTTTAAAGAATACCGTTTCCAATATTTAACGATAAAACGGTATCGTCACAGCCAAGTATAATGGCTTCGATTTGCATTTTTACTTCAGTCATAAAATCTACTTAATTCATTTATTTGTAATATATAACTCGTTTTCTGGTTGGCAGTAATAGGTTATTTATTCTATTATTGTCCTACAGACGGTTTCAGCTTATCCCGTAATTCTTTTTCGATTCGTGCGGAAATTACGGAGTAATGTTCTTTGTAACATTGTTTTAAGCAAAAAGCAAAAATTATAAAATTACCAATAAGGTTTTTGCGTTCATTACAAGTCAGTTTTAATGAGCCGACTTTATTGGTTTCACTATTATCCATATGGGAATGCATTCTATAATCCAGTTGTTTACATTTGCCTACATAAAGAATATCACCTTTTTCAAATCCGGTTACTAATTTAGATTTATCTCTTAATTTTGCACGATATTTGCCTGATATGTTAAAATTTTTATCAATCGGACAATCATTTTTCATAACAAAGATATATACACCGGCCATATTATTAAGGTTATCAAATTTGTAACTAGGATCATTAGGTAACGGAACAATTGAGATAACCTTATCAAACGCATCTAATTTTAAACTTTCATTGGGCTTCTTAAAATTATTTTTATATTCATCGATAATTTTAACTATTTTATCACAATCATTGGATAACGCTTTTGAAAGTTTTTTAATTACATTTTTAAATTTCATCTGAATATCTTCTTGTGCTTTTTAAATTTAGACGACTAAATTTTACAAAATGTTACAAAAAACCAGAAATATTTTATAATTCTTTCGTAATTTTGATCGGTCGTCTAATTCTAGCTCTTGTAGGCAAGTAAAAAAAGAGTAGTTCTAAATGTAAAACTACTCTTTTAAACGATTAACCGAAAGGGGGAAGGGTTTCTCCGATATAAAAATTTTTTAGATTTTTTTGTTTTATCTTTTGGGGGCAGATTTGGGGCAGACCTTTCAAAAATGCCCGAAATATAAGCAAAAATGAG
>JAFLSJ010000073.1 GCA_022511005.1 Ruminococcus sp.
CCTTTCTGCGGTATGACACTCGTCTGACACAAAATCTGCTCTAAAATCTTATCTCGTTTTCAATCGGTGTTTAGTATTAGAGAAAGGTGATAATATGGAAGAGACAGTTCAAAGAGAAAATAAAATGGGAACTACTCCGATTTTAAGACTGATTTTATCAATGTCAATACCTGCAATGTTTTCAATGACGATTCAGGCATTATACAATGTAGTCGACAGCGTCTTTGTAGGTAACATTGAAAACACAGGCGGTGAAGCACTTACGGCATTGTCCCTTGCGTTTCCACTTCAAATGCTGATGGTTGCAGTCGGTGTGGGTACAGGAGTTGGTATCAATTCGCTTGTATCAAGAAGATTAGGGCAAAAGAACTTTAAAGAAGCTGACGACGCCGCAACTCATGGTTTGATTCTTGCTTTATTCAGTTGGGTTATCTTTTTTCTGATAGGTTTGTTTTTTACAAATACATTTTTCAGATTGTTTACAAATAATGAAATAATAGTAAATTACGGTGTTCAGTATACATCAATTGTTTTGATATTCTCAGTTTTTGCATTTTTTCAGATAAATATTGAAAAGACATTGCAGGCAACAGGTAATATGATATTCCCGATGCTGTTCCAGCTTACCGGAGCAATAACAAATATTATTCTTGACCCGTTACTTATCTTTGGTATAGGACCGTTCCCTAAATTAGAAATTGCAGGTGCGGCAATAGCAACGGTAATCGGTCAGGCATTTGCTATGATTTTTTCAATTATAATACTTTTTGCGAAAAAGCACGATGTTAAAGTAAGCTTAAAAAACTTCAGAATAAATTGGTATACAGTCAGAAACATTTATGCTGTAGGTTTCCCTTCAATTATTATGCAGTCAATAGGCTCGGTTATGATTCTGGGTATGAATGCAATTTTAATTTCATTCTCAGATTTGGCTGTATCAGTTTTGGGAGTTTATTATAAATTACAGAGTTTTGTATTTATGCCTGTATTCGGTCTTAATCAGGGCGTAATGCCGATTATCGGTTATAACTACGGTGCAAGAAATAAAAAGCGAATGTATTCTGCTTTAAAATACGGTGTAATGATTGCAATGATAATAATGGCAGTAGGAGTAGTGATTTTCTGGTTATTCCCCGAGTTCCTCTTAGGTCTTTTTGATAATACGGGAGAGCTTGTATCAATCGGTGTAGGAGCATTCAGAACAATCAGCCTTTGCTTTGTTCCTGCGGCGGCAGGTATTATGTTTACTACCTTGTTCCAAGCTGTAGGTAAAGGTTTAAGAAGCCTGTTTATGTCATTTTTAAGACAGCTTATTTTAATCCTCCCTATAGCATATTTAATGTCTAAAATCGGACTTAGCTTTGTATGGTATGCATTCCCCATTGCAGAAGCAGGCTCGCTTTTAGCGGCTATTTTACTGTTTTTAAATTTAGTCAAAGGTGATTTTAAGAAATTAGGGTAACTTTGTCCGCCTCTTTGCATATATTTGTTTAGAGGTGATAATATGGACAATAATAACGAATTTAGACAAAGTGAAATTACTTATGATGAGGGATGGCAAAGTGTGTCAACGCCTGAATATCCTCAGACATTAAGTGATTTTGATGAAGAAACTTATAATGATGAAGAATTGCAAGAGGAATTACAGGAAGAGCAATTGAGAAAACCTAAGAAAAAGCGGGAAACTCCAATTCAGCTTTTAATGATAATTCAGCTTGTTATGTGCTTACTTGTATGTCTTGTTGCATATGTTCTTAAAAATGTAGGCGGAGATTGGTATAATACGGTACATAGCTGGTATGAAACTCAGCTTACAAATGAACTAACGGCAGAAGATATTTTTAAAGATGCAGACCTTACAAAGCTCTTAACGGCGTCAAATGATGAGGCTTAGGCTTTTTGATATTGAGTTTAAAATTTCTTTTCTGCTTGTTTCGGTATTTGCTTTAATCGCAGTTTTCGATAGAGAATGTAAGCTGTTTATCTGTTTTTTATCGGCTTTTTTACACGAATTGGGTCATATTTTTGCTATGTGCAAAAATAACTGTAAGCCAAAATCCATAATATGTAATTTGTTTGATATAAAAATAATTGATAATAAACGAGTGTTAACATCATTTAAAGCAAACTTAATAATTATATTATCGGGTGTAATTGTAAACTTTTCGGTAGCAGTAATTGCATATATTTTGTTTTATTTTTCTGAATTAGAAGTATTTTTTACGGTAGCTTCCGTAAATTTGCTTATGGGAATTTTCAATCTTTTGCCTGTTTCAAATTTAGACGGCGGTCAGACGCTTTATTTAATATTATCAAGAAAACTTTCTTTTGAAACCGCCGATAAAATAATAGATGTATTAACAATTCTGCTTATACAGCCTACAGCCGTTTTCGGATTTATAATTTTATTTAATTCAAAATATAATTTTTCTCTTTTGCTTGTAAGCATATATCTGATTATTTCACTTGTACTTAAGAAAAGTAAGTTTTACTAATACTAATCTATGGGGATTAGTATAAGGAGGAAATATGATAAACAAGGACGTTAAAAAACTTTTGCTAAAGGTTCAAAAGCCCGGGCGTTACGTAGGCGGAGAATTAAATGCAGTAGTTAAAAATAAAGAAGATGTAGATATAAGATTTGCCTTTTGTTTTCCCGATACATATGAGGTAGGAATGTCACATCTGGGAATGAAAATCCTCTATAGCCTGTTTAATTCTAAAGACTATATCTGGTGTGAGCGTGTGTTTGCTCCTTGGCTTGATATGGAACAGATGATGATAGAAAATAACATTCCTCTTTACGCCCTTGAAAGCTGCGACCCCATAACGGATTTTGACTTTATCGGTTTTACTCTGCAATATGAACTTAGCTTTACAAATGTGCTTAATATGCTTAAGCTTGCAAATATCCCTATTTTATCAAAAGACAGAAAAAATTTAGGACAAATTGTTGTTGCAGGAGGTCCCTGTGCCTGTAACCCCGAACCAATAGCAGATTTTATAGATATATTTTTTATTGGTGAGGGAGAAGAGGTCGACCTTGAAGTAATAGATTTATACAGAAAATGCAAGAGTGAAAATAAAACTAAAAATGAATTTTTAAAGCTTGCCTCTCAGATTGAGGGAGTTTATGTTCCGGCACTTTACGATGTAACATATAATGACGACGGAACGGTAAAAGCATATATACCAAAGGATAACGCACCTGCTGTAATTCATAAACGCCTTATAATGAATATGGATGACTGCTACTATCCCGATAATTTTGTAGTACCTATGGTAGAGATAGTCCACGATAGGGCAGTAGAGGAGATTTTCAGAGGTTGTATAAGAGGGTGCAGGTTTTGTCAGGCAGGATATTTGTATAGACCGGTCAGAGAAAAATCAACCGAGGTAATTGATTCACAATGCCACAGACTTAGCACAAATACAGGCTATGACGAGGTTTCTCTTTCTTCATTAAGCTCAAGCGACTACAGTCAAATCGTACCTTTGCTTGACAAGCTTAATAAGTGGTCAAAGGATGAAAAGGTGAGTATATCTCTGCCGTCACTTCGTGTTGACGGCTTTACAGACGATATTATGAATAAAATCAAAACCGTAAGAAAAAGCGGTCTTACTTTTGCTCCGGAAGCAGGCAGTCAAAGACTTCGTGATGTTATCAATAAAAATGTAATGGAAGACGAGCTTTTAAACACCTGCTCAGTAGCCTTTAACGGCGGATGGACAAATGTTAAGCTGTATTTTATGATAGGTCTGCCCACTGAAACATTAGACGATGTTGCCGCTATTGCACAGCTTGGTCAGAATGTAGTAAATGAATATTATAAATGTCCCAATAAACCAAAGGGAAAATCAGTTAATGTTACTGTTTCAACCTCCTCATTTGTCCCTAAACCATTTACACCGTTTCAATGGTTTGGGCAAAATACAATAGAGGAGCTTCATAATAAGCAACAGCACTTAAAAGAAAGTATCACTACAAAGAAAATCACTTATAATTATCACGACGCTGATACCAGCTATTTGGAGGCAGTTTTTGCAAGAGGTGACAGAAAGCTCTGTAAAGCAATGGAAAAAGCCTGTGAAAAGGGGTTTCATTTTGATGGTTGGGGAGATTGCTTCAGTCTTGAAAAATGGCTGGAAGTATTTGAAGAATGTAATATCGACCCCGATTTTTACGCAAGAAGACAAAGAAGCTTTGACGAAGTATTGCCTTGGGATCATCTTGATTACGGTATAACTAAAGAGCATTTAATCAAAGAATGTCAGAAAGCCTATAAGGATACTCCAACACCCCATTGCAGATTAAAATGCAGTAATTGCGGTGCGGCTAAGTATAAAGGAGGAGTTTGCTTTGAAAAACGCCAGAATATGGTTTAAAAAGCAGGATGAATGTATTTATATTTCTCATCTTGATTTAAACAGATGTATGCTTAGAGCGCTCCATAAAAGCCGTCTGCCAATCTGGCATACAGAGGGTTTTAACCCTCATCCATTTGCAACCTTTGCACTTCCGCTGTCGCTGGGCTTTGTAGGTGAAAATGAAAGTATGGATATTCGCCTTTTAGATGACGATTATCCCTTTGATAAAATTATAACAGATTTAAATGACTGCCTACCAACGGGTATTCGTGTTTTTAAGGTTACTGAGCCTGTAATGAAGCCGGGCAAAATCGCATATGCCGATTTTAAAATGCTTTTATCCTGTGACAACATATCAAGTGATAAGCTTCTTGATATTTGTAATGAGCTGTTTAATATGGAAGAAATTTTGATTGATAAAAAAGGCAAAAAGGGAGTTAAGCAAGTAGATTTAAAGCCGTCTCTCGTGAAATATACCTTGGAAAGACAAATCGGCGGAACCCAGATTAATATAACACTTCCTGCGGGAAGTACAAATAATATAAATCCAAGCCTTATTTTAGATGCAATTAAAAAGTATTATAATTTAGATGTAAATGCTAATGTAACAAGACTTAATGTTTTTAATGAAAACTTTGAAGAGTTTAAATAACAGATATGTATTATTATTCCTTAAATGAATATTTGAAAAATACCTTTGGAGAAAAGGTCTATAAAATCTCTTTAAACGGTGGTATGACCTGTCCTAACCGTGACGGAACTTTGTCTGATAAGGGTTGCATTTTTTGCAGTAAAGGCGGTTCGGGAGAGTTTTCTGCTGATTCAAATTTGTCAATTACACAGCAAATTGATGAAGCTAAAAAGAGAGTACAAAATAAAACTAAAACCGATAAATATATCGCATATTTTCAGGCATTTACAAATACCTATGCAGACGTAAATTATCTTGAAAAAATCTTTTATGAGGCAATAAATAAAGAGGAGATTGTTGCTCTTTCAATTGCAACCCGTCCTGATTGCTTGGGAGAAGATGTTCTTGATTTGCTTTCTCGGCTCTCAAAAATTAAACCTGTTTGGATAGAATTAGGCTTGCAGACAATACATAAAAAATCAGCAAATTATATCAGACGTTGTTATGATTTGCCGATTTATGAAAATGCGGTAAAAGAATTAAAATCAAGAGGAATAACCGTTATAACGCATATAATTTTAGGTCTTCCGGGTGAAACCGAAAAAGAAATGCTTGAAACGGTAGAGTATGTCGGTAAATATACAGACGGTATAAAGCTTCAACTTCTCCATGTTTTAAAGGGAACAGATTTGGCAGAAGAATATGAAAAAGGTCAATTTGAAGTATTGAGCTTGGAAGAGTATGTAAATATTCTCTGCAAAGCGATTGAGTTGTTGCCTGAGAATGTAGTAATACATAGATTAACAGGAGATGGAGACAAAAAGCTGTTAATAGCACCGCTCTGGAGCGGAGATAAAAAGAGAGTATTAAATACGATTAATAAGGCATTTAGAGAGAAAAATGTAATACAAGGAAGTAATACGGAAATAAAATAAAAAAATAGCTTGATTTTTTAAATAAATTTGATATAATAAAATTCGTCAGAAAAAATGGAGAGATGTCCGAGCTGGCCGAAGGAGCATGATTGGAAATCATGTGTACGGTA
>JAFLSJ010000074.1 GCA_022511005.1 Ruminococcus sp.
TGTGGTGGAATAGGCAGACACAAGGGACTTAAAATCCCTCGGACTAATACTCCGTGCCGGTTCAAGTCCGGCCACCAGCACCAAAAATCGACAAAGTGCGTAAGTGCTTTGTCGATTTTTACTTTTTCACTATTACCTTTTAACTCTTCACTCAAAAGTCAAAGCAGATTTTTGAAAGTAATAAATAATAGTGAGAAAGTGAAAAGTTGAGGAACATCACAAATAAGCTTACTTTTTATATATCTTTTTATTATGATAATTTGCATTAAAATGGCAACAATATTTTTACTGCCCTTGAAAAAATAAACACGCCTAAAAGTTCATATATATAATGAAACGGAAATTGATAAAAGTTGACGTATAAATATGTAATTATTACCAAAAATACTAATGGTTTTTTATATAATACTCCAATTGAATTATTAGAGTTATTGTGGCATAATTATACAAAATAAGAATGATTATTATTTTAAGAGGTTACTATGGATTTAAATGCAATGTTTAAAATAAGCTACGGTCTGTATGTTTTAACCGCCGGCGAAAACGGAAAGGATAACGGCTGTATAATCAATACACTTGCACAGGTTACGTCTAATCCCAACCGTATTTCAGTTACGGTTAATAAAAATAATTATACTCACGATATGATTATGCGAACGGGAAAGTTTAACGTTTCCTGCTTGACTACCGAAACACCCTTTTCAGTATTTGAGCATTTCGGATTTCACAGCGGAGAAAATTATACAAAGTTTGTAGATAAAAGAACAACAGAATATGCAGAAAACGGCGTTTGTTATTATCCTTATTATACTAATGCCTGTATTGGCGGTAAAGTTGTAGAAACCCACGATTACGGAACACACACAATATTTGTTGCAGATGTAACAAATGCAAAGGTGTTGTCGGACGAACCGTCGTTAACATATGATTACTACCACAAAAATATAAAACCAAAGCCACAAGTTAAGGAAACTAAAAAGACTCAGTGGGTTTGCAAGATTTGTGGTTATGTATATGAGGGAGATGACCTCCCCGAAGATTTTATCTGTCCGTTGTGTAAGCACCCGGCGGCAGATTTTGAAAAAATTACAATGTGAAGGAGTAAAATTATGGATTTAAAGGGAACAAAAACAGAAGCTAACTTGCAGGCAGCATTTGCAGGTGAATCACAGGCAAGAAACAAATATTCATACTATGCAAGCAAAGCAAAAAAAGATGGATATGTTCAGATTTCAAGACTTTTTGAAGAAACAGCAAATAATGAAAAGGAACATGCAAAAATCTGGTTTAAGCTGCTAAACGGTGGAATTAAAGATACAGTAGAAAACCTTGAGGATGCCGCAAACGGTGAAAATTACGAATGGACAGATATGTATCCAACCTTTGCAAAAGAGGCAAGAGAAGAAGGCTTTACGGAAATTGCAGCATTGTTTGATGCAGTAGGAAAAATCGAAAAAGAGCACGAAGAAAGATTTAAAAAGCTTCTTAATAATATAAAAGAAGGAGTTGTGTTCTCAAAAGATGGGGATACAATCTGGCAGTGCATCAATTGCGGACATATTGTAGTTGGCAAAAAAGCACCTCAGGTATGTCCTGTATGTGCACATCCACAATCATATTTTGAGGTTAAGGCAACAAATTATTAATCTTATAACGGTATATGAATAAATAGAACCTAAGAAACCGGCACTCTGATATTTCAGAGTGCTTTTTTGTTTATATAGAAATAAAATTTTGTAAATTTATCGTTTGTTCTTAATAAAATATGAACATTTTTTAAACTCAGTATGGACGATCCTTGCAGGTGTCCGCTAATAAAAACATATAATTGATTTTCAAACAACCGCAAGAATTGTCCCTACACTACAGTTTAATGTTTATTAATTTTTTAGAAAAAAATGTTATAAGCAGGGTGAAAATCTGCAAAAATTAATCACGAAAAATATAAAATCAAGGCTGACTCAGAAGAGTCAGCCTTTTATAATTTATAAAAAATTAAATAAAAATGTAATAATGGTAAAAAATGGACATATAATATTATCAAAAGTTACAAATTGATTACAAACAGGTAACAAAATGATGACCAGTCATTTTCGTCAAATTGACTATAAAAAACTTAAAATAATTCTGATACAGAATTATAAATCAAAACATTCAGGAAATAAGCCCTGAAAAACCTGAAAAATTGCACAAAAAGATTATTTGTATCAATTTGACTTTTGAAAAATCAGCGCCTATAATGCCACGAAGACAAGCGAAAAGGCCCCTAAATAATATTTAAAACACTGATTGCTTGTTAAAAAGGAGAAAATTTATGCTTAAAAAACAAAACCGAAAATACCTGATAATCACTACATCAGTCATACTCGGATTGCTAATGGTAATTACATCTGCGTTCTCAGTAGCAGCGGCAGTTACCAACGAAAATGAAGCTAAACAGTCAAACACGGATATATCTTACGGAGAGCTGGAATTTGCTAACGGTGATATGCTCATCGGCGGAAAAAAGGACAACGGCGAATATTTTATGCAAATTCTGAAAGCCTTTGATGTTACCGTAAATGAAAACGGAACCACACAAAATATTAAAATAGCAAAAGGTACTGTTGCAGGTGTACTAAGAAAAGCAAACATCACACTTACAGATACTCAGGTAGTAATCCCGTCATTAAATCATCAGGTATCAAAAAATATGGTAATCAACATTGAAAACGGATATCCTGTTGAAATTACAGCAGACGGAAAAACGGAAAAAAAGGTTGCACCTTTGGGAACAGTAGAAAATGCATTAAAAGCTTTGGATTATGAAATTTCAAAAGATGATATTATCAGCGTTGATAAAAATGAAAAAATTAAACCTGATATGAAAATTAAAATCCAGAGAGTAACTTATAAGCGAACAACAAAAACAGAAGAAATTTCTTATGATACCGTAACAAAAACTACCGAAGACCTCGAAGCAGGAGAAACAAAGGTAGAGACCAAGGGTAAAAACGGAACTAAAGAAGTCACAAGAAAAATAAAATATATTGACGGAAAAGAAACTGATTCAGAAATTGTAAAAGAAAAAGTAATAAAAGAGCCTGTTAATAAGGTGGTATTGGTTGGTCAGGAAGAATCACAAACAACATATGCGCCTTTTGAAATAAGCTCAAGCGGAACGAACACATTTACCGACTCAAATGGCAATACAGTTGCTTACAGCAGAGTTCTTACAGGTTCAGGCACAGCCTATACAGCACCTGCAGGCGCAGGAACAGCAACAGGCGTAAAGGCATATTTAGGCGGTGTTGCAGTAAATCCCAATATCATTCCGTACGGCTCAAAACTCTATATTGTGTCAACGGACGGCAGTTTCGTTTACGGATATGCAACCGCAGTTGATACAGGCGGAGCTTTAATGGATGGTTCGGCAATCGTTGATGTTTATTATCCCACATACGGCGAGTGTGCAAACTTTGGCAGAAGAAATGTTAATGTATATGTATTAAGCTAAAGTAAAATATATCAAATAAAAAAATGGTGGCAAACCGAAATTGGTTGCCGCCATTTTGTTATTATGAAAAAACTTTACTATTGATAAAAAAATTATAATAGTATATAATAAAAAACATAAATCAATAATACATTAATAACCTATGGAGGATATTATGAGAAAACTAATTGCAGCGGTAACGGCTGTTATGATTATGGCAGTAGGTTTTGCAGGTTGTAATAACGACCCCTTAAGCGTACAAAATGTACAAGACACAACAGCTTCAACAGAGGCAACAAACGCAACTGAGCCTGTTAAGGATAAGACTTATAAAGAAACAATCGACGGCATTGCAGAGCTTTTTGTAGATAAGGGATATATGGAAATTGCAAAAGATAATGCAAATGTGACGGAAATGGACGCAAGTCTTATCGGTGCTAAAGAGGGCAAGCGTTATACAACAAAATATAATAATGCAGAAGTACTAATAGAACTTTATTCTTTTGATATGTCAGACGCAAAATTAAAAGAAACAGCAGAACAAACAATCAAATCTGTTAAAGAAACAGGCAAGTTCCGGATTTTTCAGCTTGACCCTGTGACTGCTTATGTATCAGACAGCGATAAATTCTTATTAATATACACAGATAAATCAAATCCGGCGGAGGACTCAGACAACTATAAGAGAATGCAGGAAGCAATAGAAACATTTAAAGCATTCCCCACGGTAAAGTAAATTAAAAATGAAAAATTAAAAATGGAAAATTAAAGGAGCTGTCTCAAACGAATTAGTTTTGAGACAGCTCCTTTTTATAATTGTTTTAAATTTATTTTAACTTAGTACCGCAATTGTTGCAGAACATATCGCTTATGAAAACAGGTGAACCGCAATTTGGGCAGACATTATTGTTAGTGTTGTTTTCTGTCTTAAATGTTTCCTCTGTTTGAGATGTGTCTTCTGCCTGAGGACTATCCTCCTGGGGATCAGGATTTCCCACAGGTTCGTAATATTGATTATCTGAAACAGGGGCCTGAGGTTCCTGAGGGTTAATCTGCTGAGGGTTCGCATAAGGGTTTTGGTTTTGTATGTTATCAAAAGGATTGTTTTGAATTGGCTGAGTCTGAGCATAAGCATTATTGCTAAAAGGAACAGGATTGCTGTAAGGAAAATTGGCATTAAATTGCTGATTAGTACCGGTAACAATACTTTTAATATATCCTGCATATTTAACAGCAATAATACCACCTGTGAGGCTTGAACCGGCACCAAGTCCCAAAAGAACAGTTATTAGGGCAAGAATATAAATGGGAACAGACTGGGCGTCTGATAAAGATGCAGAAACCGAAGCAACTCCTATTAAACCAAGAAGGTAAATCAAAAAGCTTATGCAATTAAAAGAACCGCTGATTATACGAAAAACTCCGAAAATCATAGCACCGTTTCTTTTTAAGTATATGCTGTTAAGACTTTTTCTTACAGACTGATAAAAGCGAAGCTGGTTAATTAAATAGAAAAGGGCAATAGCAAATATAATTGAATAAATAATAAGTAAAATGACAAAAGCAATAGTAGCCGTAGTACCGGGATAAGAATAATCATAACTGCTGTAATAAGATAATTGATTTAGAGTAGCAGATGAAAATATAGCCATAATCATAGCTATAATAAAAAAGAAACAAAGTAATCCCATAAGAGAAACGGATATAATAGAAAGAATCCATAAAATGGTAAAACCTGAAGAAGGATTAGCATTTGGATTAGGGTTTTTACTCTTAAAATAAATTATAAATTTAGCGATTACTGTTAGTACGCTGGGAATACAGGCGATAATTCCAATAAACAAGATAAAATTAACTAAAGAATTACCAATTTGAGGATTATAATAATCATCGTATAAAGACATAAAATTTCCCATTGCGTAAAAAGAATATTTCAAATAATTTGCAATAGAAAAAAACAAGAATAGAGTAACGGGAATAATCATTATTTCAAAAAGTGTGTTGACAAGCACAATAGGCTTTTTAAAAAAGTTTTTGATAATATCAATGTTTTGCTGAAACGGATTGATATTAACCACAGAATCTGTTTGTTGATAATAGTTCATACTTAATTCTCCTTTTATAGTGATGAAATTTTATTTGTAAGAACAACATTTCTTATAATATATATTATATGAAAACCGTTTATAAAGCAAGAACATAATAAATAATAAGTCTAAATTTGTAACAATTATAAAAATAATGACTATATATTGTGTTAATTTGCCGAAAAATAAGGAAATAAATACAAGAGGAAAAAATATTAAAATTTTTTAAAAAAAGGGGTTGACTTTTTAATCCATTTCTCATATAATAATAAATGTTCCGCGCAAGAACAGAGCAAAAAATCAGAGTAAAAACTGACAATAATTACTGTTCCGAATTGTGGAATATTTACAAATTTAGGACCTTGAAAATTAAACAACGAAGAAGATAACCCGTAATGACTTTGAGTTT
>JAFLSJ010000075.1 GCA_022511005.1 Ruminococcus sp.
AACAGAAATTAAATAATACCTATTTAGGACACTGAAAGATAAAAGCACCGACTGCAATTTTGTACAAATCTGTAAAAAAGAAACTATAAAAAAATCCCTTCTATGTGTTAACAAGGCAGGAAACCATAGAAGGGGTTTATATTTAGAAGTTATAGACTTATCTCTGTTCTATTAAATTTTTAACGAAAGTAACAGCATCATTGTCAATGTCAACATGCGCTTTATATCCAACAGCCATCCAGCTTGAAGCGTAGGTGTGTGTATTCGTGTTTGCCCAATAAGAACGCTTAAATTTTCTTGCAGTGTCTGGTAATTTAAATCCTAAAATTTCTTCAATTTCCGAATAGGTAAGAATAACCCTTGTTTTATTTGATAAAAAGAGATATTCTGCCAAACTCCTGTATCTAGCACTAATTCTATCAAGTTGCACATTTTGCTGTTGAGCCGGCATTGATTCTTCTATTTTACTTTCCAATACCTTAACCTTATTCTCTAATATCTTAATGCGTTCCAACATTTCTAATATTATTTGACTATACTCCATTTTTTTAGCCCTCCTGTATAATTTTGTACTTATTATAGCATTTTAACATATAAATGTCAACTATTTAATATAAATAGTTGATAATAGTATAATTATTTGTACTATTATTATGTATAATCTCAAAACAGCAGATAATTATATGAAAAATCCGAACCAATTTCCAACAAAGAAAAGGTTCGGATTTCTACTGTTTGGTGCAGGTAACAGGACTTGAACCTGCACGCTTTCGCACAAGATCCTAAATCTAGTGCAAAGGCACACACTTAATATTTAAGTAATCTAACATATGTACTTTCTATTGATTTATATAGGTTTTTGGCACTTTTTACAAGGTTAAAAATTTAAAATTTAACTTGTAAAATATGCCTCTAACACGCTAGATTATAACACATATATGCTATTATTTCAATAGGGATTTTAACAAAAATTTCTGTATAATTGTTTTTATTTTTGCTGATGAATATTTACTACTAAAAAGGATTTAAAAATCATTCTGCCGTAGAAATAGCAAAAAAACAGATAACTAACTGTTTTTATTTTCAGTTAATTATCTGCTTTTTATTTTAAGTAGTGATTTACAGATACTTCTAGCCTGTTGTGTCCGAGTGCTTCCGATACAATATAAATATTATCTCTATCACCTTTAAACTGATTTTCTTTATCGTGGCTATGGTATGTATTACTTTTTATGTTAGGCTCGTTTCGTGGGGGATATTCGTTTAATATGCTTTTTTTAAATTCAGTATCATTGCAGACATTTTTATATAATTCTTTGGCATATTCACGGCGGTAGCCGTGAATATCACAAGCTCCGTGAACAGTATCGAAAAGGGGCTTGTTTGTTGCTCTTGTTTCTAATATCATCTGTATTCTTGTTTGATATTCAGGCAAGACGGGTGCAATTCTATCACGACCGCCCTTGCTCCCTTTAAACTCTACCCACATTTGACCGTTTTTGTCAGTAAAAAAGCAGTCTTTTGTTAGTTTTTCTATATCTTCTCTGCGACCGCCTGTTGCTTTTGCTATATCGACTAAATCCCTGTTTTTCTCTACAGAAAAGTGCTTATCGTTCTTAACTTCGTTTCTGCTCCTTGTTATGTTTTTTGTCGTTCTAGGCTTTTCAAACTTATAATCTATTGTTTCGCCGAAAAGTTTGCCGAGGGCGGATTTTTCGCTTTTTAGTGTATAAAGGCTTAAGCCTTTTTCTTCTCTCTGCTTTAAGTATTCAGTAGCATATTGTTTTATATCTTCTAGTTTTGTGTATTTTGAAATCCCTTTTTGCTCAATACACCAATTTGCAAAGCGGTTACAATGTTCTTTATACATATCAAATGTTTTAATTGAGTGTATACCTTCAGTCGACATTCCAAAGCGGTAATCTTCGCCCATTCTTTCCTTAAGTTCATTTTTTGCCGTGTGTCGACTTTCGCCAATACGGGATTTTTCGCATAGGGTGTGCTTGATTTGGTTTTGTAGTGTATTTCTACCCATAAAATAAACCCCCTTTCTTTTTGTTTTTCAGCCAATATTAAATGGCACATATGTGCTAAAAACGATAGTTTTTAATACATATCTACTATTTAATATTAAAAAAATTGTTAAGACCGTAGGCATTTTATACACTTGCCGTTGTGTTTTTTCATTTTTAAATAAATTTTTCTTCTATATGTTAATGGTATTCGTGATACCTTATAAAAAAATTTTGTTGCCCAAAGCCTGTATTTTTTTATTCCTGTACTTTGGTACTCTTTACTTTAGACCTTGTAAAAAAGGTATTAAATAACTTCATTTTCATATTTTAATTGCCAAAAAATTCCGAAACACGCAATAATATTTCACTTAAGAAACACTTTTAAATAACTTCATAGCATAATAAATGCTACGACTCCGTTCAAGGGGAGTACCATATTCAATATACTTTACAACATCATTGTATAATAGCAACTATCAAAAAATCAAGACATCGCCGTTTAGTCCAACAAAATTTGCATTTTGTTGCCCTAACCGCTCTGTCTTGTCTTATGCTTATTAAAATAGCACATATGTGCCGGCACATATGTGCTATTTTTACAACACGGGGGATAGGAATAATAAGCATAAAAAAACAAGCACATTTATTGTGCTTGTTTTAGATTAAACGGGTCAAAAAGGAATATGCCGTCATTTGATATAAAATCGAATTCGCCGTTTTCTTTTCTGTATTGTTTATAAACATAGATTTTGTTATTTTCAAAAATGTGTACTTCATCTATACGGCGAAGAAACGCTTGCCAAGTTTGATGATATTTTTCTTGTGTATTTTCGTATTGCTCCTTTAGTTGCCAATTCGTATTGATATAAACATTATGATAACAAGCAACCTTATTAGCATAGCGAGAGGGGAGCATAACAGGGTATAAATCTAAATAATTCAACATTTGCTCTATTTTTAGACTACTCCTAAATTCTTCAAAAACTATTGTATCTTGTAGGGCGTAACTGTCAAACGGGTGTTCATAATCAGTTATTCTGTAAACATTTTCGTAACCGAATTTTTCCATTACACCCCTTGTCTTTCCTGTCCCTGTTTCGCCACACTGATATATAACCTTTAAAAACCTATTTTCTTTTTTGTATTTGTCTTGTATGAGGTCTAGTCTTATTTTGTCTATGTAGGTAGCATATTTTAAATAATTTGCATTATGGTTGTAAATTTCAGCATTACTCTTGCCCGATAATATCAATTCTTTTAATTCTTCTAAATCGTTACGCTTGCCTTGATTCTGTCTAAACTTTTCCATTTCGCCCCATTCAAGTTGAAAGCCGTCTTGTTTTGTTTCTGCTTTGTCGTTTGCATACTTTTCGCCTAATTTAAAAACATAATTTCTATTATCTTCATCACTGCCGTTGTGAAATTCAATATCACAATGGGGGAATACTTTCTGAATACTTGTTATATATACTTGCCTTTGAAAGTGTATATACAAGTGGTCGTGTGTTGTGTTTGTTTTTTTACCTATCTCTTTTGTGCAACACATATATATTATGCTACCCCATTGCTTTAACGCCCTCTGAAAATATACCGCTTTCATATCTTCGGGCTTTTCTGTATTATAGCCGTGGGCAATAGGGTTATTAAGTGTTAAAAATGCTTTTTGCCCCCTAATTTTTTTATCTTTATTTTCTTTATTTTCGTTGATTAAATTAACCACCTTTCTATTGATTTTTATTTTATTGTGATATACAATAAATATAGTCAAACCACCTTTGACATTGATTTAAAATAAATATAGTCAAATCGCTTTTGACACCTAATTTTTTTATTGCTTAATTTTTACCGCTAGACCGTTTCGCAGACGGTCTTTTTTTTATGCTTAAGGGGATTATATAACATTCTTTCTTAAATTATCAATATACCGATTTTTTTGACTACTAAAGTTATTTTGACTACTAAAGTGAACTGTTGTTTTTTTTGATAATTATTTGTAAATATAGCATTTTGACTATTTGACTACTAAAGTTGCAGTAGTCAAAATTTTTAGATAGTTAATTGTTTTTTTTCAAATAACTATCTTGTAAAATTCTTGACTACTAAAGTTGCTTAAGGGTAATAATAGGGAACCCACCGCAAGCGGTCCCCCCTCGACCCCCTTAAGCAACTTTTAAAAGGCTTTAGGCTATGAAAAAACCGCCCTGTTTGGGCGGTTATTATTATGACATTTTGCCTCGTCTTTTCTTTTTTGCAGACTGAGCAAATAAGGCTTGAGGATTGTACGCAGTAGCGTTTGCAAGAGTTAAGCCTAGGTCACGCAGATAGTTTTCTGTAACTGCTATACTGCTATGATTTAACACTTGACATAGACTGTATATGTCTCGTGTCTGCTGATAGTAGTTTTTCGCATATGTGTGTCTAAAAAGGTGTATGCTTGTCTTTTCAACCCCCCGTTTTCGATTGAATGTTGCTACATTGTCCTGTATTGTTCGCTTGGCTAATGGTGTTTTTTCAGCCGTGCAAAATAAATAATCATTTGTTTCTAAATCGAACAGGGCAACATATTTTTTAAGAATTGTTAACATATTGTCGTTAAGGTAAAGCACTTGTGCTTTATTATTTTTTGTTTGTTGCACATAGACTGCCTTTTCCTTTATGCTAATGTCTGCGACCTTGATATTTAAGGCAGAGGATAACCGCAAACCCGTAGCACATATTAAATTTATAAACACCCAAGTTTGATATTGCACTTCCGAACAAGTTTTTGCAGGCTTTTTTAATAAGGTTGATAATTCGTCTGCTGAATAGCATTGCTTTATAGTTTTTTGATATTTAGGGATTTTAACAGAAAAGGGGTCTATATAACTGTTATCTTGTAACCAATACAAGAAGGCACGGACTGACCTGCAATAACTTGCTATTGTAACATCTTTCTTTCCTTGTTCTGTTTGCAGATCTTCTAGCCAATCGAGATACATTTGCGGATTATCGTTCAGTAATGCACAAGAAAAATCAGCAATTTCCATTGTCTGCATAAAATTTTTAATGTGTATGTCGTATGTGTCCAAGGTGCTAGGGGAAAGGTTTTCCGCCTTTTTTTCTGCGACAAAAAATGCATATGCATCTTTTATTAAGGTTGTTTCGTATTGTGCCATTTGTGTTCTCCGTCTGTAATTTCTCATTTTTTTTGTGTTTCCTTTCTGCTTTTTTGCTAGAAAGTAACACGCTAGATTAACAAAAATATTATAGCAAAAGCAACAAAAAAAGCAAGGACTTTTTAAGCAAAAAAATTACTTAAAAAGTCCTCACAAATGTTGGTGCACCTAGGGGGACTTGAACCCCCACCCTTGCGGACTTGCTCCTAAAACAAGCGTGTCTGCCATTCCACCACAGGTGCATAAATAGGTATATTATCCTAAATCTTGCGTGTCTGCCAATTCCACCATACCTGCATATTAAATTTCATCTGCTTTATTAGATATAAATAGAATAATTAACCCAATTAAAGCAATTCCAATGCTCTTTTATAAAGCGGGTCTAAATCACAGCCGCAAGTGCCGCATTGCTCATCTGCCTCTTTTATGGATGATATTAAAGTGTATTTATCAAATTCACCGTCTAACCATTGCTGTGCGGGAACAGATATTAAATCCCACTCAGATGCGACAAACTTTTCCATAATTGACTTTAATTCTTCCATAATGATTCTCCCTATGAACAAACTTAAAACTGTATATTGGATTATAGCAAAAAAATTCTCATTTTTCAATAGACAAATTACAGTTTTTGTT
>JAFLSJ010000076.1 GCA_022511005.1 Ruminococcus sp.
CTGACGGACGATACCAAAAAAATGTTTATATTGGTATCGGAGAAAACGGAAAGAAAAAGTATAAATCTGTTTTTGGCAGAACACAAGCAGAGGTTAATCAAAAAGCTTCAGATATTAAGGCCAAACTTGGCAAAGGCATAGATATTACCCTTGACGAAAGTTTCGGTTTATGGAAAAACAAATGGTTGCTTTTTCAAACTCCGCTACAAACAGAATCTCAATTAAAAACATATAAACGATATCTAAAACATTTTGACGAGCTTGATAATATAGCTTTATCAAAACTTCAGATTGCAGATTTTCAGAAAATCATAAATGAACTTTTCTCAAAAAATCCAACTACAGGAAAACCAACTGCAAAAAAATCTCTACGAGAATTTAAAGCAACTGCAAGCAGAGTGTTTGAGTTCGCTATTGAAAATAGAGCTATTGACTTTAATCCTGTAAAATATGTACGAATACCCAAAGCAGCTCCAATTTCAAAACGCAGAGCATTAACCGACACTGAACAGAAGTGGATAGAAAATACTCCACATAGAGCACAGTTACCAGCAATGATTATGATGCTGTCTGGGTTACGCAGAGGTGAGTGCCTTGCTCTCCAATGGAAAGATATTGACCTTGAAAAAGCAACTATTGATGTGCACCAAACATTAAAAATGTTTGAAAATAAATCCGAAATTAAATGCGGTGCAAAAACAGAGGCAGGTGTAAGAATTGTTGATATACCAAAGAAACTTGTTGATTTTTTAAAACAACAGCCCCCTCATTCTCCTTTTGACTATGTTGTAACAAATTGTAAAGGTAATCTTATGACAACCTCATCATGGCGTAGATTGTGGGAAAGTTATATAACCGATCTTAATTTTATCTATGGCAACATTGTTAATAAGCCAAAATCAAAGTTTACTCCCGAAGGAGTTCCAATAGTAATTGAACCGTTTACAGCTCATTGCTTAAGGCACACTCATGCAACAAATTTGTTTTATGCAGGATATGACATACTTTATATACAACATCAATTAGGACACACAAAACCAGAAACAACATTGAATATTTACACACATCTTGTTATCGAAGAAAAGAAAGACAATATTAGCAAACTTGATATATATTTCAATGGTAAAAACAAGAAAGTTGAAGATAAAGAAAAAGCTATTGCAAATTAAATGTTAGTCACATATTAGTCAGCCTTTTTTTTAAACCGCATAAATACTAACCTTTTTTAAGAAAAGTATTGACCTTTGGGACCAAGATGCCGCAGGTTCAAGTCCTGTCACCTCGACCATAAATACAAGGAATACCATTTGGTATTCCTTGTATTTATTTATGCAACGAAAAAAGCCCAATTGTATTGGGGTCGTTGCACGAAAATAGCCGAAGCTACTTTAAAAGCAGCTTCGGCTTTATCTTTATATATAACTATTTTGTCTATAAATTTGTTTATAAAATTCTTTATAAGTTTACTTCCCGTATCTGAAAATAAATATTTATTATAAAGAAAGCTTTTTAAGGAATGCTTTTGTTCTTTCGTTTTTGGGATTATCAATAACGTCCTCGGGTTTTCCCTGTTCAACGATAACTCCGTCATCCATAAACACCACACGGTCAGACACAGCTCTTGCAAAATCTATTTCGTGGGTAACAATAACCATTGTCATCTTTTCTTCTGCAAGCCCTTTCATAATACGCAGAATTCCTGCGGTAATTTCAGGGTCGAGCGCCGAGGTGGGCTCGTCAAAGTAAAGCATATCAGGATTCATTACCAAAGCTCTGGCTATTGCTACCCTCTGCTGCTGACCACCCGAAAGCTCACAGGGATATGCTTTTTCTTTATCCTCAAGTCCCATTTTTTTGAGAACACGGCGGCTTTCTTCAAGTACGCTTTGTTTATCT
The DNA here is from genome assembly GCA_022511005.1 of Ruminococcus sp. Taxonomy (GTDB): domain Bacteria; phylum Bacillota; class Clostridia; order Oscillospirales; family Acutalibacteraceae; genus Ruminococcoides. The sequence continues at coordinate 1,897 of JAFLSJ010000076.1, forward strand.
CGCTTCATAACGCGAATGGGAGCGTCCGAAACATTCTTCAATACATTGTAGTGTGGGAAAAGATTAAAATTCTGAAAAACAAGTCCGAATTTTGAATGAGCCTCTTTCATGACGCTTTTTGAGGGATACACGGTCTTACCGTTTTCGTTTTTAACTATTTTTTCTTCACAGTAACACAATTCACCCGAATCCATAGTTTCAAGAAATGTTGCACATCTTAAAAGTGTAGATTTTCCCGAACCCGACGGACCGATAATCGAAACGACCTCACCTTTTTCAACTGTAAGGCTTATATCTTTAAGAACGACTTTATCGCCGAATTTTTTCTGGAGATTATTAATTTCAAGCAGTTTCATTTTGCTCACCTCGCAATTAATGATAATAATTTAAGCGTTTTTCAATTCTTTCCATTACAAACGCAACAACAATGTTGAATACATAATAGAACAGACCTGCAACAAACAGCGGCATAATGCTTGCCTGTGTGGCGGCAATCTGCTTTGCAAGTGTAAATACTTCGGTGTAAGCAAGTGCAAATGCAAGAGAGGTATCCTTTACAAGTGTAATAATTTCGTTTGTAACAGGCGGCAGAATATGCTTTGCCATTTGCGGGAAAATAATTTTTCCGAATGTTTGCGGTCTTGAGTAACCGAGTATTGCGGCCGATTCTCTTTGTCCGTGAGGAACAGACTGAATACCTGCACGGAAAATCTCAGCAAAATATGCTGCATAGTTAATTGAAAATCCTATAATTACGGCATAGGTTCTATAGCTTTGGTCGAGGCTGATATTAAATATGTAATATGGACCATAGCATACAACAAGAAGTTGAAGCATAAGCGGAGTACCGCGCATAATTGAAATATAAATTTGTGCAAGCCATTGAACGATCTTAAATCTGGACATTCTTGCAAATGTAATGAGAAGTCCGAGAGGAAGTGAAAATACAAGTGTCAGAGCAAAGATAAGCAGTGTTGCCTGCATACCGTTTAAAAGCTGACCAAGCACATCCACAAAATTTAATTTGTTAAAAACATAACTTGTTTCTCCTTCGGATGCAGTACCTGAATTTTGGATATCATCAATGAATTTGTCTTCGGCGCTTAAACAAACGCTTGTTTCAAGACCCCATTTTTTTGCGATTTCGTTAAACTTTCCGTCATCTTTCATTGCAAGAAGTGTTTCCTGAACCGCATTTCTCAGCTCGGTATTACCCTTTTTAAAGCCTATACCGTATTTTTCGCTTGAAACGTGCTCGTCAAGCATACGGAAGTTACCGTCTCTCGTTTTGATCTGATAGTTCGCTACACCGATATCCATACATATCGCCTGCACCATATCGCTTTCCAGATTAAGAAAAGCGCTGTTGTAATCACCTACCTGCTGAAGTTCCTTAAAGGATTCTGCAAGTGCTTTATTTTCATCGGTGGCGTCCTCGCCTGTAAATGCGGCAAGCGCAGAGGAATCCGCCTGTACCACAACTATTTTGTCTTTCAAATCGGAAAGCTTATTTATATTGGAATCGGATTTTACAATTACAACCTGTGAGTTGTCAACATAAGGCGTAGACCAGGTATAAGCATTCTCTCGTCCGTCCATTGTAAAGCCGTTCCAGATACAGTCAATGGAACCGCTGTTTAGCTCCATATCCTTTGAATCCCAGTCAATAGGCTGTTTGACAAGTTCCCAGCCGTTTCGTTTACATACTTCTTCGGCAAGGTCAAGATCAAAACCCACATACTCACCGCTTGAGTCCTTGTAGCCGTACGGAGGAAATTCCGCATCAAAACCTACAGTAAAGGTTTTTTGTTCATCTGCTGCCTGTACTTTCGGAGCAACAACATATGATATACCCATAATAATTGAGCATATCAGAAGCGTACTCAAAAGTACACGCAAATAATTTTTCGACATTCTTTTTGGCATTGTACTTCCACCCATCGCAAAAGCGACTTTCCTTTCTGAATTTATTTATAAAAAGCAGTACAAAATGTACAGCTTATTTATTACATGGATTTGTGCGACCGACATTGAATAATAAAGTCGACACAACATTACGTTAGCATATTAACAATTTACTATGCTAAAATAATAGCATCAACTACAGTATGTTGTCAATTATTTTGTATTTTTTAAGCAAAAATTAAAGTATAATTGATATGAAATAATTTTGAGTGCCATGAAAACGACAAAATACTTTATAAATTCTTATCTTGTTTTAATTCTTTAATCCCATTGAAATCTATGTATTTTCGTGATAAAATAATTACGGAAGGTGAGATTATTATGTCTTATAAATCTATGTCAAAAAACAGAGTTCTTTCTTACGATATAATACGTATTATTGCTGTTTTAGCGGTAGTTATGATTCATTCATCAGTAAGCTTTGTTACTACTTATCCGCCGAAATCTACAGACTTTATTTTAGGCAATGTTTTTGATGGTATTTCCAGAATAGGTGTTCCGCTGTTTATAATGCTCTCAGGAGCATTAATGTTGGATGAAAACAAGGAGACTCCTATTAAGAAAATGCTTAAGTATGCTTTAAGAATCTTTATGCTGCTATGCATATGGTCGCTGTTATATGCAGTTGTATATCAGATTATACAACCGTTAATTGATAAAAGGTCTATTTCTGTTGAAGGCTTCTGGAATGCATTTGCTTACGGACATTATCATTTGTGGTATCTGTATATGTTGATTGGGCTTTATTTAATAACGCCTATATTAAAAGCATTCGTAAAAAAATCCAATGAAAAGATAGTTCTTTATTTTATAATTCTTGCGGTAATCTTTCAGTTCGCTGAACCTTTAATCAATCTACTGATTAATCAAGGAACACAAACAACCGATTTACTGCAAAAGTTTATTTACAAATTTCGTATGGGTTTTGTAGGACAGTACACGGCATATTATCTTTTGGGTTGGTATATAACAAACATCAAAATAAAAAAAACTTACAGAAGCTGCCTGTATGTTCTGGGATTTGTCGGATTGTTTGTGACGATTATGGGAACACAGTTGCTAATAAATGATATGAATAAGATATACAACTCTTTTTATTCGGATACAAGCATCAACGTTATGTGTTACAGCGCAGCAATTTTTTTATTTTTGTATTATTTTTTCAAAAATAAGAATTATAAACGGGTTAATAAAATAAGTATGACATTGTCAAAATTAACATTTGGCGTATATTTAATTCATCCGTACATTATAACCTTACTCAACAAGTTTATAAACACAAAAAATGCTTTGACGCAAATACCGTTGAACTGGATAGTAGCAACCGCAGGTGCATTCCTTATTACATTTATTTTATCAAAAATCCCATTATTGAAAAAACTTGTAAGGTGTTAATACTAATTTATGATTAAAAGCTTTAAATAGATGTTAGCGGAAAATTTTGCAGAGCATGGCTGAGGACACCGCAAGGCTGACGCCTTGCAAGTACAACAACGCTGCTATGTGAATTTTAACGCAACAGATATTAAAGCTTTTAGTTAG
>JAFLSJ010000077.1 GCA_022511005.1 Ruminococcus sp.
GGCTTCATCTGTATAACCCGGTGCAATAACGCCGTCGGAAACTTCTCTCTGTAAAAGCTTTGCTGTTTCTACATCGCATACATCAGAAAGAGCCGCCCAGTCGCCGTATGATGACATTCTGTCTGCTCCTCTTGCCTTTGCATATGCACTTGCAAGGGGTGAAAGCTGTAAATCATCTACAAAATAAATTTTCTTTAATGTATCAGAAAGCTCTGTTGCTACTGCTGCTCCGGCAGGACTTACATGCTTAAAGGACGCCGCTGATACAAGACCTGTTGCTTCCTTTAATTCTTTTACAAGCTGCCAGCTATTGAAAGCATCAAGAAAATTAATGTAGCCGGGCTTGCCGTTTAAAACTGTGATTGGCAAGTCGCTACCGTTTTTCATAAAGATTTTAGATGGCTTCTGATTTGGGTTACAGCCATATTTTAATTCTAACTCGTTCATTTTAAACCCTCCATTATTTATTCTTATTTATAATTTTTGAGGTTACTTCTTTTGTTTCAATATTGATGTATCTTACAAAAAGTGATACCTTATTTTCTTCATTTAATGATGTCCACAGCTTATCTGCAAAAGTATCAATATCATCATTACCTATTTCTACAAGCTTCGGTTCGCCCTCAAAGCTTGGGAGGGGATTTCCGTCTGTCATATAAGTATGAATAAAATGACCGTTTCCTGCAAGAGGATTATCGTAGGTGAAAGTATATCTCTCACAACAATCGGGATTGCCGTTTGCACTTTTTAAAATTGAAAGTGCATAGTCCATTTTGCCGTCTACTATATTAACAATTCCTGAAATTCGAGGAGTATAGTTAGGAGCGTCCGGCTCAAATTCACGGGTTGTTAAAGCCTGTTCAAAGGTTTTACCCTCTCCCATTAAATCGTAAACTGTATCAGTCTGGTCGCCGTTTGTTACAATTGTTGTCTCATTTAATACTCTAACGGGAGCATAAATAATAAGTGACGGATCTTCAAGCTTTGATTCATCAAAAGCCTGAGTTCTTATTCCCTCTCCCTCTTCAACAAAGATTCTGTTACGGCTGTTTTCCGATCTTCCCATAATAAAGTATGCAATTACTGCATTTTTACCGTCAGCAGATTTTCCAAGCAGAATTCCTCTGCCGGGATATACATTTGAGTTTAAATCCTTTTCAATTGAAATCGGTTTCATATTTATTACTCCTCTACTATTGTTTTATTATTTTCTACTTTTATTTTTCCTTCACAGAATAATGCAACTGATTTTGGAAGTATATTCCACTCTGCCTGCTCCATTACACGTTTTTGCAGGATTTCCGGTGTATCTCCGTTTTTAACCTCCACTGCTTTTTGCATTATAATGGGTCCGCCGTCACACACTTCGTTTACAAAATGTGCCGTTGCTCCTGTTATTTTAACTCCCTTTTCAAGAACAGCCTGATGAACATAAAGTCCGTAAAAACCTTGTCCGCAAAAGCTGGGAATTAATGCAGGGTGAATATTGATAATTCTATTTTCAAAAGCATTTATAACCTGTTTTCCAAGTACTGTCATAAAGCCTGCAAGTACGATTAAATCTGCATTCTTGCTTTTTAAAAGCTCGGTTAAGGCATTATCGTATTCTTCAAAGGTTTCATAATCTTTTTTTCTGATAACCTCTGTATCAATGGAGTTATTCTTTGCTCTTTCAAGAGCATAGGCATTGGGATTGGAAGAAACAACGCAGGTTATTTTTCCTTGCTTGATTTCACCGTTATTTTGGGCATCAATCAAAGCTTTCAGGTTTGTTCCTCCACCTGAAACGAGAACTACAATGTTTTTCATTAAGCAAACACTACTCCCTTTTCACCCTTTATAACTTCACCGAGAATCACTGCATCTTCTCCGTTTTCTTTAAGAACATGAAGTGCTTTTTCTGCATCTTCTTTAGCAACGGCAGTAACCATACCGACACCCATATTAAATGTATTAAACATATCATGTTCGGAAATATTGCCCTCTCTTTGAATTACATTGAAAATAGGTAGAACTGGAACTGCATCTTTATTGATTTTTGCACATAGACCCTCTGTTAACATTCTGGGGATATTCTCATAAAATCCGCCGCCTGTTATATGGGATATAGCTTTTACATTCGCCTCTTTAATTAAAGCTAAAATCGGTTTAACATAAATTTTTGTGGGGGTTAAAAGTGTTTCACCCAAAGGTTTATCAAGCTCCGGATAAGTATTATTAATTGTTTCTTCATTTATGCCGAAAACTTTTCTTACAAGTGAAAAACCGTTTGAATGAACGCCTGATGAACGAAGTCCGATTAAAACATCGCCCTCTTCAAGCTTTGAAGAGTCTATCATATTTGCTTTATCTGCAATACCTACTGAGAAGCCTGCAACATCGTATTCATCTACAGGATAGAAACCTGGCATTTCTGCCGTTTCTCCACCTACTAATGCACTGCCTGACTGAACACAGCCTTCTGCAATACCTGACACGATTTCTGCTACTTTTTCGGGATAATTCTTACCAACTGCAATATAGTCTAAAAAGAAGAGTGGTTTTGCTCCGCAGCATACAACATCGTTTACGCACATTGCAACTGCATCAATACCGATTGTATCGTGTTTATCAAGCAAAAACGCAAGTTTAAGCTTTGTTCCTACTCCGTCTGTACCACTTACCAGAACAGGCTCTTTAATTCCTGTTAAGTCAGGTGCAAACAATCCGCCGAATCCGCCGATTCCCGATACAACTCCGTCTGTTTTTGTTCTTTGAACGTGTTTTTTCATTAACTCAACTGCTTTATAACCTGCAGTTACGTCAACTCCTGCTGCTTTATAGCTTTCTGAAAAGCTGTTCATTAAAACCACACTCCATTTTATTTTTTTATTTTTTGTGCAAATTTATCTACAAAGATTGATTTAGGCATATCTGCTTTATATTCTCCGCTGAAACAACCGTCACAACAGGATATTGTTGCGCCTTCGGCAATTTCTCTTACGCCATCTATACTTAAATATCCCATAGAATCTGCTCCGATTTCTTTGCAGATTTCTTCTACTGACATTCTATTGGCAATCAAGCTATCCTCACTTATATTTGTTCCGAAATAACAGGAATTTAAAAAAGGCGGAGAGCTTATTCTCATATGTACCTCTTTTGCTCCTGCATCTCGCATAAGCTTAATAATATGAGCAGAGGTTTCTCCCTTGATAATTGAGTCGTCAATTACAACCACTCTCTTATCCTTAACATTGGCTTTTAAGGCTGTGAGCTTAGTCATAAGCGTAACTTCTCTTTTATCTCTTGAAGAATTATCGGTTAAATATCTGCCTACATATTTATTTTTAACAAAGCCTGTAATAAACGGTATTCCGGATGCCTGAGAAAATCCCTGTGCCGCAGGTATTCCCGACTCGGGTACACCACATACAACATCGGCATCAACAGGGTGTTCTCTATACAACAACTGACCTGCTTTATTTCTTGCGGAATATACGCTTATACCGTTAATTACGCTATCGGGACGTGCAAGGTAAACATACTCAAAAATACAGAACGACGATTTTTTAGATACAATATTTTTATAGCTATGAAGTCCGTCTTCATCAATTACTACCATTTCTCCCGGTTCAACATCACGGACAAGCTCTGCACCTAAGCTATCAAATACACAGCTTTCCGAAGCAAGCATATAGCTGTTATTAAGCTTACCTATTGCAAGAGGTCTGAAACCGTGACCGTCACGAACACCGATTAGCTTACTTGGTGAGCTTAAAACAATTGAATATGCACCCTTTAATTTTTTTACAGCATGGATGACTGCATCTTCAATACTGTCTTTATCTATTCTCTCTGATGCAATTACATATGAAATAAGCTCTGCGTGAGAATTGGACTGAAACATTGCTCCGCCATTTTCAAGTTCTTTTCTTATCTCGGGGAAGTTTGTTATTGCACCGTTATTTGCAAGGGCAATTGCACCTTCAATATAACGCATTACGATAGGTTGAGTAGCCGCTCTTGTAAAGCCGTCTGTAACTGAATATCTAACATGACCTACTGATATTTTACCGTTGGGAAGTTTTTCAATTGCTTTTTTATTAAGCACGGAAGACACCATTCCGATATCTTTTGCAATTTGAAACTCTCCGTTATCATTTACCGCCATACCGCAGCTTTCCTGACCTCTGTGCTGAAGTCCGAAAAGAGCATATCTGGTGATATCTACGGTGTTTAATTCTTCGTCATTTTTATAAAAGCCGAATACACCGCATTCTTCGTGAATTTTATCATTTTGTGTTAAAATTAAACTTTTCAAAGTTCTTCCACCTTAGCCTGAATATCCTTATCTTTCTTTTCAACTTCTTTTGCCATTGTTTCTTTCATAGATTCCAATTTCTCAGCAAGAGTATCATCTGAAAGAGCAAGCATTTCTACTGCTAAAACTCCTGCATTGCCTGCTCCGTCAACTGCAACTGTTGCAACGGGAATTCCTGTTGGCATCATAACTGTTGCAAGAAGTGCGTCCATTCCGTCAAATGCGGCTGATTTAATTGGAATTCCGATTACGGGAAGTGTTGTATTTGCTGCAAGAACTCCTGCAAGATGTGCTGCCATTCCTGCGGCGGCAATAATTACGCCGAAACCGTTTTTCTTTGCATCTTTTGCAAAATTGCAGGCTGCCTCAGGTGTTCTGTGAGCGCTCATTACATGAACCTCATAGGGAACATCAAATTCTTTTAGTTTTTTAACTGCTTTCTGAACAACGGGAAAATCACTGTCAGATCCCATTATAATTGCAACTTTTTTCATACTCATTCTCCTTAATTTACGGCTTCATATTTGTTGCCGAGTAAAAATAACACATATAAAATATTATATTTGAAAGAACAAAAAATTTCAATACGTATAAAGAATTATTTTGATGAATATGGAAGATTTAAGAAATTGTTAGGAATTTTCATAGAAATGTTTTTTGTATAAGCGTAGGGGCTGATTCCTTCATCAGCCCACCCTACGAAATTTTTTTGGGACAATGAAGGCATCGTTCCCTACAATTTTAATTAAATGTTTTAATTTTATAAAAAATGTGCATAAGGTAATTCCCCATGCACATTTAATTTATTATTTATTATCTGGAACATCTGTCCATAATTCTTTTGCAGAAGTAATAAATCCTGCCATATTCTGTATATCTGACGGAATGATGATTTTTGTTGCCTTTCCGTCTGAAACTTTCTGGAATGTTTCAAGACTCTTAATTGCAATAACTCTGTCTGAGGGCGCTGCTTCATTAAGCATTTTAAGTGCGTCGGCATATGCCTGCTGAACCTCT
>JAFLSJ010000078.1 GCA_022511005.1 Ruminococcus sp.
GTTGCAAGCATTCCCATATGGTCTGCTCTTGTTCTGTCCATTTTACCCGAACTCCTGCCTCGCCAGAAGTTTCCTCCGCCTACAACGATACCGACTTGTATTCCTGCTTCAACACATTTTTTAATCGGCTTGCAGAATTCCACTACAGTATCAAAATCAATACCGCTCTTTTGTTTTCCGGCAAGTGCTTCACCGGAAAGCTTTAACAAAATTCGTTTATATTTTGGTTTCATACATAACACTCCATTATAAAATTTATAATTAATATAATAATACACTTTTTTGTTGGTTTTGTAAAGGAAAAGCAGTAAGATTGTGTATATAAAGTTAATATTTGTAAAAAATTATTTTTTATGTGGTTTTTAAAAGCCTAATATAAAGAAAAGGCACCGTAAAAACGGTGCCTTTAAAAGTTATTATTTAATTATTTTACCATACTTGCAACTTCTGCTGCAAAGTCGTCCTGACGCTTTTCAATGCCTTCGCCCTTTTCAAAACGAACAAATTTTGTGATTTTGATTGAACCGCCAAGCTCTTTTGCAACTTCGTCTGTGTACTGCTGGATGCTCTTCTTATTGTCTTTAACGAATTCCTGATCAAGTAAGCAGTTTTCTTTATAGAATTTTCCGATTTTACCCATAACGATTTTATCTGCAATTGCTTCAGGCTTGCCTTCGTTAATAACAAGCTGTTTCATAACTTCTTTTTCATGCTCAAGTACATCAGCAGGAACTTCTTCCTTGCAGAGATACTGTGTGTTAAGAGCGGCAATCTGCATTGCAACGTCTTTTCCGTATGCTTCAAAGCCGTCTTTATCTGCAACATCTGTATCAAAGTTTACAAGAACGCCGATTTTACCGCCTGCGTGAACATAAGCTACGCTTGGTCCGTCAAGACGCTCAAATCTTCTGATTTGAATGTTCTCACCGATTGTAAGAACTTTTTCCTGTAAAAGCTCTGCAATTGTCATATCTGTACCGTCTGCTTTTAATGCAAGTAAAGCTTCAACATCAGCAGGGCTGTTGTTGAGAACTGTTAATGCACAAGTTTTTACAAAGTTCTGGAAGTCTGCATTTTTAGCAACGAAGTCTGTTTCTGCATTTACTTCAATTACTACACCTGCTGTATTTTCAGCGTTTGTGCATGCGTATGCAATACCCTCCGCAGCAACTCTGCTTGCTTTTTTTGCCTGCTTTGCAAGACCCTGCTCTCTTAAAAAGTCGAGAGCTTTATCCATATCGCCGTCAGCATTTGTGAGTGCTTTTTTGCAATCCATCATACCACAGCCTGTTTTTTCTCTTAATGCTTTTACATCTTGAGCTGTAAAATTCATATATATCTTCCTCTCGTTATTTTTAATTAATTATTATTCTGCAGCTTCTTCTGTTTCTTCTGCTTTATCATCTTCGATTGCAGCAGCGCCTACCTGACCCTCTCTGCCTTCGATGATAGCGTCTGCCATTGCACCTGCAATAAGCTTTACTGCACGGATAGCGTCGTCATTACCCGGAATTACATAATCAATTTCGTCAGGGTCACAGTTTGTATCTACGATAGCTACAACAGGAATTCCTAATTTTTTAGCTTCTGATACTGCGATTTTTTCTTTTCTTGGGTCAACGATAAAGAGTGCGCCCGGCATCTCTTTCATATCTTTAATACCGCCTAAGAATTTCTCAAGCTTTTCAATTTCAAGGTTTAATTTAATAACTTCTTTCTTTGGAAGTAAATCGAATGTACCGTCTTCTTCCATTGTACGAAGCTGTTTTAAACGAGCAATTCTTCTTTTGATTGTTGTGAAGTTTGTAAGCATACCGCCAAGCCATCTTGCGTTTACATAGTATGCTTCTGAACGCTCGGCTTCTTCTTTAACAGAATCCTGAGCCTGCTTTTTTGTACCTACAAAAAGTACATTTTTTCCGTCAGCCGCTACTTCTCTGATAAAGTTATAAGCTTCTTCAAGTTTCTTTACTGTTTTCTGCAAGTCGATAATATAAATACCGTTGCGTTCTGTGAAGATGTATTCTGCCATTTTAGGGTTCCATCTTCTTGTCTGGTGACCAAAGTGTACACCGGCCTCCAAAAGTTGTTTCATGGATACTACTGCCATTTTTATTTCCTCCTTAGGTTAAAACCTCCGCTGTGCTTTTGTTTTTATCAGCTATTACAAAATTTATATTTGCACCTTTCTGATAAGCATCAGCGTGCGAAATGCTTTTATATAATATCACATACGTAAAAAAAAATCAAGTACTTTTGTACCTGATTTTTAAATTTGATTATGTTTTGTTTCTTACCATTTATCAAAGAACTTTACAGAGCCGTATGATACAACGAAATTCTGTGATTCGTGCCACGGACTGCTGCAAATTGAACTTTCATACATATACAAAATTCTGTGCTGTACTGCTGAACCGTTTTGGTCAAATATATAGCTTACGGCCTCTACAGCTGAACTGTTTGCTTTAACAGAGGTACTGCCTGAATAATTATATCTTGAAATTATTTCAGAAACAGATGTGATTCCTTCAAGAACCATTGTATCTCTTACTGACTGGGCAATTAATGCACAGCCTGTAAAGCCAAGTGATCCTGCCTCGCCCATTACAAGCTTTTCAAGTAACTTTCTGTCGTTATCTGAAAGTATTACTGTGCCGGGTGTGTAATTAGGATCCGGATTGCTTATAGACAAAAGATAGTTACTGCTTGAAACGCTTCCGGATACTTCTGAAATAACCGATGAGCTTATTTTTTCTTCATACTGAGTGGTTTCTTCTTCAGGTTCTGTTGTTTCTGTAACTTCTTCTATTATCTCATCAATTTCAATTTCAGTCTCTTCTGTTGCAGAATATTCAGTTGTTTCAGGCTCTGCTTCAGTTTCAGGCTCAGTAGTTTTTGTTGTTTCCTGCTGTGTTTCGGGTTCTGTTTCGTCCTCTGCTTTACAGTTAGAAACGATTACAGCTGAAAAATCTTCTAAATCACCAAAACCGAATGCTATTGCCTTCTGGTTTGCTATAGCTTCTACATCAGGTGCAAGAGTTGTTGTCGGCACAACTAATGCAGCTCCGATTAATAAGAATGCCAAGGAAAATGATAATACTTTAAAATATGTTCTTTTAAAGAGCGGTATTTTATTTTTTGATTTACTTTGTACATAAATGTACTTAGTGTTTTTGCGTCTCAAAAATTTATCCTCCCTTGATTTTGGTATGTATAAAAGGGTATTTACTTGATACATACTTCTTTCTTTAGTCGTAAAATTTTATCAAACACACAATTTCGATTAGTATTAAAACATAAAAATCTAAAAAAAGCAAATTTTTCTAAACTGTATTTTAATTCTTATATCGAACCAAAATCGACTTATAATTCTTTTCTAAAAATATTTTTTGTAATATTTTAACAGTTTTTTGACTATAAATTCGTTAAAAAGTCATAGCACGCCGAATTTTCAAAATCACATTTTTCTGTGAAAAAAGCCCCTTTTTTCACGTTTTGGTTCTTTTGAAGCAAAAAAATCCACTAAAATTGTATCTTCACCGATTAATTTTATATTCTTCCACGGAATTATACAGTCTTTTTCTCTGCCGAAAAGTCCGAAAAATCTTGCTCTTCCGTATACAATAAGCGAGCATAAATCGGCAGTTTGTGTATTTATCTCTAAATCGTCTACAAAGCCTATGCGATATCCATTACGCTGATTTATAACTTCTTTTCTCCTTAATTGCTGAAATGTGCATGTCCCCATAATAGTCCTCCTTTGTTGACTTTTTACACTATCTTTGATAAAATTTATATGCTAATAACATATATATTATTACTTAGGAGATTTATTATGGATTATGTTCTTTTAACCGATGCTTCTTGCGATTTACCCGATAACCTTGCAAAGGAATTAAATATTTATGTTTTGCCTATGGAGTATCAGATAGACGGCAAAAGCTACAATTATTATCTTGATGCAAGAGAAATGAGCCTTAATGAATTTTATGATAAGCTCAGACAGGGTATGTATGCTACTACCTCACAGATTAACTATGATTCTTATATGAATTACTTTGAAGAATATCTTAAGCAGGGCAAAGATATTTTATATATTTGTATTTCTCTCGGTCTTAGCGGAAGTTACAACACCTGTAAGATTGCAATAGATGACTTGCAAAAAAAGTATCCCGACAGAAAAATCTATATTGTTGACCCTTGCAGTGACTCGGCAGGTCAGGGACTTGTTGTATATAACGCAGGTATTAAATATAACGAAGGCTTATCTATTGATGAACTTAGAGATTTTATTGAAGAGTACAAGAAGAAGTGCTGTCACTGGTTTGTTATTGATGATTTGGATATTTTAAAGCGTGGCGGAAGAATTTCTGCCGCAACTGCTACCTTTGGCAAGGCTTTACAGATTAAACCTCTTATCAGTGTTGACGAAACAGGAAAGCTGATAAATGTGGGAAAACTCAGAGGTACAAACAAAATTTATGATGAATTCGTCAAGAAAATCAAGAGAGACGGAGAAAACTTACAAAATCAAACGATTTTTATTGCCCATGCTGATAATCCCGATGGTGCTGAAAAGTTAAAGGAAATGATAAAACCTTTAGTAAAAGATATTATAATTTGTAAAATCGGTCCTGTTATCGGCGCTCACGTTGGTCCGGGAATGTTAGCTTTATTATTCTACGGCAATAGGAACATAACAATGTAATTTATATATAAACGGAAACGGTCTGTATCATTAGATACAGACCGTTTTTTATAGTAGATTTAGGCTCCCTATGACGAGAAATGAAATGTCACGAAGTGACAAAAGGGTTGCCGTTTTCGCAGAAAAAGCTGTCAGCG
>JAFLSJ010000079.1 GCA_022511005.1 Ruminococcus sp.
CCGAAAACAAAAAAAGAGCTGTCTCAAAACCTAATTCGTTTTGAGACAGCTCTTTAGTTTATGTGAATGAGTTTGTAATGGGTGACTGATTATTTTTTAGGTGGGTGGCAAATTGATGCAGACGCACAGCCTGAACAGCCGCATCCGCAGGATGAACAGGATGACTGTCCCTTACGGCGTTTTCTAACGCTTTGGAACACAATGCAAAACACCACCGCGGCAACAATCAGCAAAACGATTATTGTACCTAAATTATTCATTAAAAAATCAAGCATTGTGAACATCCTTTCTATACTATATTAATTACTACTGATTAACTTAATTTTTTAAAAGCACTTGATTTTAAAGTATTGCTTTCTTTGTACGGTCTGAATAACAGGAACAGGAACAACAGAACAACTGCAATTGCAAATACTGTACCAATGCTGAAAACACCTGTAAAGAGTGAGCCAATCTGGAAGATACAAAGTGAAACTGCATAAGCGAACACACACTGATAACCAACTGCAAAAGCTAACCATTTACCGCTGTTAAGTTCTCTCCTCATAGTACCGATTGCCGCAAAGCAAGGAGCACATAAGAGGTTGAATACCATAAATGAGAATGCTGCAAGCTGAGTCATACCTTCAAAATCGAGAACGCCGAATACGCCGACAACCTCTTCTTTAGCAACAAGACCCATAATTGTAGCAATTGTAGCCTTAATATTGCCAAATCCTAAAGGAGCGAAAATCCAACAAATTGCGTTACCAATCATACCTAACACACTGTTTTCAAGTTCAAGTTCTGTACTGAACCCGAATACACCGCTTTCAAGAATACCAAAGCATGAGCCTGCCCAGATAATAATTGAAGATAAAAGAATAATTGTACCGGCCTTTTTAATAAATGACCAGCCTCTTTCCCACATACTTCTGAGGACATTTCCAACAGTAGGCAAATGGTAAGCAGGAAGCTCCATAACAAATGGAGCAGGGTCGCCGCTGAACATTTTTGTTTTCTTAAGAATAATACCTGAAACAATAATTGCCGCAACACCGATAAAGTAAGCAGATGCTGCAACCCAACCGGCACCGCCGAATAAAGCACCTGCAATAAGTGCGATAATAGGCATTTTAGCACCGCAGGGAATAAATGTTGTAGTCATAATGGTCATTTTACGGTCTCTGTCATTTTCAATGGTTCTTGAAGCCATAATACCGGGAACACCGCAGCCTGAACCGATTAACATAGGAATAAAGGATTTACCTGACAAACCGAATTTTCTGAAAATTCTGTCCATAATGAAGGCAACTCTTGCCATATATCCGCAAGATTCTAAGATACCAAGGAAAATAAACAGAACAAGCATCTGAGGTACAAAGCCTAATACCGCACCCACACCGGCTACGATACCGTCAAGGATAAGGCTCTGTAACCAGTCTGCACAATTAACGGCAGTAAGTCCATTTTTAACAAAAACAGGAATACCCGGTACCCAAACACCGTAATCTTCAGGAGCAGGAG
Source organism: Ruminococcus sp. (assembly GCA_022511005.1). Taxonomy (GTDB): domain Bacteria; phylum Bacillota; class Clostridia; order Oscillospirales; family Acutalibacteraceae; genus Ruminococcoides. The sequence goes on from JAFLSJ010000079.1 coordinate 1,507, forward strand.
CCTCTTCAAGAGCAGGGTCTACAAGTTCTGAAATATCATATCCTGCTTCTGCAAGTGCCTCGCCGTAAGAGCCGTAAGCTTCATCAAATGCGCCGAAGTCTTCATCTTCAATAGCACCGAGAATATCTCCTGCACCAACGACCTCTGCACTTTCTGCTTTACTTACAATTTCGTTAACCGCAGGAGTCCATACGTTCTCAATTGCGTACTCGGTAGTAGCGTCATCATATTCACCGCTGCCTATACCGAATAAATGCCAACCGTCTCCGAACACACCGTCGTTAGCCCAGTCCGTTGCGATTGTTCCTACTGTTGAAACCGAAATATAGTAAACTATAAACATAATAACAACAAAAATAGGAAGAGCCGCAAAACGGTTAGTAACAACCCTGTCGATTTTATCGGAAGCAGAAAGCTTACCTATATTTTTCCTCTTTATGCAGTCATTGATAATTGAAGAAATGTATGTATATCTCTCGTTAGTAATGATACTTTCGCTGTCATCATCAAACTGTGTTTCACACTTTTTCACAATACCTTCCACAGCATCGCTTGTTGATTTATCAAGGTTTAATACCTCAACTATTTTGTCGTCACGCTCAAACAGCTTGATTGAGTACCAGCGTTTTTTGCTTTCTTCAACTTTATTTCCAAGCAATTTTCCAATAGAATTAATTGCATTTTCAATATCATTGGAAAATTTATGCTTACACACAAAAGCTTTATTTTCCTGAGCTTTTTTTACTGCAAGCTGGGCTGCTTTATCAATATTTGTTCCTTTTAAAGCGGAAATCTCAACAACCTCAACACCTAATTCTTTTGCAAGCTTATCGCAGTTGATTTTATCTCCTCTTTTTTCAATAACATCAGCCATATTTACAGCAACTACAACAGGTATTGAAAGCTCTGCAAGCTGAGTTGTTAAATAAAGGTTTCTTTCAAGGTTTGTACCGTCTACAATATTTAAAATTGCGTCGGGATTTTCATTTAAAAGATAATTTCTTGAAACTACCTCTTCAAGTGTATAAGGTGATAATGAATAAACACCCGGTAAGTCTGTAATTACCACACTTTTGTCAGATTTTAATTTACCTTCTTTTTTCTCAACAGTAACGCCCGGCCAGTTACCCACGAACTGGTTTGAACCTGTAAGAGCATTAAACAATGTTGTCTTACCACTGTTTGGATTGCCTGCCAGAGCAATTTTAACAGACATAATTTTCCTCCTTTTAAGTTAGTATACACTAACCGTTTTGCATTTAAAAAACAGAGTTTCCTCTGTTTTGTTTTTACTGTTTAATTTTATGAGATTTAATTAATTTTAATACTTTCGATTATTCAACGGTAATCATTTCTGCATCTGCTTTTCTGATGCTTAGTTCATAGCCTCTTACCGTTACTTCAATAGGATCTCCCAAAGGGGCAACTTTTCTGATATAAACTTCTGTACCCTTTGTTATACCCATATCCATAATACGTCTTTTAACGGCACCCTCACCGTTAATTTTTACAACCTTTACGGTTTCTTTGGTATTTGCATCTTTTAAAGTTTTCATATAAATCTCCCTAACAATAAATTACACCATTATTTTATTTGCCATTTCACTGCTTATGGCAACTCTGGACTGCTTTACGTTAACAATAACATTTCCGCCGTTTTTAGTAATTACGGTAACATTACTGCCGTTTACAAAGCCTAAATTTTCAAGAAACTGTCTTGTACTTTCGTTGCCGCCCACTCTTTTAACGGTCATTTCTTCTCCGCTGTTAGCCATAGATAAAGGCATAAACTCACCCCATAAAACAAAATATATAATATTTCTGCTAATTTTTACAAACCAATCACAGGTTAGTAATTACTAACCTGATAATAAGTTAGCACACACTAACTTATTTGTCAAGCATTTTTTTTTAATTTTTTTAATAAGTTTTTTATTACATAATATGTACGAAATAAAAAACAGACAGTTTTATTTTGTGAAGCTGTCTACAGCGTGTCAACAAAGTCGATAAAAAGCGATTTTTGTAAACAGTTGCAATAAAACATTTCTAAAAGTTTGTAGGGGACGATGCCCACATCGTTCCAAAAAAGTTTCATACAACGGGCTGATGTGGGCATCAGCCCTTAATTTGATATAAAAACTTTTTTAAACTTCGTAGGGACAACCCTTGCGGTTGTCCGAAAATTTCCATTTAAACTTTTCTATTATTTACGGGCGACCGCAAGGGTCGCCCCTACGGATATACATAAAACATCTATATAGAACCAATTTTCCGTAACAATAAAATTTTTATTTAAAATACTCTGATAAAATGTCCATAACTTGTGCAAGAATATTTAATTGTTTTTGGGAAAGCAATTTGATTTTAGCTTCAATATTACATTCAAGTTTTTCATCAGAATAAGATTTTAAATCATCAAAATCAAGCAAATCACAAACCGGGACATTTAAACACTTGCTTATTTTATAAAGGGTTTCAATGTTAGGACATCTTTCCCCTCGTTCAAGTTTGCCTATGTATGCTTGTAAAAGATTTGCGGAAAGAGAAAGACTTTCTTGACTTAAATCGGCTTGAATTCTGTATTTTCTTATATTCATACCTATTTCAATTGTTAATTCTTTTCTGTTCATAAAACATTCCTGCCTTTAGTTTTTATTTTCCAATTTGATACGCTCTGTTTTGAAACAGACAAAGTTTTTGCCAATTCAGTTTGACTTAATCTTCTTGCCTCACGTAATTTTCTTATATTTTCACCTAACATTTCTAACTCCTCCTAAATTTTATGACGTCATTTTTACACCATTATACCACCATTTGTGTCATAACGCAATATTTGTGCTAAAATAATGTTAGAATAACGTCATAATAATGTTGAGGAGAATAAGAATGGACGATAATATTTTGAGATATACACTTAGAGTGGACCGAAGCCTTTTTCAAAAATTTAGACACATTGCAGACTGTGAAGGACGCTCTGCTAACCGAGAAATCGAGCAGTATATTAAACAGAGGGTAAAGAATTTTGAAGAAAAACACGGCGAAATTAAAGTAAACAAAGATTAAGGGCGAATATTGATATACGCTTCAAAAACTTTATGAACTTTTCTGAAAAAAGCCTCCCTCTGACGAGGGATGTGGATGCGGCGAAGCCGCAGAGGTCGGGAGAGAAAAAAGTTTTGTAAATTAAGCTTTTTTACAATATCTCTCCCTCAGTCAAAGCTACGCTTTGACAGCTCCCTCATCAGA
>JAFLSJ010000008.1 GCA_022511005.1 Ruminococcus sp.
AAGTCTTAACAATATTATAGGATAATTCTGCCTCTGTGTCAATTTAAAAATTGAATACGGAGGTTTATTTTATGAAAAAGCGAACTGACGGACGATACCAAAAAAATGTTTATATTGGTATCGGAGAAAACGGAAAGAAGAAGTATAAATCTGTTTTTGGAAAAACACAAAAGGAAGTAAATCAAAAAGTAGCCGAATTAAAAATAAAACTTAATAAGGGTATTGATGTTTCATCTGAAAATGATACTTTTGGTGATTGGATAAACCGATGGAAAACTTATAAAAAAGAACTTGTGAGCGAAAATCAATATTATAATTACAATACATATTTAAAACACTTTGAAAGTTTATTTGATATCAAGATATCAAAACTTCAAGTATCGGATTTTCAATTAATAATTAATCAGCTTGCAAAGAAAAATCCTACAACTAATAATCCCACTTCAAAAAAGACACTTAGAGAATTAAAAATAACAGCAGGACAAGTTTTTAAATTTGCAATCAAAAACAGAGCTATAGACTTTAACCCTCTTGAATATGTTGAAATTCCAAAGGACTCCCCAAAACAAGAACGCAGAGCATTAACAAGAGAAGAACAGCAATGGATTATTGATACGCCTGGAAGAGCTCAACTCCCTGCAATGATTATGATGCTTGCAGGATTAAGGCTCGGTGAGTGTCTTGCTTTACAATGGTGTGATATTGATTTAGATAATGCAACTATTGACATTAATAAAACAATGAAAATGACGGGTAATCACTCCGAAATTAAACCGGGTGCAAAAACTAAAGCAGGAATAAGAATTGTTGATATACCTCAAATATTAGTTGATTTCCTAAAAAATCAACCTCCACACAGTACATTTGATTATTTAATCACAAATAAACAGGGAGGTTTTATAACAAAATCTTCATGGAAAAATATGTGGCGTAGTTATTTAAACGATTTGAACTTAAAATATGGAGATTTCTCTAATTATATTAATAAACCTAAAAGTAAATTTCAGCCCGGAGGGGTACCTTTTGTAATTGAACCATTCACTGCTCATTATTTAAGACATACCCACGCAACTAACTTATTTAAAGCAGGATATGATGTTTTATACATACAAAAACAATTAGGCCATACCAAACCTGAAACTACATTAAACATTTATACACATTTAGTAAAAGATATAAAAAAGGAAAGCCAAAGCAAACTGGATAAATATTTAGCAGGTTAAATATTAGTCAAAGGTTAGTCAAATGCTTTGCAAAATCCGCATAAAATCTATATGTTTAGCCATTTTTTATTTAGGCTACGAACCAGTAGGTCGGGGGTTCGAGTCCCTTTCAGCGCGCCAAACAAAAAGACAGGACTTTTTGTCCTGTCTTTTTGTTTTTGATTTAAAGATTTGAAAGGGACTCGAATGATCGTTAATAAAATGTCACAGTTAGATAGTTAATTTTTGCTCAAATAATAATTATTTTTAAATTATTGACATTTTAGACATTTTAAGTATTATTTAATTAAAGATAATAGTTTAAGCTAAGAAAGATATGCTATAATCATCTGTTACTGCGAATAACAGTATTTTAAAAGAATTGGTGTAGGATTTTTCACTCCTTATTTTTAATATAAGGAGAATTATTATGAAAAATACCAAAAAACCTAACGATATTAAAATCTTAGCAATAACCTTTTTACTTATTCTTACAATAACATCAAGTATTTTAATTGGCGGATGTAGTCGATCCGGTTTTAATAATTTAGAAACAACTGCTGAAACAAGCCAAAGCACTACTGTGACAGAGGTTGTAACTGAAGCCCCAACAACTGAAGAACCTACAACCGAAGAAATTACTGATGACATTACTGAAGAACCAACAACGGAAAAACAAACCGAGAAACCGACTGAAAAGCCGACTGAGAAGTTAACAGAGAAACCAACTGAGAAAGCAACTAAAAAACCAACAGAAAAACCTACTGACCCTCCTACCGATCCGCCAAGGGATTTAGAAGTCATTTATGTTTCAAGTCCTGTATCTCCCGGCGAGTATGCTGACATAACAGTTCAGGGCGAGCCAAATACCGACTATTCAATAACAGTTTATTACAAAAGCGGTCCAAGTACAGCTAAAGGCTTGTATACAAAAACATCGGATAGTAATGGAAATGTTAGTTGGGAATGGAAAGTAGGAACCAGAACAAGCTCAGGCACATATAGGATTAGTATTTCCGGTGGTGGACAAAGCATCTCAACCACGTTTACTGTTTTGTAATCATAAAAAATACCGTCCACTACTGCGAATAGCGGACGGTAAAAAAGAACTGGCGTGAATAATATTCACCCCTCAAATACTATAATACATTATTTATCAGAAATTGTCAAACTTTGAAAAAACTTTGTTTATGAAAATGGGACTCCTGTATTCATACATCATTTAATGATGCTAAATAAATTCCGTAAATAGCTGTAAGTTTATTTATACGCTTTTTATGACTGTTGTATGTTGTTTTATCTTAATCATAATGACCCCAAAACCCTCCCATAAAAATTAAATAATGGGAGGTATTTTTCTGCCCCATTAACTATTTTTTCTGCTTTATATACTAACAAAATACAAATCGTCTATTTAGATATTCACATTTTTCATATTATGTGTTATACTGTATAAGTATATTTATCTTAGAATGAAGTGATTAAATGGCAGATAATAAAATCGTTGTTAAGGTCGGTACCTCTACCCTGACTTATGAAAACGGAAAAATAAATTACAGAAGAATTGAAAACCTTTGCAAGGTACTTGCTGATTTACAAAATCAAGGCAACAAAATTGTGCTTGTTTCTTCGGGTGCTATAGGAATCGGCGTAGGTAAGTTGGGATTAAAGGCTCGTCCTGCCGAAACCAAAGAAAAACAGGCATTGGCGGCAATCGGTCAATGTGAGCTTATGTTTATGTATGACAAAATATTCGGAGAATACAACCACACGGTGGCACAAATTCTCCTTACAAAATACGATGTTGAAACTGTGCAGAAGCGCCAGAATATACTTAATTCAATGGAAACCCTTTTTGATATGGATATTATTCCTATTATCAACGAAAACGACACCGTTGCAATTGACGAGCTTGAAGGTGCAAATATCGGCGACAACGATATGCTTTCCGCAATTGTTGCAAAGCTTATTTCTGCTGATAAGCTAATTATTTTAACGGATATTGACGGTCTTTACGATAAAAACCCTAAAACCTGTCCCGACGCTAAAAAATTTGATGTGGTTGAAGAAATTACAGATGAAATCCTGTCAATGGCAAAAGGCACAGGCTCAAACCGTGGAACAGGCGGAATGATAACAAAACTTTCTGCCGCTTCATACGCAAATGAGGCAGGAATTGACTGTTATGTCGTAAACGGCGAAGATCCATCTGTTTTATACGATATTACAGAGGGAAATAACAAAGGTACATTATTTAAAAGTAAGGTGTAAAATATGACTGTTATTGAAAATATGGGCAAAAATGCAAAGGAAGCCGCAAGAGTTTTAGCGGTTGCCGGTGCATTAAAAAACAAAGCTTTGCTGGCTATTGCAGACGCTTTAATTGAAAACACCGATAAAATTGTAAAAGCTAATGATATAGATTTGGAAAACGGTAAAAACTCAGGCTTAACCGCTTCGCTTCTTGACAGATTAAAGCTTGGCAGTGACAGAATCAAATCCATGGCTGAGGGAGTAAGAAAGGTTGCCTCTATTGCGGACCCTGTTGGAACTGTAGTAAGCGGTTATAAAACCGACAATGGAATGGAAATTACAAAAGTAAAGGTGCCTATGGGCGTTATCGGAATTATTTATGAGGCACGTCCAAATGTAACCGCAGACGCCGCCGCCCTTTGTTTAAAGGCAGGAAATGCAGTTATTTTAAGAGGCGGTAAAGAAGCGATCAACTCAAACAAAGCAATTGCCGAGATTATGCGAAATGCAGTGGAGCAGGCAGGGCTTCCCAAAAACAGTATTCAGTTAATTGAAGATACAACACGGCAAAGTTCAATTGAGCTTATGAACCTAACCGACTATCTTGATGTATTAATCCCAAGAGGCGGAGCAGGTCTTATTAAAGCAGTTGTAGAAAATGCAAAAGTTCCTGTTATTGAAACAGGCGTAGGCAACTGCCACGTTTATGTTGACGAAAGTGCAAACCTTGAAATGGCGGCTGATATTATTTACAACGCAAAAACATCCCGCCCGTCAGTTTGCAACGCCATTGAAACAATCCTTATCAACAAAAATATTGCAAAAGAAGCCTTACCTAAAATTAAGGCAAGGCTTGATGATAAAAATGTAGAAATCAGAGGCTGTGAAATAACAAGAGAAATCCTCGGCAGCGACATTATCCCTGCAAATGATGAAGATTACAAAACAGAATTTCTTGATTATATAATCGCCTGTAAAGTTGTTGAAAGTATTGACAGCGCCATTGAGCATATTTCAAAATACAGCAGCGGTCACAGCGAATGTATTGTTACGGAAAATTATGATAACGCAAATAAATTCACATCTGCCGTTGACTCGGCCGCAGTATATGTAAATGCTTCAACAAGATTTACCGACGGCGGAGAATTCGGACTTGGTGCCGAAATAGGAATTTCTACTCAAAAGCTCCACGCAAGAGGACCAATGGGAGTTAATGAGCTTACCAGCACAAAGTTCATTATCAGAGGAAACGGACAAATCAGATAAGCAGATAAATAAGTGCCAAAAGCAGATTTTGATTTGACCCATCTCCTGCAAGAAGAACAATAAGCAGAAGTATTAAATTTTGCTCTTTGTCCTTCAGCAAAATATCTATAGGACCTTTATTATGACCTGTTATATTCTGATTTGATACTGCACTTGGAATTTCAATATGTGGGGGAATTTTAGTTTCTTCCATATGCTCCTCTTTGTTTTCACAAGGTTCAGGTACATTTTGTGTCCTTTGAGGTTCAGCTACATTCTGTGTTTTTTGAGGCTTAGGCACATTGGGAGTTCGTTGAGCTCTGCTTTGATTAATTCTTGCCTGCATAGCCTGAACACGTCTCATTGCTTCTTGCTGCATAGGGTCTATTGTGGGCATAGCTTACCTCCTAAAACAACCCGCCGTTTTTTAACAGCGGCAGAACTTTCATAAATTGGAGCATTCTTTTTGCGTCATCAAGTTTTCTTCTTTTATCTTCGCTTAAAAACGGACGCAGTGCCATTAAAAGCTGAGTAGTTTCATCTTCCTGTTTTACCATATTTAAAATGGGCATTATTCTTGTAATGCTTGAAAGTGTGTCATTTCCTAAAAGTGAGGTCATATCATTTTGAGGTACTTCAGGCAGCTTCGGCTTATCTTCAGGAGCGTTAAAACTATTATTGGTAAGTCCCAGCTGTTCTCCGAGACTTTGAACCTGCTTAAGTGCCTCAGGGTCAGACATTATCTGACTTATTGCATTTTGTAAATCGTCCATAATTACTTATTATTCTTATCCCCGAACTTTTTAATTAAAGCCTGTGCCTGTGGAGTTTGCAAAAGCTTTTTGGTAGTTTCGGGATCATTTAAAATATTTTTTATTTTGTTTGCCTGCTGTGGGTCTAACCCTTTTAAAATGTTATCTACTTCACTTTTACTTGGTACAACTGACGCTTGTTTTGGATTTTTATTAAACTTTTGAGTTAAATTATTTACAATTCTGTTAATCTGATCTTGATTACTGTTATTCATAAATAAACACCTCGTTTAATACTATGCAGATATTATAAATTATATGAAAGGTTATTTATATGAGAATTCTTGTTGTTTCTGATACCCACGGTGATTTATATTCTTTACAAAAGGCTGTAATGCGCCAGCCTACAGCGGAGGTCGTTATTCATTGCGGGGACGGCGAGGAACAAGCTCAATGGATAAGGGATAACTTCAAAGATAAAATGGTTATATCCGTTAAAGGTAATTGCGACTGGGGCAGCAGCTTAAATGCAATTGAAGAAATAACCTTAGAGGGCAAAAAAATACTTATTACCCATGGTCATTTATTCAATGCAAAATTAACCCTGCAAAATCTGTATTATGAGGCAAAGGATAAAAAAGCAGATATACTCTGTTTCGGTCATACTCATATTCCAAAAGAAATATATGAAGACGGGATTTATATGTTTAATCCCGGAAGCTGCTGCGGCTACAATGCAACCTACGGTTATATTGATATTACTCCGCAAGGCATTGTTACCAATATTTTAAAAGTTATGTGAAATATTGACTGTGGAATTTTAAACTGAAATATGATAGAATATTATAAGGGCGTATTTGACAACCATAGCTTGGAGGTGTTTTTTTGAATTTTCTTGATTTTAATATAGATTATATGTTAAAAGAAGAATTACAGTCTCTTGAAAAACAAAATAAACTCCCCCACGCTATCATTATAAACGGCGGAAGTGAAATAGAAAGACTCAACACCGCAATTTTTCTTTCAATGTGGGCAACCTGTTCAGAGAGTGGAGAGCTTCCCTGCGGAAAGTGCAAATCCTGTATGAATGCAAAAGCAAAAAATCACGGAGATGTTTACTTTGCAAAGGGTTCAGGCAAAACAGAAATTTATAACGCAGAAGAAATTAAGCAAATAACAAATGATACTGTTTTAAAGGCAAATTCCGCAAGAAACAAGGTATACATATTTCTTGATTCAGACAAGCGTATGCCTCCTATATCACAGAATATGTTTTTAAAAACACTGGAAGAACCGCCTGAAAATGTACTATTTATCCTTACAACACAAAACAGCAACACCCTGCTTTCAACAATTTTATCAAGGGCAACTGTTTTTAATATTCCTTTAAAAGACGGTTTTCAAGAGGAAGACATAGAACTTGCAAAAGATATAATAAAAGGCATTATAAATCCTTTGGAAATAGATTTGCTTTACGCAACTGGTAAGCTTACCAAAAAGCAAACTGCATTAAATGTACTGCCTGTTGTTTCAAGACTTTTAAGAGACGGCATTGCCTGCTCTGTAGGAGGTAAATGCACCCTTGATGAAGAAACAGGAAAAGCTCTTTCAAAAAGGCTTACAAAATCACGTCTGTTACGGCTTATTGAGCTTAACGAACGGGCGATTGTTAAAATAAATCAAAATGTAAACTTAAATCTGCTTGCCACATGGTTGTGCGGAGAATACAGGAGGATTTCATGGTAGAAGTAATCGGCGTAAGATTTAAAGATGTGGGTAAAGTATATTATTTTGACCCGGGTGAACATAAATTAAGCATTGACGATATGGTTATAGTTGAAACTGCAAGAGGAATTGAGTGCGGAACAGTTGCACTTGAAAACAAACAGGTTTCCGAGAAGAATCTTGCATCTCCCTTAAAACCGCTTATCAGAATTGCAACTCCCGAAGATTTACAGCGGCTTGAGGAAAATAAGGAAAAAGAAAAAAAGGCATTTAGTATTTGCGAGCAAAAGATTGCAGAAAACAATCTTGATATGAAGCTTGTAAATGTTGAATATACATTTGACAACAGCAAAATTCTGTTTTATTTTACCGCTGACGGCAGAGTTGATTTCAGAGAATTGGTAAAAGACCTTGCTTCTGTTTTCAGAACAAGAATTGAGCTAAGACAAATCGGTGTTCGTGACGAAGCAAAAATGCTGGGCGGACTTGGAATTTGCGGTAAGCCCTTTTGTTGTAGCAGCTTTTTAGGAGAATTTCAGCCTGTATCAATTAAAATGGCAAAGGAACAGGGACTTTCCCTTTCCCCCGTTAAAATATCAGGAACCTGTGGCAGACTTATGTGCTGTTTGAAATACGAACAGGAAGCCTATACCGACCTTTTAAAGAAAACTCCCAAGATAGGCGCGATTGTCAGTACTCCAGACGGCAAGGGACTTGTTGTAGATAATAACCTTATTGCAGGTACATTAAAGGTTAAGCTTAATAATACTCCCGAAGATGCCGCACCTACTTCATATACCGTAAAGCAGGTAAAGCTTCTTAAAGACGGCTATATCAAAATTGACAAGGAAGAGTTTGAGGAATTAAAGGGTTTAGAATAATCTACAAAAACTAATACAAAGATTTTACATACTTTTTTTCACTAAAGTAATTGCATTTTATTTTAAATATGCTAAAATGAAAGTAGAAACTAAAAGGAGGTTATTTTACCATGGCATATGTAATTAATGATGATTGCATCCAGTGCGGCGCATGTGAGGCTGAATGTCCTTGCTCAGCTATCTCTGAAGGTGATGGCAAATATGTAATCGACGCAGATACTTGTGTTGACTGCGGTTCTTGCGCAAGCGTATGTCCTGTTGGCGCTCCTCAAGAGGGTTAATAGAAAACTAAATCCGAAGAATTTACATATTCGGTAATATTAAAAACCGCCTTAAAGGTTATGTTTTAAACAACACCTTAAGGCGGTTTTTTTATTCTTTATTTGGATTGTTTATTTTTCTCTTTAGAAAACTTTTTTGAAAAAGCTCGACCAAAGCTTTTACTTTTCTCGTGTAAAAATTTTTCTTTTTAATTATCTTTTGGCAAATCAGATGTACAGTGGGGGCATTTTACGGCATTAATATCTACCTCACTGCAGCAGTAAGGACAAACCTTTGTTGTAGCTTCTTCTATAGCTTCCTCTTTCTTTTTGCCTATGGTTGAAAGCCTGTTAATAATCTTTACAATAATAAAGATTATCAACGCCATAATCAGGAAGTTAATAATAGCAGTTAAAAACTTACCGTAATAAATTTCCGAACCGTTAATGTTAAAGCTCATCTGGTCAAAATTCATTCCTCCGAAAATTCCCAGAAACGGAGAAATAACATCATCAACAAGAGAGTTTACAATTCCCTGAAATGCAGCACCTATAATAACGCCGACTGCAAGATCGATTACATTTCCGCGCATTATAAAGGTTTTAAATTCATTCATAATTTTTTTCATTCTTTTCACCTCCCCTTTACTTTAAAATAACTTTATGAAATACTTTTTTACCCTTTTTAATGATAATGCTGTTTTTAACATCATCAATATTTATTTTATAAGCAATTTCGGTAATTTTAACATCGTCAACAGAAATTCCACCCTGCTGAACAAGTCTTCTTCCCTCGCCCTTTGAGGCAGTTAACGAGCATTTTACAAGCAAATCAAGAATACCGATTTCACCATCTGCAAAATCATCTACAGAAAGCTCTGTTGTGGGCATATTATCTGTATTTGATTTTGAACCAAACAATGCTCTTGCCGCTTCCTGAGCTTTTTTAGCCTCTTCTTCACCGTGAATAAGATTTGTAAGCTCATATGCTAAAACTTCTTTAGCCTTGTTGATTTCACTGCCCTCTAATTTTTCAAGCTCTGCAATTTCGCTTAACGGTAAAAATGTAAGCATTTTTAAGCATTTAACAACATCGGCGTCGTCAACATTTCTCCAGTACTGGTAAAAATCATAGGGACTTGTTTTTTCAGCGTCAAGCCATACTGCGCCTGACTGGGTTTTGCCCATTTTTTTGCCCTCTGAATTAAGGAGGAGATTTATTGTCATAGCGTAAGCATCTTTTCCTAATTTTCTTCTGATAAGCTCTGTTCCGCCCAGCATATTACTCCATTGGTCGTCTCCGCCAAACTGCATATTACAGCCGTATTTTTGGTAAAGAGCATAGAAATCGTAGCTTTGCATAATCATATAGTTAAATTCAAGAAAGCTTAAACCCTTTTCCATTCTTTGTTTATAACATTCGGCAGTAAGCATTCTGTTTACGCTGAAATGTGCTCCCACTTCTCTTAAAACTTCAACATAATTTAAGTCAAGAAGCCACTCTGCATTATTAACGAGCAGAGCTTTATCATCTGAAAAATCTATAAACCTGCTCATTTGCTTTTTGAAACATTCTACATTATGGTTGATTGTTTCTTTAGTCATCATCTGGCGCATATCGGTTCTGCCTGAAGGGTCGCCAATCATTGCAGTACCTCCGCCTATAAGAGCAATAGGCTTATTGCCTGCCATTTGCAGACGTTTCATAAGACAAAGAGCCATAAAGTGACCTACGTGCAGACTGTCAGCTGTGGGGTCAAAACCGATATAAAATACGGCTTTTCCGTTATTAACAAGCTCCTTTATTTCTTCTTCGTCAGTTACCTGAGCGATTAATCCTCTTTCTTGTAATTCTTCGTAAACTCCCATATATATATTATCCTTTCTCACAATTTAGTAAAATTATATAATTACAAGTGCATTTTAGTCAAGTATTACACCTTATTTTTCTGTATGAATTTGAATATTTCCGTCATTTTTTGCATTTATTGTTACAGTTCCCTGCAAATCTGTTCTTAGAATTTCAATGTTATTGCTTTCTAATCTTTCTATACAGGCTTTGTTTGGAAGATTTACAGTATTATCTCCTACTGAAATTACTCCGTACCTTGGAGAGACAAGCTGTAAAAATTCATAAGATGAACCGTTGTTACTGCCGTGATGTGAAACCTTTAAAACATCGGCTTGTAAAGTATCCTGATAATTATTAATCAAGTCCTGCTCTGCCTCTGTTTCGGCATCTCCCATAAAAAGAAAACTTGTATCAAAATAATCAAGGCGAATTATAAGACTTGAATTATTTGTATCATCATATTTTTTACCGGGCGATAAAACGGTAAAAGTTAAATCGCCTAAGCTGTAGGTACTTTTTGCTTCTTTATATTCTGTATTTACATTTTTATTTTCAAGTGAAGTAATCATATTTTTGTAAGCAGATGTCTGAGAAATTACATTTTCATCTATCTCAGATTGCCAAAAGCGTTCTACTTCAAATTCATTTATTATACTGCTCATTCCGCCGATATGGTCGTTGTCGGGATGAGTTGAAATAAGTAAATCAATCTTTTCAGTGTTATATCTTTTTAAGTATGAAATCACACGGTCGGCTTTATAATCTTCGCCTGCATCTATAAGAATATTATAATCATCACAGGTGATAAAGATTGCATCAGCCTTACCCACATCTATAAAGCTTACAGACATTCCCTCTGACCTGTCGGGATAAAACCCTGCTTTTGAAAAAATCCACTGCCAATTTAATAAAAAGCAGATAACAAAAACTAAAATAAATATGATAACTGTAATTAAAAACTTAAAATATTTTGATTTAATCATTTTTTACCCTTTGGCTTTTTTCCTCTATATTTTGCAAACTTATTCTTTTGATTTTTGCTTTTATTGTTGTTTTTGTTATCATTTTTTAAATATCCTGCCGGAGCAGACACAAGGCAGTTTTTTGTATTGCCTATTAAATCTGTTCTGTTTGCTTTTTTCAAGGCGTCAAGCACAAGGTATTTATTTTGAGGTAGAAAATACTGCAACAAGGCTCTTTGCATTGCCTTATCTTTCGGATCCTTTGGAACATATACCTTTTCAAGAGTATAAGGGTCAAGCTCTGTATAAAACATTGCAGTAGAAATAGTACCGGGCGTTGGGTAAAAATCCTGAACCTGCTTTGGATGTATTTTTTCTTTCTTTAAAAATACTGCCAGTTCAATGGCATCCTTTATTGTTGACCCCGGATGTGAACTCATTAAATATGGTACAACATACTGCTCTTTATTTTCCTGTTTTGTAAGCTTATAAAATTCATTCTGAAACTGCTTATAAACCTCAATATGGGGTTTACCCATTTTATCAAGGACAGCCTGAGAGCAATGCTCTGGAGCAACTCTAAGCTGACCGCTTACATGGTGTTTTACAAGTTCTCTGAAAAATTCTTTTCTGTTATTATCCTCCATTAAATAATCAAAACGAATACCGCTACGAATAAACACCTTTTTTATTTTCGGCATACTTCTCAGTTCTCTTAAAATATCAAGGTATTCATTGTGAGATACCTGTATATTTCTACAGGGCTTTGGAGCCAAACATCTTTTTGCTTTACATAGACCTGCTTTTTTCTGCATTTCACATGAGGGTAACCGAAAGTTTGCAGTAGGTCCGCCTACATCGCTTATGTAACCTTTAAAGCGTGGGTTTTCGGTAAAATCCTTTGCTTCTTTAATAATGCTTTTTCTGCTTCTTACTGTTACCGCCCTTCCCTGATGAAAAGCCAATGAACAAAAATTACAGGCACCGAAACAGCCACGATTATGGGTTATTGAAAATTCAACCTCTTCAATACCGGGTACCCCGCCTTTTTCTTCATAACAGGGAGGATAGTATCTTTCATAAGGCAAAGAAAACACCCAGTCAAGCTGTTCTGTATTCAACGGTGGCATAGGAGGATTTTGAACAAGAAGATAACTTCCGTGTTTTTGAATCATCTTTCTTCCTCTTACTGCGTCTGCCTCTTCTAATTCTTTTCTTGAAGCTATGGCATAATCCTTTTTGCTTTCACAAACTCGCTCATAGCTTGGCAAATCTACAACAGATTGAGGAACATAATCCTTTGTGGGAATTTTATAGCAAATCCCCTTAATATCGTATAATTCTTCAAGAGAGCAGTCCTTATATAAACGGTCGGCAATTTCAATCGTTTGAAGCTCGCCCATTCCGTAAGATAGAATATCTGCCTTGCTGTCAAAAAGCACAGAGGGCATAACCTTATCTTCCCAATAATCGTAGTGGGCAAAACGTCTTAAAGAAGCCTCAAGTCCGCCGATAATTACAATACTGTCAGGATAAAGGTTTTTAATTATATTTGAATAAACCGTTACCGCTCTGTCAGGACGGCTGCCTGTTTTTCCGCCTGCGGTGTAGGCATCGTCACTTCTTCTTTTCTTTGTTACGGTATAGTGGGCAACCATACTATCTATATTGCCTGCCGATACAAAAAATCCAAGACGTGGTTTACCGAAGCGAGTAAAATCCTTTGGATTTTTCCAATCAGGCTGGGCAAGCATTGCAACCTTATATCCTTTTACTTCAAGTACTCTTGTTATTATGGCAGCACCAAAAGAAGGGTGGTCAACATAGCTGTCGCCTGATACATAAACAAAATCGGGCTGCTGCCATCCTCTTTCTTTCATTTCTTCAGTTGTCATAGGTAAAAAAGCCATAATAACACCTGTTTAAGTAAAAAATTAATTATTCTTCCTCTGTAAAATCGTCATCTGAACGGGAAATATCCGTACCTAAAAGATTATTTCTTTCAAGCCATTCATTGTATGTAATAAGAACTTCTCTGGGCTTTGAACCCTGATGAGGTCCTACAATACCCATTTGCTCCATATCGTCTATCATTCGCCCTGCTCTGGCATAGCCTACCTTTAATCTTCTTTGCAAAAGAGATGTTGAGGCTTGTCCTGCATCTATAATGCATTTGATTGCTTCTTCCATTTTATCGTCAACATCAGGGCTGGAATTATCCTGAGAATTATTGTCCTTTGAATTGCCGTTAATATCTTCTGCGGCAATTTTTTTAATTTTTTCTTCTATTTCAGAATTATAACGAGCTTGATAAGATTTTTTAATATAGCCTGTTACGCTTTCAATTTCTTCGTCAGAAGCATAACACCCCTGAACTCTGATAGGCTTCGGCGCACCAACAGGTGAAAAGAGCATATCACCCTTACCGATAAGCTTTTCTGCACCGCCGAAATCAAGAATTGTTCGGGAGTCTATATTTGAACTAACCTTTAAGGCAATTCGGCTTGGAATATTAGCTTTGATTACACCTGTAATAACGTTTACAGAGGGTCTTTGGGTTGCAATAACAAGGTGCATACCTGCCGCACGAGCCATTTGTGCAAGACGGCAAATTGCATCTTCAACCTCTCCCGGAGCCGCCATCATCAAATCGGCTAACTCATCAATAGCAATAACAATATTAGGCAGTTTTTCCTTTGCAACAGGAAGTCCGTTTACTTCCATTACAGGCTGATATTCCTCGCCGTCCTCGTTAATTTCCGCCTTAGTTTCTTTAATATATTTTAAATTCTTTTCAATAAGCTTATTGTACGAGCCGATATCCTTGCAATCATATTCAGAAAACAAAGTATATCTTTGGAGCATCTCAGATACTGCCCAGTTTAATGCACCTGCGGCTTTTTTAGCGTCTGATACTACCGGAACAAGTAAATGAGGTATTCCCTTATATTTTGAAAATTCAACCATTTTCGGGTCTATAAGCAGAAGCTTTACCTCGTCAGGAGTTGCCTTAAACAGAATACTCAGCAAAATTGAGTTTACACAAACTGATTTACCGCTGCCTGTTGTACCTGCAATAAGAAGGTGGGGCATTTTTGCAAGGTCAGTTACAACTATCTCGCCTGAAATATCCTCGCCTAAAACACAGGTAAGCTTGCTTTTTCCCTCTTTAAACTGAGAAGAATCTATTAAGTCACGCATTGTAACCATACTTACAAACTTATTTGGGACTTCAATTCCAACAGCCGCCTTACCGGGTATGGGAGCTTCTATTCTCACTCCGTTCGCCGCCAAATTAAGGGCAATATCATCGGAAAGATTTGTAATCTTACTGATTTTAACACCCGGTGCAGGAGCAAGTTCATATCTTGTTACAGACGGACCTCTGCAAATATTTGTTATGCTTGCATCAACGCCGAAGCTTTTTAAAGTATCTACAAGCTTCTGAGCATTCACGCTCATTTCATCCATAGCTTTTGAGCTGTCATTATCAAGACTGGGCTTTAACAAAGCAACAGGAGGAAATTTATATTCTCCGCCGTCGGAAACCGTATTTTCCTTAGGAACTTCAAAAACAGGAACTGTCTGAGGGTCTGCCTGTTTTGCACCGCTTTCCTTTACAGGCTTCTTTTTAGACTTTGAAATATCGTCGGCAATATCAGAAGCCGTTACTTTGTTTTTATTGGATTTATTAACAAGATTCATAATATTAATAAGTTCTTCCTTTGAAGTAGGCTCTTCTGCGGTACCCTCGTTATCAATGGAAATATCTATTTTATCATCGGTTTTAATTTTTCTTACACCGTTATCAATGGGAATATCAATTTTTAAGTCATTATTTGCTTTTCCTGACTGTTCTTCTCTTTGGGATCTTCTTTCAGCCTTTTTCTGATGTGCCTGCTGAATATATTCGCCTGATTTTTCGTAAGCGTATGTAACCTTTTCTCCAACCTTCTTAGCGGCGTTACCTATATCAATAAGAGAAATTCCTGTGATAATACAAATCAGAGTAATTAAAACGATAATTGTAATAATTGCTCCGCCTACCTGACCGCAGGCTACCATTAAAGGATATCCCAATAAACCGCTTACAAGTCCTCCGCCTGAATTAAAATAATTGCCTGCTGTGGCTGAATCTATAAACAAGCCTTGCAATGCACCTAAATAATTAAGGTTTGTATATTTATTCATTACGAAGAAATAAATAAGTGCATCTGCCAGAAGAATAATTGTTACAATCAAAAATCCTTTAGCCTTAATATGGGCGACCTGCTTTTCCTTTGCTGTTATTACCGCCAAATAAATAAACATAACAGGTAAAAGAACACTGCAAAGTCCGAACATTCCAAAAATAAAGTTTCTTACTGCGCTCCAGATATTCTCTCCCTTAATGATGATAAAGCAGGATATCAGAACTGCAACTGCACCGAAAATTAATGCTTTAATCTGGGGATTCATTTTTGTTCTTTCAGCTTTTTTTGAAGTATTCCTTTTTGAAGCTGTTCTTGTTTTTGTATTATTTTTTGCTGCGGGTTTTCTTTTAGTTGTTTTCTTTTTTGCAGCCAAAGTAATTCACTCCTGTTTTTTAAAGTGGAAGTCCTGTAAATAAATTTGTTTTTGTAAATAACTCTATAATGCTTATAATCAGCATTATTGCACCGACAATTGCTGTATAAATCACGAATATAATCATTTTATCTGTTTTCAATAACCATTTAAAAATTACAATTGAAAAATATCCTACAACTGCGGCTGTAATCATACCTAAAATTACAGGCAAAAATTCAAATTTAATTCCTCCGGGGGCAGTTAAAGCGTCTTTGCCCTCAAGTAAAGCCGCCGCAAGAATCGAGGGAATACCTAAAACAAAGGTAAAATCAAGAGCCGTCTGCTTGTTTATTCCTCTTAATTCTCCAACTGCAAGGGTTGTTCCCGAACGGGACAATCCCGGAAAAATCGCAGCAAAAAGCTGACCCACACCAACGCAAACAGCGTCTACAACATTAAATTTATGTCTTCCTGCTCCATTTGAAGTCAAAATGCCTTTTCTTTCATATCTTGCTTTTGTTTTTTCATTTGCACGAATACCTGCAAAAAGCAAAGCACTTGTTACAAGCAGTGATAATGCTACAACAATAAAATATTTTCCCTGTGTAAAAATATCTGCCAAATCTTTGACTTTCATATCGTTCCCGATTGGAACAAACAGCAAAAATAGCGGAATTAAACCGATTATAAGCATCATAATCAGGTTTCTGTCGTAATTCATTTCACTCCACTTAAACTTGCCTTTAAAAATATCTTTAACCATATGTACAAATTCTTTAACTAAACGCACAATAAGCTTTCTGTAAAATACCACTACTGCAAAAAGTGTTCCTAAATGGAGCATTACATTAAAGAACAGGTTGCCCTCACCCTGAACTCCCATAATATGCTGTGTTATGGAAAGATGACCTGAGCTTGATACAGGCAAAAATTCTGTTAAGCCCTGTACTATACCCTGAATAATTGCTTCAAAAACTGACATCAAATGCCTCCCGATTATGTATTCTTATGCATAAGCATAAGAATTAAAGTTATTATTTTTTATTACTTTTATTTTTCTTTTTATCTTTTTTAATCATATCATACAGACAGTCCATTGCCTGGCTTAACGTTCCCACATCGTCTATAAGCCCTTCTCTTACTGCGTCCTTGCCGTTTAAAATTGTACCAATATCAAGTACAAGCTCGCCTGTATTCATAACAAGCTCATTGTAACGCTTTTTGGTAATTTTAGAATTCTCGCTGACAAATGTAGTTATTCTGTCCTGCATTCTCTGAAAATACTCAAAGGTTTGGGGAACACCTATTGTAAGACCTGTACTTCTAACGGGATGAACCGTCATTGAAGCACTTTTTGCAATAAAGCTTTTCTTCGCCGCAACGGCTAAAGGAATACCGATTGAATGACCTCCGCCAAGCACAATTGAAACCGTAGGCTTTTTCATACCCGATATCATTTCCGCAATTGCAAGACCTGCTTCAACATCGCCGCCAACGGTGTTCAAAAGAATTAAAAGACCGTCTATTCTTTCATCCTCTTCAATAGATACAAGCAAGGGAATAACGTGCTCATATTTTGTAGTTTTATTCTGAGCCGGAAGAATATCGTGACCTTCAATCTGTCCTATAATTGTAAGACATTGAATTATAGAATCTTTGTGGCTTGTAACAACCGAGCCTGTATTTTCTATTTGCTCAGTATGTTCCTCGTTAATGGGGCTGTCGTTGGAAAGTTCTGTTTCCGCATCATTTTCAGATGAATCATTTTCTGAAGAATTGTTTTTTAATTTTTTCTTTTCTTCTTCCTTAAATTTTTTATTTGAATTATTATTTTTAGACATTATGCTGCACCTCCATAACATAAGTTTTTCCAAAAAGTGCAGTATAATATACATACTTATTTATTATAGCATTATGAGAAAAATTCTTCAAGAAATTTCCGCTTTTTTCTTAATAATAATATTATATATAAAATTTTATAGTATCCTATATGATAGTATGTTATATTCTTTTCATATTGACTAATTTGGAGTGTGATTCTTTTTGGACCCTAACATAATTTATGCTGTTGCAATTGTGATTTGCGTATTTCTTTCTGCAATATTTTCATCAATTGAAACAGCAGTTTCATTCACTAATACAATAAGAATGAAAAATTATGCCGAAAACGGCAATAAAAAAGCAAAAACCGCACTTTATATTCTTGACCATTTTGATAAAGCATTAACAGCAATACTTATTTGCAATAACTTGGTAAATTTAGGGTGTTCCTCTATTGCAACGGTGCTTTGCCTGAACCTTTTCGGTGATGCAGGTGCAGCAATATCTACAGGTATTGTAACTCTGCTTATTCTTACTTTTGGTGAAATTATTCCAAAATGTCTTGCTAAAGAATATAACGAGGCGTTTGTATTTAAGCTTGGGGGCCTTTTAAAAGGATTAATGATAATCCTCACTCCTGTTATTTTTATATTTGTTAAAATTAAAGAGCTCGCACTTATGATAACCGGCGAGTCAAAGGAACAGCCTGATGTTACGGAAGATGAGCTTAAATCCCTTGTAGAAACAATTGAAGAGCAGGGCGTTCTTGAAGAAACCGAGCGTGAGATGGTACAGTCTGTTCTTGATTTTGACGAAAAAACAGCTATAGAAATTCTCACCCCCAGAGTTGACGTATCGGCTATTGATATTGAAGATGATTTTAACACCATTAAAGATTTGATTTTGGAAAACAGATATTCTCGTATTCCCGTATATGAGGATACTATTGATAATATTATAGGTATTTTGCACACAAGAGATTTTCTTGAAGAGCTTGCTAAAAATGAAACTCCTGATGTAAGAAATCTTATTCAGCCTGCATATTTTATATTCAATACACAGAAGCTTTCTAAAATTTTAAGTGAGTTCAAGCGTAAAAAGCTTCACATTGCTGTTGTTACAGACGAATACGGCGGAACGCTGGGAATTGTAACAATGGAGGATCTAATTGAGGAAATCGTAGGAGAAATCTGGGACGAGGACGAAGAAATCGAGCGTATGTTTACTAAAATCGGCGATAATGAATTTTTAGTAAGCGGCGATATGGAGCTTGAAGATATGCTTGAGCTGTTTGACATTGACAGCAGAAATCTTGATAATGAAAACCAGACCGTAGGTGGTCTTATTCTTGACCAATTCGGAACAACTCCTCAAAAAGGCGAAAATTTTATTTTTATGGGACTTAAAATATCCGTAAGAGAAGTAAACGGACAAAGAATAAAAAGAGCCTTAGTAAAACAGGTTGAAAATAAAGAACAGGAAGAAGACGGCGATAAAAAATAAAATTCAAATGCACCTTAAACTTCTGTTAAGAGCAGAAATTTAGGTGCATTTTTACATAATTTTTTGTTTCGCCGAATTTATCGGCGACAAAGTGCTACTCGCCCTTTGAACCCGGTCGCTTTTTGAAAAAAGCGACGCAAAAACTTTTTAATCTTTCTATCTCTTTACGTAACACCAAAAATATTGTAAAATATATTTAATAATACTTTATTTACGGAGTAAAAAATGCTTAAAGAAAATGAACATTATGAGCCGTTGGGCAATAATATTAAAGTTATTGTAAGCGATAAACACCATTTTTCAACAGATACTATTCTTCTTGCAAATTTTGCAATACCTAAAAAGCATGATAAATCCGTTGAACTGGGAACAGGTTGCGGAACTATTCCTCTTATATGGGCAAGAGAATTAGGTAAAAATCTTAATGTTACCGCTGTTGAAATTCAGGACGACGCCTACAATATGATTAAGCGTTCTGTTTTAATTAACGGTCTTGGAAAATACATAACTCCTGTTCACGGCGATTTGAGGAATTTAAGAAGTAAATTAAGATACGGATACTATGACCTTGTTGTCTGTAATCCTCCCTATAAGCTAAGCGGCAGCGGAATTGTAAACCCTGAAAAAGAAAAACATATTGCCCGCCACGAGGAAACCTGTACCTTAGATGATATCGTAAGCTGTGCCGCAAGGCTTTTACAATTTGGCGGAAGATTTTGCCTGTGTCAAAGACCTGAACGGCTCTGTGATGTTATGGAATCAATGCGCAAGCATCATATTGAACCAAAACGTTTACGTTTTGTTCAGCAAAGACAATCTAAAGAACCGAAGCTGTTTTTAATTGAAGGCCGACGAAGCGGAAACAAAGGCAGTTTAAAGGTTGAACCTGTTTTATTTATTGAAGACGAAAACGGCGATTTCTCAAAAGAAATGCGTGAAATATACGGAAGCTACAAAATCGGAGAATGATAAAATGTACGGAATTTTATATGTAGTGGGAACTCCAATCGGCAACCTTGGAGATTTATCCCCCAGAGCAGTTGAAACATTATCAACGGTTGATTTTATTGCTGCTGAGGATACAAGGGTAACATTAAAACTGTTAAACCACTTTGAAATAAAAAAGCCTATGATAAGCTATTTTGAGCATAATAAGCGTGAGCGTGGAGAAATTATATGCAGTCGTATTATGCAGGGTGAAAACTGTGCAATCGTTACTGATGCAGGAATGCCCTGTATTTCAGACCCCGGTGAAGATTTAATTAAGCTTTGTGAAGAAAAAGGCATTAAAACAATTGTTATTCCCGGACCAAGTGCTGTTATTTCCGCACTTGCAGTATCAGGGCTTGAAACCGGCAGATTTACCTTTGAGGGTTTTTTAAGTGTTAATAAAAAAAGCAGAAAAGACCATTTAAACAGCTTAAAAAAAGAAAAACGCACCATGATTTTTTACGAAGCACCCCATAAACTCCCTGCAACCTTAAAGGATTTCTATGAATTTTTCGGAGAAAGAAAACTGACAATTGTAAGGGAAATCACAAAAATTCACGAAGAAACAATCCGTACAACTACAAAACTTGCGGCAGAAAATTTAGCAGACGGTAGTATTAAAGGTGAAATTGTGCTTATCCTTGAAGGCGATAAAAACACAGAACAGAAAGAGGCAGAATATACCCTTGATACAGCAGTTTCCCTTGCAAAAGAGCTTATGGAAAAAGGTCAAAAGCCTTCAGATGCGGCTAAAGAGGCGGCGTCAATATCAGGCTTTAAGAAAAATGAAATTTACAGGAATTTGATATAATGACTTACGAAAATGCACTTGAAAAGATACATTCTCTTTTAACTTTCGGCTCTCGACCCGGTCTTGACAGAATTAAAACGCTCCTTGATTTGATGGGCAACCCTCAGGACAACTTAAAATTTATTCATGTTGCAGGAACAAACGGCAAAGGCTCTGTTTGCCAGATGTTATCTGCTGTTTTAACAAATCAAGGCTATAAAACGGGACTTTTCATTTCTCCTTATATTACAGATTTCAGGGAGCGTATTCAAATTAACGGAAAAATGATTTCCGAAAATGAGCTTACAAAGGCTGTTGAAGAAACATTCCCATTAGTTGAAAATTTAAGAAAAAAAGACTGTATTATTACTGAATTTGAATATGTTATGGCACTTGAATTTTATATTCACAACAAAGCAAAATGTGATATTGTTGTTCTTGAAACAGGAATGGGCGGACTTTTAGACTGTACAAATGTAATTAAACCTCCCCTATGCTCGGTAATTACTGCAATCGGACTTGACCATACTGAAATTTTAGGCAGTACAATAGAGGAAATCACCCTGCAAAAATGCGGAATTATTAAACCTGACAGCTTTGTAGTTACTTCTATCCAGGAAGAAAAAACTATGAAAGTCATTGAAGATACTGCAAGAGAAAAAGAAGTACCTCTTTATAAAAGTGAAGATTTTAACATTCAGGTTGTTTCTTCGGATATTGAAAAAACCATTTTAAAATACAACAACCTTGAACTTACCCTATATTTAACTGGACTTCATCAAATCGAGAATGCAAAAACAGCTTTAACAGTCCTTGAAAATTTACGATGTAAAAGAATTTTAAAAATAGACGATACAAGCCTTGTAAAAGGCTTTAAAAAGGCTGTAAATCCTGCAAGACTTGAAATAATAAGCAAAAATCCCCTTATTTTGCTGGATGGCGCTCACAATCCAAACGGAATAGAGGCTCTTAAAAAATCTCTTGATTTTTATATTAAAGGAAAAAAGAAAATCTGCATTTTAGGAATGTTAAGAGATAAAGACAGCTTATCCTCCATAAAGCTTTTGGAAAACACCTTTGACGAAGTTGTAACTGTTCCCATTAACAACCCCAGAGCGTTAAATGAAATTGAGCTTTACAGCAAATGCTTGGGTCACTTTAAAAAAGTCACCCCCAAAAAAGATATTTTTTCTGCCTTTGATTATGCTTACAATAAGGCAAAAGAAAAAAATCTTGCCCTTGTAATTTGCGGTTCTCTCTATCTTTCAGGAGAAATTCGACCATATGCCTTAGAAAAAGCAAAATAAATTTATTTTTTGACAAGTGAATAATACAAATTTTACAGTCCATACTTATTATTATAAGTATGGACATTTTATTTTAATACTGGTACCCAGTAACCACTAAACTTGACAGATAGATATAATTGTTTTCTGCATAATTGTAGGGGGCTGATGCCTACATCAGCCCACTGTATGAAACTTTTTGGGACGATGTAGGCATCGTCCCCTACAATCTTTGAGAAATGTTCTACTTCATTTTTTGTGTTGTAAATAGTTATAGCAGTACTAGTATAAGAACAGGAAGTTAAAAATGGTAAAAACAGAATTTGAAAACAATACTTTAACCGCCTTTTTATCAGGTGAAATAGACCATAACTGTGCTTCATCAATAAGAAACCAAATAGATGGACAAGCAGAAAACCTGCATCCTAAAACATTAAAGCTTGACTTTTCTAAAGTAAGCTTTATGGACAGCTCAGGCATAGGTCTTATTATGGGCAGATACAGAACAATGTCGCTGTTAGGCGGCAACTTAAAAATCGTAAATATTCCTCAAAGACTTCAAAAAATTGTAGAGCTTTCAGGAGTTGGAGCATTGGGGGTATTAAAATGAAAATATTAAATGAAATGAATGTAAGCTTTTTAAGCAAAAGCTGTAACGAAAGCTTTGCAAGAAGCGTTGTGGCGTCTTTTGTATTAAACCTTGACCCTACTATAAACGAAATTGCAGACATAAAAACTGCCGTATCGGAAGCAGTTACAAATGCAATCGTTCACGGATACAGAATGGAAAGCGGTATTATATACATAAATGCAAAGATAACAGATACCAATAAAGTAATAATTAAAATCCGTGACAAGGGCTGCGGTATTGAAGATGTAGAAAAAGCTATGGAACCACTTTTCACAACTGCTCCCGAAGAAGAAAGAGCAGGACTGGGTTTTGCAGTTATGCAAAGCTTTATGGATAGCATAAAGGTTACTTCCAAGCCGGAAAAAGGTACAACCGTAACTATGGAAAAATTCATAATTCCAAGAGCAAAATGAGCAAACAGGAAATAATTATTGAAGAAAATTTAGGACTTGTTCACGCCTGCTGTAAACGCTTTAAAAACAGAGGAATTGAATACGAAGATTTATACTCCGCAGGATGTTTAGGACTTGTAAAGGCTACAAGAAATTTTAGCTTTGACAGAAATGTTAAGTTTTCAACCTATGCAGTACCTGTTATTTTAGGCGAAATTAAACAGCTTTTCAGAGAAGCGGGAACTGTTAAAGTAAGCAGAAGTTTGAAGGAGCTTTCCATTAAGGCTAAAAAAATCAGTGAAGATTATAAAAAAGCAACCGGGCAGGATATTGCCGTTAAACTTCTTGCCGAAAAGCTTGATACATCTGTTGAAAAAACAATGGACGCACTAAACTGCGCCCAGTTTCCCCTATCCCTTACACAGGATAACAACGACGAGGAGCAAACTCTTGAAATTCCTGTTGACTCCTCAGAAGAAAAGCTAACCGAGCATATGTCATTAAATCAGGCAATAGAACAGCTTAACAAAGAAGATAAAAATTTAATTGTTTTAAGATATTACAAACAAAAAACACAGTCGCAAACTGCAAAAGAGCTTGGTATGACGCAGGTTCAGGTAAGCAGACGGGAAAAGAAAATTTTGCTGTCAATCAGGCAAAAACTTATAGTATAAACAACCTCCATATAATTATATATCCGAAAGAAAAACCACCTTAAAAAGGTGGTTTTTCTTTCGTTATTAAACAACTTTTCGGCAAATGTTGTGCTTTTTTAGTTATAAAAGAAAGTTTCGCCGAATTATCGGCGACAAAGGGCTCCTCGCCCTTTGATTCTCGGTCGCTTTTTGTAAAAAGCGACGCAAAAACTTTTGCTTATCTCGACTAACACTATCAATACAGATTTATCAACATTCTATAAAACCTTTACCGTTGCAAGTGCAATTTCGCTGTATTGAGTAGAAATAATTTCATTTGCGGATACTCTGGAATAAACTCCCTTAAATTTATTGTTATATACAAAAAGTCCCGATAAATTGCTGTAGTTTAAAAATTCGGGATTATCCTTTGCAAAATCTATGTTCAAGTTCTCATAAGGCTTGCAGAATTCCTGCAAAACATAGCCTGTATCTATTGCTTTTAAAATATGGTCTTTCCAGTCTTTATCATCTCCCTCAACTCCTGCAAAAACACCCTTTGAGCCGTAGGAATCAATAGGCTTGATAATCCATTTATCCTTATTATTTAAAACCTCCTGCAAGTTAAACAGTTTATTGTCACTTGTAAGGTGATATGTTTTAGGGAAATGTGCTTTAACAAATGATTTTTCCTCATCTGTTAAATAAGTTAAATTATTTTCATCTGAAATTACTTCAAAAAATACTTTTGAATGAACAATCTGTGTACTTATAGGCCCTACAAGGCATACTGAATGATTTTCTATGGCTTTAATAAAATCGGAAAGTTCATTTATATTTTTCATAATATCGCAGGTAACTGCTCTGCGATAAATTGCGTCTACTCTCATTCCCGACTTTGAATATAGAGCATTATCCTTATATACTAAATCTTTAATGTCACAAATTTCTACATTTATTCCCGCTCTTTCAAAAGCAAGTTTGAACTGTTCAAATTCATTTGTAGTACCTAAATCAAGAAAATCTACAATGGCTACATTGGGATTTTCTTTTTTAAATTTATATCCGCTGTAAATATTTTTAAATTCTTCAACAAAAGAGTCAAAAAGCTCAAAGCTTGATAGCTTGTGATTTTTTGCAAATTCATTGTAGGCAAACGTCTTTTTTACTGCAATATTCAGTTCCCTGTCCTCGTTCATTGCGCTTGTGCCGTCTGTATTGATTTCACAAAATTTAAAGTCGCCGTTATCTTCATTAAAAAATATGTCTATTCTTGAAACAGGCAAAACACATTCTAAGTCAGACTCTGTTAAAATAAGCCTTTCAAGCTCAGGCTCAAACATAAACTTTTTTCTAAACTCTGGATTTTCTTTATAATGCTTGATTGTTTTAACAAGTATGTTCTGAGTATATTCTGCAATATGTTTTAAACGCTCACATTGTTTTTCATCAAACAGCTTTGGAATACAAAGAGTTCTAACATATCTTCCGTGATATTGTGCAGTTGAATTTAAAATATACTCAGTTTGCTCCTTATAGGTTTCCTTGCATTTTTCAATATTTTCTCTTACTATTTTTTCATATTCCTTACTCTGAACACTCATTTTTACACTGCTTTCATACCATTTTAAAATAATAGTCTTTAATATTATACCAAAAAATATACCAATTATCAACAAAAGAACAGCAAAAACAGCATAATCAAAGATTATGCTGTCAGTTTTATTTATAAATATTATACATTTCTTTAAGTTCGTCCAAATCATATGGAGTTTGCTGATATACAAAATAATTTAACCAGTTTGTATATAACAAGGTTGCATTGCTTCTCCACACCATTGGCGGATTGCTTGCAGGATCATCATTTATGAAATAATTATAGGGTATCTGAGGTTTCAGTCCCTTATACCTATCTCTGTAATATTCCTTTGCAAGAGTGTTTCTGTCATATTCAGCGTGACCTAAAACAAAGAACTGTCTTCCATTTTTATTGGCTACAATTGCAACTCCTGCATATTCGGAAACTGCAAGTATTTGAAGCTCATCATGGATTTCAATATCTTCTCTGCTTACTTCCGTAAACCTTGAATGGGGTAAAAGGAAGTAATCGTCAAAGCCCCTTAATAAAGGATGAAACGGCTGTAGAATTTTATGATTATATATGCCTGAAAGCTTTTCTTTCAGCGGATATTTTTTAATACCGTAATGATAATAAAGTCCTGCCTGTGCTCCCCAGCATATATGGAAAGTTGAATAAACATTGGTTTTTGTCCATTCCATTATAGTTTTAAGTTCTTCCCAATAGTCAACCTGCTCAAAGTCAAGCTGTTCAACAGGAGCACCGGTAATTATCATTCCGTCAAAACGCTGATTTTTTATTTCGTCAAAGGTTTTATAAAAGGTAGTTAAATGCTGTTGTGAAACATTTTTAGATATGTGAGAAGCCATTTGCAAAAGCTCAATATCAATCTGCAATGGACTGTTACCTAACATTCTTAAAAGCTGTGTTTCGGTTTCCACCTTATTAGGCATTAAATTTAAAATAATAATTTTAAGCGGTCTGATATCCTGAGTTGCGGCTCTGTCATCAGGCATTACAAAAATATTTTCCGATTCAAGTACCTTTATGGCAGGCAAATTTCGCTGAACCTTAATAGGCATATTCTCACCATCCTTTCCTTTTCACATTATATTATTAAATTATGATTAGTACTGCTTACCCCAATAAACCTGATGCTTTGCTTCTTTTCCACAGCAAACACAGGTATCGGCAATATGCTCCTCTTCAAAAGGAATACATCTGCTCTTTACGCCGCCTGTAACATCTTTAAGCTTTTCTTCACATTCGGAATCTCCGCACCACATAGCTTTAATAAAGCCGGGTTTATTTTTTGCAATGTCAATAAACTCATCATAAGTAGTTGCAGTAAATGTTTTTTCCTGCATATTTTCAAGTGCTTTCTGATACATTGCGTCGTGAATATCCTGTAAGCTCTGAGCAATCTGTTCAGAGAGTTTTTCAATAGGAGTAAAGATTTTTTCTCTTGTATCTCTTCTTACAACCACACACTGATCCTTTTCAATATCTTTTGGTCCTATTTCGACTCTTAAAGGCACACCCTTCATTTCATATTCACTGAACTTCCAACCGGGAGCGTGGTCGCTTGAGTCTAATTTAACTCTGTAATCCTTTTTAAGCATATCGCAAATTTCCTGTGCCTTATCAAGCACACCTTCCTTATGCTGTGCAATAGGAATTATTGCCACCTGAATCGGTGATACCTTTGGCGGTAAAATCAAGCCGTCATCATCACCGTGTACCATAATAATCGCACCGATCATTCTTGTTGATACACCCCATGAGGTCTGATGAGGATAGTGCTGTTTGTTATCTCTGCCTGTAAAAGTAATATCAAAGCTTTTTGCAAAGCCGTCTCCGAAATAGTGTGATGTACCGCCTTGAAGTGCAACACCGTTATGCATCATAGGCTCAATTGTATATGTTGAAACGGCTCCTGCAAATTTTTCTTTTTCTGTCTTTTTGCCGATAACAGCAGGAATTGCAAGTGTTTCCTTATAAAAGTCTGCATAAACCTGAAGCATTCTAAGTGTTTCTTCCTCTGCTTCTTCCTGAGTTTCGTGCATTGTATGACCCTCCTGCCATAAAAACTCAGAAGTTCTCAGGAATGGTCTTGTGGTTTTTTCCCATCTTACAACACTGCACCACTGATTATAAAGCTTAGGTAAATCACGGTATGTGTTGATAATCTTTTTATAATGGTCGCAGAATAATGTTTCAGAAGTAGGTCTTACACAAAGACGTTCGTTTAATTCTTCACTTCCGCCTATTGTTACCCATGCACATTCAGGTGCAAAACCCTCTACATGGTCTTTTTCTTTCTGGAGAAGACTTTCGGGAATAAACATTGGCATATATACATTTTCGTGACCTGTTTCTTTAAATCTTCTGTCTAAGTCAGCCTGAATATTCTCCCAGATTGCATAACCGTAAGGTCTTATAACCATACAGCCCTTAATTCCTGAGTAATCTACAAGCTCCGCTTTCTTTACTATATCCGTGTACCATTTTGCAAAATCCTGATCACGGCTTGTAATAGCTTCAACTAATTTTTTATCAGCCATTGTTTATACCTCCAAAAGTAAATCATAACATTTCTATTATACAGATTATATACTTATTTTTCAAGTAATTATGCAAAAAAATACAGGCAGAGTAACCTCTGCCTGCAAAATATTCTCAAGAAATTATGAATTTGCTTCGATATAAGAAACAAGCGCACCAACTGTTTTGATGTTTTCAATTTCATCGTCAGGAATTTCAATCTCGAATTCATCTTCGATTGACATAAGTAAATCAACAACATCAAGAGAATCTGCACCTAAATCTTCCTGAAGGTCAGTATCAGCTGTGATTTTATCTTCCTCAACATCAAACTGGTCAGCTAAAATAGATTTTACTTTTTCTAATACCATAATATTTCCTCCTAAAAATTATAGTGTACTGAATATTATAGACAAAACAGTACATTTTATGATACAATGGTTTAGCTAAGATTTGTATTATCACAAATACTTTAATCTTTACTCAATCATATTATTAGTTATTCTTAACTTTGTCAATATTTATTTTAAAAATTTTCTAAATTTTTTCAGTTTTACATTCAGTTTTACATAAAAGTTTAAGGAGAATGGTTATGAACATTAAAAAATTTGCAGTAATCGGTCATCCAATAGGTCATACAATGTCACCTTTCATACATAATAGACTTTTTGAGCTTTCGGGAATTAATGCTGAATACGGCGTAATTGATATTGCTCCCGAAAACTTAAAAGAAGAATTTAATAAAACTCTCTGTCACCTTGACGGCTTTAACATTACAATTCCACACAAGCAGAATATTATTCCGTTAATTGATGAAATTGATGAAAAAGCTAAAATGTACGGGAGTGTAAATACGGTAGCTGTAAATAACGGAATTACTAAAGGATACACTACCGACCCCGACGGGTTTTTAAAAGCACTTGAAGCCGCTCAGATTACAATTGACGGAAGAGTTGTTATTTTAGGCTGCGGCGGCGTAGCAAGGACAATGGCATATGAGGTTGTGTTAAAAGGAGTTCCTCTTCTATTTGCAATAAGAAAAGAAGATGAACAAATTGCAAAAGCTCTTTGCAAGGAAATTACAGATACAATAAAGACCGCAAAATTAAGCTACTGCCTTATTGAAGAATTAGAGGGCGATATTGATTTGCTTGTAAATGCAACGCCTTTAGGAATGTACCCTAAAATTGATGTTCAGCCTGTTAGCGACAGTGTAATAAGCAAATGCAAAGCCGTATTTGACGCAATCTATAATCCCCTTGAAACCGTACTTATTAAAAAGGCTCTCGCAAACGGAAGCAAAGCTGTGGGAGGTATGTCAATGCTGGTATGGCAGGCAGTAGTTGCACACGAAAAGTGGGATAACAGCACTTATGATGTAAAAGATATTGAAAAAATTTGCATTGACGCTTCAAAGGAGCTTGAAAACAAATAATGAAAAGTATATTTTTATGCGGATTTATGGGGTGTGGCAAAACAACCGTAGGCAGACTTCTCGCCAAAAGACTTGGCAGAGAATTTATTGATATGGATAAATATATTGAAGAAAAAGAAAATATGACTGTTTCGCAAATTTTTGAAGAAAATGGAGAAGATTATTTTCGTGATATTGAACATCAGGTATGCATAGAGCTTTCCGAAAAAGAAAATCTTATTGTCGCAACAGGCGGAGGAGCATTAACATATAAAAGAAACGTTGAGAAGGTTCAGAAAAATGCCTCTGTTTTGTTCCTTTCAGTTCCTGTTAAGGTTATTTCAAAAAGACTTAAAAATGATACCATCCGTCCGCTTCTTCAAAGAGAGGATAAAGAGCAGGCTATAATAGAGCTTTATAACAAAAGATTGCCTTTATATACAGACGCCGCAACTATTATTGTTGACGGTTCGCAAAATCCTAACAGCGTGGTAAATTTAATAGTTTCTTCAATGGGTTTAAAAGCTAAGAAAAATAGGTGAAATTATTATAAATATTAATAATCGCCTTTTAACACTAAACTCCAATTAAAAAGTGGATATCTTTCAGGCAGATTTTATCTCATTTTCAATTGAAGTTTAGTATAAACTATTGATTTTTACGCTTTAAAGTGATAAAATATATCTTAATCACTTTAAATTTTAAATACTTAGGAGGTAAAAATATGATTATAGTTTTAAAGCCTGAATGTTCAAACCAGCAGGCAACCGAATTTTGTAACCTTTTAACTGATAAATATGACGTTAAAGTCAATACCTGGAACGGTGTTCACTCAACTGTTTTAGGCTTGATCGGTGATACTACACAAATAGATATAGATTATATTGACGCTCAAAAATTTGTTGAAAGCGTAAAAAGAGTTCAGGAGCCCTATAAAAAAGCAAACAGGAAATTTCACCCTGATAATACTGTTATTGAGCTTTCAAACGGCGTTAAAATCGGAGACGGAAGCTTACAGATTATGGCAGGACCTTGCTCTGTTGAGTCAGAGGAGCAGATTACAGGTATTGCAAAAAGCGTTAAAAACTCAGGTGCTTCAATTTTAAGAGGCGGTGCTTTTAAACCCAGAACCTCTCCCTACTCTTTTCAGGGATTAAAGGCAGAAGGTCTTGATTTATTAAAAGAAGCAAGAAAAGCAACAGGACTTCCTATCGTAACTGAAATTATGAAGGAATCACACATTGATATGTTTGAAAGCGTTGACATTATTCAGGTTGGCGCAAGAAATATGCAGAATTTTGAGCTTTTAAAAGAATTAGGCAAAACAGACAAGCCTATTCTTTTGAAAAGAGGTCTGTCTGCTACAATTGAAGAATGGCTAATGAGCGCCGAATACATAATGGCAGGGGGAAACAATAATGTTATTCTCTGCGAAAGAGGTATCAGAACATACGAAAACTTTACGAGAAATACTCTTGATGTTTCAGCAATTCCTATTGTTAAATCTCTCTCCCACTTACCTGTTGTAGTTGACCCAAGCCACGCATCAGGCAGAGCATGGCTTGTTGAACCGTTAGCTATGGCGGCAGTAGCAGCAGGTGCAGACGGTCTTATTATTGAAGTTCACAACGACCCTGCACACGCTTTATCAGACGGCGCTCAGTCCTTAACTCCTGAGCAGTTTGACTCGGTTGCCAAAAAACTGTTAAATCTCAAAAAATCTCTGTCTGATTGACAATATTACAAGCTGCAAAAAGGCTTACTGTTACGAAAAACCAGTTTTCAAAAATAAGTTTTCTGCATAATTGTAGGGACAACCCTTGCGGTTGTCCGAAAATTCCAACTGACTTTTTTCTTATTTGCGGGCAACCGCAAGGGTTGCCCCTACGAACTTTAATAAATGTTTTTATATAACCTTTTAACCAAGTTTACTTTTTTACGAACTATATTAACACACAAAATATTAACCAATCCCCTAATTAAAGGAAGATAACTATGAATATTGCAATAATCGGTATGGGTATTATTGGCGGCAGCTTTGCAAAAGCATTTAAAAAATACACCGACCATCACATTATTGGAATTAACAGAACAAAATCCACATTACAAAAGGCTTATGACTGCAAGGCTATTGATGAAATCGGCGATGAAATAAGCCTTGAAAAAGCCGACCTTATTATTCTTGCAACGTATCCGCAAGCGGCTGTTGATTATATAGAAAAATACGGAAAGCATATCAGACAAGGCACAATCGTAACGGATTCAGCAGGAATTAAAACTGAAATCTGCCCTAAAATGGTGAGTCTCTCCAAGAAGTTCGGATTTACATTTGTAGGCGGTCACCCAATGGCAGGAAAAGAGAAAAACGGCTTTGATGTAAGTGAAGCTGACCTTTATTTAGGAGCAAGCTATATTTTAGTTCCCTGTGAAGCAGATGAAAGAAGCATTGAAATCATTTCAAATCTTGCTATAAAACTCGGTTT
This sequence comes from Ruminococcus sp., assembly GCA_022511005.1. Lineage (GTDB taxonomy): Bacteria > Bacillota > Clostridia > Oscillospirales > Acutalibacteraceae > Ruminococcoides. The sequence continues at coordinate 31,749 of JAFLSJ010000008.1, forward strand.
CGGAGGAGTTAAGATAACAACTCCGGAAGAACACGACAGAATGATTGCCTTTACTTCTCAGCTTCCTCATGTACTTGCCTGCGCATATGTTATGAGTCCCTGCTGTTTAAATCATAAGGGCTTTTCCGCAGGAAGCTACCGAGATGTTTCAAGAGTTGCAAATATTAATTCCGAGCTTTGGAGCGAGCTTTTTCTTGAAAACAGAGAACCTTTAATGGAAGAGCTTGACGAGCTTATTAAAAACATTAATTTAATAAAAGATGCTATCGGCAAAGAAGATAAAGAAGAGCTTGCTGCGTTGCTTGAAAAAGGACATAAAGTAAAGGAGGCATTGGGAGAATGAGAACCTTAAAGGTTGAAACAGGCAGACCTTATGATATAATTATTAAAAACGGTATTATAGATAACTGCGGAGAATTTATTAAAAAGGTTTCCAAGGCTATGAGGGTTGCCGTCATTTCAGATACCAATGTTTTCCCTATCTATGGCGATAAGGTTGTAAATTCCTTAACAAACAGTGGGTATCAGGTATACTCTTTCACCTTTGAAGCAGGTGAAAAATCTAAAAATCTTACTACTATTTCAAAAATGTATGATTTTTTGGCAGAAAACCATATAACAAGGACCGACCTCATTGTCGCCTTAGGCGGCGGCGTTACAGGAGATATGGCAGGCTTTGCCGCTGCATCTTATTTAAGAGGTATAGACTTTGTTCAGATTCCAACCTCTTTGCTTGCTCAGGTTGACAGCTCTGTTGGCGGAAAAACAGGCGTTGATATAGGTGCAGGCAAAAACCTTGTAGGTGCTTTTTGGCAGCCTGTACTCGTTTTAATTGACAGCAATACTCTTGACACCCTGCCTCCGTATTATTTTGAAGACGGTATGGCAGAGGTTATTAAATACGGCTGTATTAAAGATAAATCACTTTTTGATAAACTTGAAAAGGTCAATGCGGCAGACTGCATTGATGATATAATTTATAATTGCGTTGCAATTAAAAGAGATGTTGTAAGCCGTGATGAAAGAGAAAAAGGCGAAAGAGCCCTGCTCAATTTCGGACATACTCTCGGACACGCACTTGAAAAAATAAACAACTTTACGAGCCTTTCTCACGGTCAGGCAGTTGCAATCGGAATGTGTATGATTACAAAAGCCTCAGAAAAAGCCGGCTTAACAGAAAAAGGCTCTGCAAAGAGAATTGAGAACCTTTGCAAAAAATATAATCTACCCACATACAGCGAGATTTCAAAAACAGAAATTGCAAGGGCGGCTTCTTCCGATAAAAAAACAAACGGAAGCTCAATTAAACTTGCACTATTAAAAGAAATCGGCGAAAGCTATCTTGAAAAAATAGAAATTTCAAAGCTTGAAGATTTTATTTCAGAGTAATAATTAATTTTAAGCAATAACTTATTTCAAAATAACTGCGAAAGGAAAGTACAATGTCACAGGCTATTATAACCCCAAGTATTTTAAAAGGTGAGGTTACAATTCCTCCCTCAAAAAGCGATGTTCACCGTGCAATAATTTGTGCGGCTCTTTCATTTGGCAAAAGTACAATTTCACCTGTTGTGCTTTCAAATGATATTAAAGCGACAATAGCCTGTATTAATTCTCTCGGGGCAAAAACACAGCTTGAAGACAATGTTCTTACCGTAGACGCAACCGATATGTTTAAAAATAAAAAAGCCGTTCTCGATTGCGGAGAAAGCGGAAGCACTTTGAGATTTTTCGTTCCTGTTGCGGCAATGGGCGGAGTTGAAACTGAATTTGTAGGACACGGAAGTCTTTTGCCAAGACCTATAGGAATTTTTGCTGATATCCTCCCCCCTGCGGGAGTTGAATGTGAAACCACAGGAGTTCTTCCTCTTAAAATTAAAGGAAAACTGCAAAGCGGTAAATTTGAAATTCCCGGAAATATAAGCTCACAGTTTATAACAGGTCTGCTTTTTGCCCTGCCTTTACTTGATGGTGACAGCGATATTGTACTTACCTCTCCTATTGAAAGTATAGGATATATAAATATGACAATTTACACTATGTCAAAGTTCGGCGTTAAGGTTGAAACCACAGACTACGGCTGGCATATTAAAGGGAATCAACATTACTCCCCAAACGACTATACAACTGACGGCGATTGGTCACAGGCGGCATTTTTTATGTGTTCAGGTGCAATAAATGCAGAAACCACCGTAAAGGGAGTTAATATAAATTCAACTCAGGGCGATAAGGAAATTGCCGAGATTTTGAAACGCTTCGGTGCAGATGTTCAAATTAACGAAAACAGCGTAACCGTTAAACCAAATGAATTAAACGGAATTGAAATAGATGCACGGCAAATCCCCGACTTAGTGCCAATTCTTGCAGTAACGGGAGCTTTTGCAAAAGGCACAACTAAAATTATAAATGCCGAAAGATTAAGAATAAAAGAAAGCGACCGCCTTGCTTCCATAAGCAACGCACTAAATAAATTAGGCGCAAAGGTTACGGAAAAGCCGGACGGTCTTGTAATAGAAGGCGTTAAAAGCTTAAATGGCGGAACAGTTGAGGGTTGTAATGATCATAGAATTGTTATGGCTATGTCAATAGCCGCTGAAAAGGCAACAGATAAAGTTACTGTTACAGACGCCTTCAGTATTAACAAAAGCTATCCCTCATTTTATGAGGATTATAATAAATTAGGAGGCAATTCAAATGTCATCAACATGGGGTGAAAAAGTCAAAATATCCGTATTTGGAGAAAGTCACGGAAATGGCATAGGTGTTGTTATAGACGGCTTACCTGCGGGATTTAAAGTTGATAATGATAAACTTTTTGCTCAAATGGCAAGAAGAGCCCCAGGTAAAGACAAAACTGCTACACCCAGAAAAGAAAGCGATTTACCAAATGTATTGTCTGGTATGCTTAATAATATTACCACTGGTGCTCCCCTTTGCGCTATAATTAACAATACAAATACAAAAAGCGGAGATTATTCCAATTTGCTTGCCTGTCCAAGACCGGGTCACAGCGATTATACCGCTTATGAAAAGTATAATTCCTTTAACGATATCAGAGGCGGAGGACATTTTTCAGGCAGGCTTACTGCTCCTCTTGTTTTTGCAGGTAGTATTTGCAGACAAATTCTTGAAGAAAAGGGAATTAAAATCTCTGCTCATATTTCACAGATTGGCAATGTTAAAGATGACCCTTTTAATCCTGTTAATATAGATAACGATTTAATGGGCAGACTTTCTCAAAGCTCATTTTCTTTGATTGATACTTCAAAAGAAGAAGCTATGAGAGAAGTCGTAGAAAATGCTCGATTAAATCAGGACAGCGTTGGCGGTATTATTGAGTGTGCCGTAACAGGACTTCCCACAGGATTGGGCGGACCAATGTTCGGCGGAGTTGAGGGACTTATCTCTTCGATTATTTTCGGTATTCCTGCAATTAAGGGTATTGAGTTCGGAAAAGGCTTTAAGCTTGCAGAAATGCTCGGCAGTGAAAGTAACGACCCATTTGAATATAAAGACGGTAAGGTCGTTACAAAAACTAACAACTGCGGCGGTATTTTAGGCGGTATTACAAATTCTATGCCTGTAATTTTCAGAGCCTGCATTAAACCTACCCCGTCAATTTCAAAAGAGCAGGATACAGTAGACTTACAGAAAAAATGCAACACAAAGCTTTCTATAAACGGAAGACACGACCCATGCATAGTTCCCCGTGCAGTATCTGTAATTGAAGCCTGCACAGCTATTGCTCTTATGAATTTAGTATAAACTCTTAGGTGATAAAATGAAAGATTTAAGTCAAATAAGAAAAGAAATAGACACTATTGATAAAGAAATGATTGAGCTTTTTAAACAGCGTATGGACTGTGCAAAATCAGTAGGCGAATATAAAAAAGCAAACAACATTCCCGTTCTTAACGAAAACAGAGAAAATGAGGTTCTTGATAAGGTTCAGGAAATGGGCGAAGAATACGGAACCTTTGCACGCTTGCTATATTCAAATATAATGGAGCTTTCCCGAGCATTACAGCATACAATTTTAGGAAGCGGTAAAACTCTCAGAAATGAAATACTTAATGCCTCATCTGAAATGGAAACAAAGGATATTAAGGTAGCATATCAGGGCATAAAGGGAGCTAATACTCACGAAGCCGTTTTAAAGCTTTTCCCGGAAAGTGATCCGACTTGTTATAAAACATGGGAAGATGTATTTGAGGCAGTTGATAACGGTGAAGTCACATACGGCGTTCTTCCTGTGGAAAATTCAAGTGCAGGCTCTGTTTCAGGGGTTTATGATTTGATTTTAAAGCATAGATTTTATATTGTTGGTGCGCTTGATTTACCCATTGATTACTGTTTAGGGGCACTTAAACAGTCTGAGCTTTCAGATATTGAAGAGGTTTGGTCTCATCCACAGGCAATTTCACAGTGTGCAGATTACATAGCAGAGCATAATTTTAATGCCATACCAAGTGCAAATACGGCTGTTGCTGCTCGTGATGTTAAAAACGAAAAAAGACTTAATGTTGCGGCAATTTGCCCTTACAAAGCGGCAGAGGAATACGGACTTAAAATTTTGGATAACCATTTGCAGGACAACAAAAATAACACAACACGCTTTGTGGTTATTTCCAAAAAACTGTATATTCCAAAAAATGCAGATAGAATCAGCCTTTGCTTTAGCCTTCCTCATGTTACAGGCTCACTTTACAGTATGCTTTGCAGGTTTAATTCCTTAGGACTTAACCTAACAAAGATTGAATCCCGACCAATAATAGGCGAAGGATTTGAATATTTATTCTATCTTGATTTTACAGGTAATGTAAGAAGTGAAAATGTTCTAAATCTCCTTTGCGCATTATCAGAGGAGCTCCCCGATTTCTCATTCTTCGGCAACTATACGGAAATTTAATATGAATACAAAAACATCCCTCTAAGGGACACCTGCGATAGAGCAGGTAGTCCCTTCGGGCGGCTCTTAATCAAATTACGGTGTAACCATTGTGGTTATGCCGTAATTTCTTTATTATGTTGTTTGTTCGCAATATGTCTTTGGAATGATTCTTCCATTTTCTCTGCGGTAGCAAGTCGTATGATACCAACACCGTGATAGTAAATATCAATCTGCTGATACCTAACACTGTTTTCACGGTAAGGCTTGTGCACCTCAATTCTGGAAATGAATTCGTGTACGAGTTCAGGTGTCAGTTCGTTTACCTCCGTAACCTTTTTCACCTTAGCAATAAACTTTTCCAAGTCATAGCTCTGTTTGCTTTCTTCCGTAATTTCAACCTCTAACCGTTGCACAACCTCTTTGAGCGTGGTTTGTTCGGCTTCGTAGG
>JAFLSJ010000080.1 GCA_022511005.1 Ruminococcus sp.
ATAAGATTTTAGAGCAGATTTTGTGTCAGACGAGTGTCATACCGCAGAAAGGCTGACGCCTTTCCAGGACAGGACAGGTCGTATGACGCAAAATCTGCCTAAAAGATATCCGTTCTTTAATTGGTGTTTAGTATCTACATACAAAAGGGCAGAAAAAATCTGCCGCTAAAATAATAAATTATTGCTTTTATTTTATATCTTTAATTCTTTTATTTTTAACCATATAAATTATAAAAAGTATAACGCAAACTGCAATCACACCTGCAACGGAACCTGAAAAATCAAGCAAAACATCTGTTATCTGCCCTGAACGTCCGGGAACAAAAAGCTGGATTGTTTCATCTGTTACGGCTGTTGCCAAACAAACAAAAAATACAGATAAAATTCTTTTGTGGAATTTATTTATACATTTATCGTAAGAATAAAATGTTAGTGAAACTAAAATGCCTAATACTCCAAACTCACAAAAATGTGCAGTTTTTCTCATTATGTAATCAGTAAGACTTAAGGGAATCCCCAATGCATTTAATATACCTTGAAAAAAAGCCATAGTTGCAAGACTTTCTTCTGCTGAAGCATCTGCATTTATTAATGAATGGATAAATATAAAAGAAATAAAAAGGACTGTTAAAACAGTCATTACAATAAAAAAGATCAAATTTTTCGGTGGTTTTTTCATATTATCACCTTTTTAATAATTATACAGAATTAATATATAATTGTCAATGGAAGAAGGATTAAGTTATGCTTTGATTTAAATTTTATAAATTACGGTTAAAAGTATGAATTATTATTGAAATATTTTTATGTTTCAGTTATACTATGTAATATTAGATTTTAAATTTATGGAGTTATTATGTTTGTAAATTATTTAATTGTTTTCTTAATCTCTATGGTTCCTATTGTAGAGCTGAGAGGTGCTATTCCTATAGCAATAGGTATGGGGCTTGACCCTATAGTTTCATATATCATTTGTATTATCGGTAATTTGCTTCCCGTTCCTATTATTTACCTTTTTGCAAGAAAGGTTCTTCTTTGGGGTAAAGATAAAAAATATATCGGCAAGTTTTTTACTTTTTGCATTGAAAAGGGCGAAAAAGGCGGCAAAAAGCTTCAGGCAAAGGCAGGAAAAGGCTTATTTATTGCTTTAATGCTTTTTGTGGGTATTCCGCTCCCCGGAACAGGTGCATGGACAGGTACGCTTGCGGCAAGCTTTCTTGATATGGGATTTAAGAAAAGTATAATTGCCGTTATATTCGGTGTAATTATTGCAGGCATTATCATGGGTCTTGCAAGTATGGGTGTTTTCGGCGGACTTAGTGCGCTATTTGCTCCGAAAGCATAAAACATATAGTTATATATAATGGGCGGCAAAAGCTGCCCTTATTTATTAACGTTTTTACGGTGATTTTTATGAATAATTTTTATGACGTTATAATTGTAGGCGGAGGAGCCTCGGGGCTTGTTTCTGCTATAAGATATAAGAGGAAAAACAAAAACGCAAGGGTTTGTATTCTTGAGCACAATAATAAAATAGGCAAAAAGCTCTTAACCACAGGCAGTGGCAGATGCAACCTTACAAACGCAAGCATAAAAAGAGAAAATTATCTGGGAAGCTTTAACCATGATTATGTTATAAATACGGTAAATACACAAAAACTCATTGAGTTTTTTGATTCTTTAGGACTTTTATGCAAAGAAGAAAAAGGCGGATTGTATTATCCCTACTCAAAACAGGCAAGCTCTGTTCTTGAAGTTTTAAAGCTTGCTATAGAAAGAAATAATATTGAAATTATTACAGAGTGTGACGTTACTCTTATTAAAAAGAGAGACAAGCTGTTTTATGTTAAAACAACTAATGGTAATTTTGAATGTAAAAATGTTATACTCTGTTGCGGCGGAAAAGCTTCTCCCTCTTGCGGTGGATATGGAGGAGGACTTGACTTGTGCAGAAACTTAGGGCATAAAATCGTTCCTGTTTCTCCTGCCCTTTGTCCTGTTGAAGTAACCAAAAATATAAAAGATTTAAAGGGAGTAAGAAGTGCAGGTAAAGTAACTCTCGTTGATAACGGTAAAGAAATTAAAAGCGAAGTTGGAGAAATCCAGTTTACTGACAAAGCTTTATCAGGTATTTGTGTGTTTAATTTATCAAGCTACATAAATTCCTGCAAAAAACCTGAAATTAAAGTTTCCCTGATGAATGATTATTCTCAAAAAGAAATTTGTAGTATGCTGTTTAATCGTAAAAACATTTATAATGATAACAATATTCAAGCTTTACTTTCGGGTATTTTAAACTCTAAGCTTTGTAATGCTTTACTGAAAGAGTGCAACATTACTCCACTTTCAAGAAAATGCAGTACATTAACTGATGAAGAAATTAAGAAACTCGCCTTTAAGATTAATAACTGGTATTTTGAGTGTAACAAGATAACTGATTTTTCTAAAGCACAGGTTATGGCAGGCGGCGTTTACGGTAAAGAAATTAACAACAAAACTATGGAAAGCAAAATCGTTAAGGGTTTATACATTTGTGGTGAGTTAATTGATATTAACGGTGACTGCGGAGGTTACAATCTGCATTTTGCTTTTGCAAGCGGAATTATTGCAGGAGAAAATATATGATTAGAATTACGGATTTACATTTACCTGTAAACTATAGCACTGACGATTTAGAAAAGAAAATCTGCAAAAGTCTTAGAATTTCAAAGAACGATATATTAAAATACTCAATTTTCAGAAAATCAATAGATGCAAGAAAAAAGCAGGATATTCACTTTATTATTACTGCTGATATTTACGTAAAGGGTAACGAAAATGCTTGTTTGTCAAGAGCCAAGTGCAAAAATGCACAGATTAAAGAGGAATATAAATATAAGATAAACAGGTTTGGAAATAAAGTTAGCAGGCCTTTAATTGTAGGAGCAGGTCCTGCCGGGTTATTTGCCGCCTTGATTCTTGCTCAATCAGGTGCTGAGCCTATTTTAATTGAGCGTGGAAAAAAGGTTGAGGAAAGAATTAAAGATGTAGAAACTTTTTGGACTACAGGCAAACTTAACACAACCTCAAATGTGCAGTTTGGCGAAGGCGGTGCAGGTACTTTTTCAGACGGAAAATTAAACACAGGAACTAAAGATACAAGAGCAAGAAAGGTACTTTTGGAGTTTGTAAAGCACGGCGCTCCCGAAGAAATCTTATACAATGCAAAGCCCCATATCGGAACAGACAAGCTGAGAAACACAGTTGAAAATATAAGAGAAGAAATTATAAATCTTGGCGGCAAGGTTTTATTTGAAACACAATTAATCTCAATTAAAACTAAAGATGATAAAGTTATCGGTGCTGAAATTCTGCAAAAGGACAGCAAAAGCATAATTGAAACCGACAACATTATTCTTGCTATCGGTCACAGTGCAAGAGATACATTTGAAGAGATTTATAAGTTGGGGATTCCTATTGAGCAAAAGCCTTTTGCCATTGGTGCAAGAATTGAGCATTTAAGAGAAAAGATTGACAAAAGTCAATATGCGGATTTTGCAGGAAACAAAAATTTAGGTGCCGCTCCCTACAAGCTGAATGTTCATCTGAAAAGCGGAAGAGGAGTTTACACATTTTGTATGTGTCCGGGCGGAAAGGTTGTTGCAGCGGCAAGTGAAGAAAAGCGTCTTGTTACAAACGGAATGAGCAACTTCGCCCGTGACGAAAGCAATTCAAATTCCGCATTACTTGTTGGAATCACTCCTGCGGATTTCAAATCAGACCACAAGCTTTCAGGAATGTACTTGCAAAGAGAACTTGAGCAAAAAGCATTTATTTGTGGCGGAGAAAATTTTTATGCTCCCGTACAAAAGGTAGGAGATTTTTTAAATAATGTTAATTCTAAAGAATTTGGCGAGGTTTTACCCAGCTACAAGCCCGGTACAAGCTTTTGCAAAATGGACGATATTCTACCTGACTTTGTATGCAATTCTTTCAGAGAAGCACTTCCCCTTTTGAATAACAAGTTAAATGGCTTTGCCGATAATGACACTTTACTGACAGGTGTTGAATCAAGAAGTTCTTCTCCTATCAGGATTTTAAGAGATGAAAATATGGAGTCAGTTAAAATTAAAGGCTTATACCCCTGCGGTGAAGGTGCAGGATATGCAGGCGGTATTGTTTCCGCCGCAGTTGACGGAATTAAATGTGCAGAAAAAATTATTGAGAAAAGTATATAAATTATAATATGTAGAGAAATTTCGCAGTCATCGACTGCGACAAAGGGCTACTCGCCCTTTGATCCTCGGTCGCTTTTTGAAAAAAGCGACG
>JAFLSJ010000081.1:0-1427 GCA_022511005.1 Ruminococcus sp.
ATACTTCATACGGAAAAATCTTATTTATGAAGATAAAGACAACCACAATATTGTTTTTATTGCTAAAAACAAAAAGAGTACGGTTAAATATGCAGGACTCAAAGGAACCATGAATAACATACCCTTTTGCATAGAACTAAATAATTGCGATAAAAAATACAGCTTCAAGCACATTGGTACATCAGATACTCTGTATGTGTTTGAAGCTTTTATTGATTTGTTTAGTTATATTGATTTATTTTTAATCGATACAAACTGGAAATCAGAAAACTATATTGCACTTGGAGGACTAAAATATCAACCGTTAAGACAACTGTTAGACGATTATCCCCATATTAAAAATATTGTTGTTGCAACCGATAACGACTTTAACAGTTCAGACGGAATAAATCACGGACAAGTATTCGCTCAAAAGGTTAAAAAATTATTGTCCGATACCTACAATATAAAGATTGACGTTCCTACACAAAAGGATTGGAACGAAATACTTAAAATAAAAAGGAGTGAAAAACATTGAATATATCAGCAATATTAATAATTACCGTAATTGTTGTAGGATTATCTATAGTACCTATGATTTTGTCCGGAAGAGGTAATCTGAATAAAATAAAAGCAAAAAAGACCGGTGACGGACAACACGGTACTGCAGACTGGGCCTCAAAGCAAGAGTTAAAAAGAAACTTTGAAATTATAGAATACACACCTGAGCTTTGGAGAAAAGGAATAAATATTCCAACAATTCAAGGTGTTATTGTCGGTGCTGAAAAGCACGGTAATAAAATCAGAGCCTATATTGATACTGATGATAACCATACTATGACTGTGTCAGCTCCCGGAGGCGGTAAAACTGAATCTATCCTATACCCTAACCTGGAATACGCCGCAGCTGTAGGTATGCCTTGTTTTGTTACAGATACAAAAGGTAATGCCTTTAACAAATACGCATCCATAATTGAAAAATACTATCACCGTAAACCATATATTATTGATTTGCGTTACCCTTTTAAATCTGCGCCCTATAATTTTTTATACTTAGTCAATAAGTATATGGATAAATATAGTGTAACAAATGATTTAGCTGATAAGGCACTTGCTGAAGCATACGCAAAAAGCATTGGTGATACGGTTATACATATGGACGGATTAAAATCTGCAGGTCAAAACCAATTCTTCTACACCGCAGGTGAAGGTATCATTGCCGGTATTACATTACTTGTTTCAGAATTATGTCCTAAACCTCAAAGACACATTGTTTCGGTTTTTAAAATCATAAGACAGTTAATGGAAGTTGACCCCGATACAGTAGGTAAAAAGAATGAACTTCCTACTCTATATTTATCAAAACTATATATGATGCTTCCTGAAGGTCATACTTGCAAAGACTTATTAGCACCTACAGCAACACAGGAATTTAAAACCGTTGCAAG
>JAFLSJ010000081.1:1527-3595 GCA_022511005.1 Ruminococcus sp.
CTTCCTGTAAGAACAGTTTATTGGATGGACGAATTCGGAACATACAACAAGATTGATAATGTTGAACAAATGTTTAGTGCAGGCCGTTCCAGAAATATTATAATAAATCCATTTCTGCAAAGCCTATCACAGTTAAACAAGAACTACGGTAAAGACGTTGCCGAAACTATAAAGAGCAGCTGTCAAAACTTATTATTTAGCTTTCAGGCACCTTTATCCGATGACGCAGAAGTCTTTTCAAAAAAGCTTGGCACAAAAACAGTACAGTCGGGTTCCATATCTCACAGGAGCGGTTACGGTAATTCCTCCAGTCAGACAAGTATTAATATGGTTAAAATGCCTTTGATGACTGCGGATCAAATAATGGAGCTTGAAAAAGGTCAGTGGATTATGAAAAAAACCGGAATGAAAGCCGCAGAAATGAGATTATATAAAGCTACAGACTGGGGTATCAAGTTTGAAGATAACCCATATGAAGTCAAAAGTAAAGCATGCAGAACTGTTGAATATGCTGACAGTCAGTCACTTATGACTGCAATTAAAAGAAAATACAGTAACTTTTCACCTACTGAAACATCAACCGATAAAAAATCCATATCAGATGAATATTTATCTTAACCTGTTGCGTTGCAGCAGGTTTTTTATTTTGTCTAAAATTTTATTTATATGCAAAGGGGAATTTTTAAATGTGTAAAGAAAAAACATTTGAAGACATCTTGGAGCTTGAAGGAGTAAATTCTCAAGGCTACGGTATAGTATCACAGGCATTTATGTTTGATATAGATTTGCCTATTCAATCAAAAGCTATATACGCTTATTTCTGCTCATTTTTAGGTGCAGGACGAACGATCTTCCCAAAAAGGGAAACTATCCTGTCTGATTTAAAAATAGGCAGAAACGCTTATTATAAGCATTTTAAACCATTACTTGAAAACGGATATATAGAAATCTCAAAAGCTAAGGGGTATAAAAATAAAAATGTTTATAAAGTTTGCAACAAACCTGAAAAGATTAAAGAGATTGCAGAAAGTGATAAAAACGAAAGTTTACTTATGACGGACGGAATAAATGCTCACGGTTATGGCTTCGTTCCAAAGATGATTATGTGCGATAAAAGACTATCCATTAAAGCAAAAGGTCTTATTGCATTCTTCTATTCTCTTGCACAGGCAGGTTCTTGTACATATCCTCACAGAAAAACCATATGTACTTTTCTTCGCTTATCAAAAGAAGTTTATTATAACGCCTTAAACCAGCTTATAGCGTTTGGATATATTACCGTAAAGCAACGCCGTAACTCTCACGGGAAATTTAATGTTAATGATTATATCCTCAACAGCAACCCTGAAGCAGTAAATAAAACACCTGAAACAACGTCTGAAGAAGACTTACCGTTTCAGGAAAATGAAGACATTATAAAAAACAGCATAAATACTGAAGATTCACCGTGTCCGGAAAAAAGGGACATTTTGAAAAGCAGCATAAACACTGATGTTTTACCGTGTCCGGAAAATGAAGACATTATAAATTGCAACCGTGTCCGGGAAATGAATACATTACCGTGTCCGGGAAATGAAGACAATAATAACATTACCAATAATAACAGTAATATATATATATCTTCATCTAATCATAAAGTTATTTCTTATGCAACTGACCTTAAAGCTATTCCTTACACTACTGACAAGGAAATGATTAGAGATATGATTTATAATCTCACCCGTTATGAAGATTATCTGGAAGAAGAACCTAATTGCTTTAATAGGCTTTATAAGAAAACTGTACAAGCTCTGATTGAAATGCTTTGCGTAGAAGATCATCACATCTATGCAAAACAACGTGTAAAAACAAAAGATTTATTTTCAGCTCTGAATGACTGTATAGAAAAAGATTTTGACGGCTGCTCGTTAAGAGATTTAATTGGTCATATAGTGTGGAATTATGATCGTGTAAGATATATGTATAAAATTTCAAAACCTTACGAATATTTAAAATCAATAATTTGGGATCATATAAAAAATTATAACTTGTAATCTCAATGTTTGTTGACAAGCAAGGATTGTGCCCC
>JAFLSJ010000082.1 GCA_022511005.1 Ruminococcus sp.
AGAGCGGAGTCCTGAACAGACTTGCGTCGGTGTTTCGATAGCACCCTGAAGCACTACAAAATGGTTTGATAGCCGCAGGGCATATTAATAATTGGCTTTTGCTTAATATGTTAAACGGAATCTGTAAAAAGAAAGTGAGGGATTTGTCTACTCTTGCCGTTGCTTACCATTTTTATAATTTTGCTGAGATAGCTCAGTAGGTAGAGCAGAGGACTGAAAATCCTCGTGTCGCTGGTTCGATTCCTGCTCTCGGCACTTATATCTTTAGATATATAGAATTAAAAAATATTATGCTTCGGTAGCTCAGAATGGTAGAGCGGGACCCTGAACAGGTCTGCGTCGGTGTTTCGATAGCACCCTGGAGCACTTACCGTCTACGTCTTTATGATGTGCGGCCTTTCTTATGAGAAGAAGACACGGAGAGGATCCGCGTCTTTCTTTTTATGTTGACAGTTTAGTGCATAAGTAGTATTATAGTGTTATGAAAATGATTTTTATTTAGAAGTTTAGTGTAATTTTGAATGAAAATTTTTTTAAATGAAAAACAGAAAGGAGAAAAAAATATGCCAAGAAAAATTGAAAGACCTGAATGGGCACCTGAAAATATCGGAGAAATACTAAGAGATATGCGGAAAGCTTGTGGTATTAATGGTTGGTATGACTCTGAGGCTGGTCATGATTTCATTGGAGAGATTGTGGCAGGTCCAAAGACGTTGCAGCAGATAGAAACTGGCAAGCGCAATCCCTCAGAGCGTGACATCAAAGATATTGTTGGCGCATTAATTCACACAACAGGTAACAAGCTTAGAGATGAGGTAAGTGGTGGCAGGTTAGGATATATTCCAACTGAGCTTAAAGGTCTTATCGATGAGATGTATGCAGATTGGGAACGCTTTGGGCACGACAAATCAGAACACATTTCATATTACAGAACAACACCTGAAGTTGCTGCTCTTTTGGAAAAGATACAAAGGGGCGAAATGTAATATTATAAAAGGCTAACACACTAGAGATGTGTTAGCCTTTTAGTTTTTTAATTAACATGCACCACGGTCATTTGCTAGATCCTGCGTGGCGACTATTCTTTTATGTATGCTTCCATCAGGCGAAATGTATATACTGTCAAAGCATACTGGCTCATATTTTAGAAACTCAAATTCAGGTTGCTTGATTGGAGTCTTTAAATTACATGTTAGGTTCAAGATAGTCTTTACTCCAAATCTTTCTTTAAGAGAATCTGGCTCCAAATAACAACCATACTGTAAGGTATCATTTTGATGAACGTCATCGCAATAAGGCTTAAGCAGTTCTTGTAAATCTACAAAATTAGGATCGTTTGGATCATCAGTTGACATCTCTGAAAACTTTACTGAGGTAAATCCTAGCTCTTTCATTCTTATTGCAAATTCTTCCATTTTATCAAATGAGCAGATCCCTTTTTTATTTACAACGCAGTTTACCCTTAATTTCAGCTTTGGATTTAACGCATGAAACTTTTCTATCAAATCAAGTTCGGGAACAACTCCAACTATGTTGTCGTTTGTTTCTTTATCACCCATAACGGACACGATAAGTTTATCTAGCTTTGTTGCTACAGGAAGTAAACATCTAAGATTATAACCGTTTGTATTTACAGTGATCTTTCTCTTATATGGTGCAATAGCATCAATAATTTTAACTAGATCATCTGGAAATAGTGTTGACTCTCCTCCTAGCAGTAAAACATCTGGGTATTTATCTAGTGAAATCGCATTTTCTATGATTTTATCTACATCTGTTTTAGATGGCTTATTAAATCTGCCAACGCAGAAAAAACATTTACCATTACAAGCAGTTGTTGTTTGAATACATAACCTTGGGCCCATTCTGCCCATACAATAATTTTCTTTACTTCTTAATGTAGTTGACATGTAGTTCACCTCCATTTAAAATTTTGTTATCAAATGAATCATAAACCCAGCTATCAGTTACAGTACAATCAGGCTGAATAACATTCATATAATCTTGCTGGTATTCAATTTCTGGTATACCAAAACTCTTAGCCTTAAATATGTTGTTATATGGACAACATAACTTAACGTAGGTTTTTATTCCTAAGTATTTAGATAACTTTGGAAGTTCAAAGAAACATCCTCGCAGTGTAGCATTCTTTTGATGTATTCCAAAATCTATCAAAAGATCCTGCAAATCAACAAAGTCTATTTCTTCATTAGATGTTACAAGTTCCATTAACTTAATTGCCGAAAATCCTAACTTTTTAGCTTTTCTTGCATAGTCTTTTATTTGTTTTAAGTTAGAAACTGTATCTTTTGACATAACTACTGCAGCTATTGTCTCAACGTTTCCTTTATTTTTGTTAAGGTCTTTTAATTCTTTTTCATTAATATGTATACCAGTTGAGTTCTTATCATAATCAAAAGAATGGATGCTAAGTGTTATTGTATCTAAATATGGTATACATTCTTTAAGCACACTCAAATTAGAGCCATTACTAATTATTCCAATTTCTTTCTTATGTGGTCTGATCCCTTTTAAGACTTCAACTAAATTGGGATATAAAGTTGGCTCTCCACCTAAAACATCAACCTTTGAGAATTCTGTCATTGAATTTGCAGTATCAATGAATTTTTGATAGTCTGCAGACTTCATAGCTGGTGTTCCTGCAGCAATACAAAATTCACATTTACCATTACAACCATTCAATAATTTCATATTTAATAGGTTATAACTTTTACTACATACACAATCTTTATGTGGTTTTAATATGATTTTTTCTTTACCCTCCATTAATTTTCCCCTTTCTTATATATTTTTGTTATTAATATTTTACATTATATTAATATTTTTGTCAATATTTTTGTAAACAATTATAATATTATTTAATTATATATTACATAAAATTTCCTATATTTGATAAGAATGTGATGTTAAAAAATGACATATAAAAAATAATAACTTTTTTGAAAAACATGCTTGACAAAAGCTATTATGTCATGTATAATATCTTTGTAAGGTTGAATAAGATATTCAATCAATTATGCTTCGGTAGCTCAGAATGGTAGAGCGGAGCCCTGAACAGGCTTGCGTCGGTG
>JAFLSJ010000083.1 GCA_022511005.1 Ruminococcus sp.
GAGCCTTTGTACATTCTTAATGTTTGTAGGGGACGATGCCTACATCGTCCCAAAAGAGTTTCATACAACGGGCTGATGTGGGCATCAGCCCCTACGATTATAAGTAAAACTTTTCTTAAACTTCGTAGGGACAACCCTTGCGGTTGTCCAAAAATTTTCATTTAAACTTTTCTATTATTTGCGGGCGACCGCAAGGGTCGCCCCTACAATCATGCAGAAACATTTCTAAAAAAACGCCTACATCGTCAAAGGCTGGCAAGATATCACATAAATGCTTTTCTTAAATATATATAAAAACTCCCGAAAATGCTTTTTAAGCTTAATTTCGAGAGTTTTTTTAATTAATAATATTTTATCTTTATAATTTTTTAACAATCTTTGCGGCTGTATGTTCAAGAGAACCGTTTTTAGATACGGTAACAGTAATATCTGCGTACTTTTTATAAAGAGGAGTTCTTTTATTAAAAATATCTTCAAGAGTTTCGCCCTTTTCAAATACAATTCCTCTTGTTTTCATATTATTAATACGCTTTTTAAGTACTTCAAGGGGAACATCAATATAAACAACAGTTCCTAATGATTTTAAATTTTCCATAGCCTTTTGGTTCATAACCATTGAACCGCCGGTAGCCACCACCGTATTTTTGCACTTAAGTTCTCTGCCCACCTGTTCTTCTATTTCAAGAAATCTTTTAATACCCTGTTCATCAATTAAATCCTGAAGCTTCTGACATTCTTTTTCACAAATGATTAAATCCGTATCTGTAAAGCCGAAACCAAGGCTTTTTGCAAGTACAACTCCTACAGTACTTTTTCCACAGCCTGGCATACCAATTAGAATAACATTTTCCATATTAAAGAATCCTTATACTTAATGTATCTGTGCCTGATGTAGGGGTAATCTTGTTGGAAGATAGCACAATAACAATATCGCCTTTCTGAACGATTTTAGTTGAGAGAGCCTTTTCCATAGCTTGTTTTGTAATGGCGTCAGATGTTGTTTTCTCTTCGCCTAAAACTGCGGTAACACCCCATGTAAGACACAGCTTTTTTGCTACAAGTTCAGAGGTTACAACCGCAATAATAGGACATTGAGGTCTGAAATGTGCCATTGAGCGAGCAACTCTGCCTGTAGCGCTTTCTACTATAATTGCCTTTGCTCCGATTTTCTGAGCAATCGTTTTCGTGGCTAAACAGATGTTTTCTCTAAAGCTTGAATCAGATGCGCCGTTTAAAAGGTTTTGCATAATATATTTTTCAAGAATTGCTGTTTCGCTGTTGCTTTCAGCCTCTTCACAGATATCGTTTAAAGCTCTTACGCTTTCAACAGGATACTGTCCCATTGCAGATTCTCCCGAAAGCATTACTGCACTTGTGCCGTCATACACAGCATTTGCAACGTCGCTTATTTCTGCTCTGGTAGGTCTGGGAGAAGTAGTCATACTTTCAAGCATTTGAGTTGCGGTGATAACAAATTTACCTGAAGCTACAGCCTTTCTGATAAGCGTTTTCTGAATTTCAGGAAGCTTTATAAAGGGAATTTCAACGCCCATATCTCCTCTGGCTACCATAATTCCATCGCTTACTTCAAGAATTCTATCAATATCGTCTACACCGCTCTGATTTTCGATTTTTGAGATAATTTCAACATATTCATAACCAATACTATCAATATAATCTCTAAGAGTTTTTACATCTTCATAAGAACGTACAAACGAAGCCGCAACTACATGAGCGCCGTTTCTTAAACCAAATTCAATATCTTCTCTGTCCCTTTGGCTTACATAAGGCATATTGATTGTATAGTTGGGAATATTGATACTTTTTCTGTCGGAAAGCTTACCGCCTTTAATTACAGTACAGATAATTGTATCAGACGTAATCTCTTTAACCTGCATACTTAATTTGCCGTCATCAAGCAAAATTTCTCTGCCGATAGCCGTTTGTCCTTCTGAATAAAAAAGCTCAACCAGCTTAGGAAAAGAAATGCTTACGCATTTTTCGTCGCCTTTATTCTGCTCTTTTACAAAAGAAAATTCCTGACCCTTTTTAAGCTCAATACTTCCGTCAGGAAAAGTTCCTATTCTCACCTCAGGGCCTTTTGTATCAAGAAGAAGCTCAACATATTTTCCGCTTTCTTTGATTGCCTCTTTTACTGTGTCCATAAGCTTTTTTGTATCTTCGTAATTTCCGTGGGACATATTAAAGCGTACAACATTCATTCCTGCGTCAATCATTTTAAGTAATATTTCTTTATTATTACAAGCAGGTCCCATTGTACACACAATTTTTGTGTTTCTCATAATTAACCTCCCAGTTAATTTCCTAAATAAAATATATTTTATACTATTCTATTGACGATTAGTATTAGTATTACCGTACAATTACCTTCAAAAAGAAAATTCAAAATTACCTCAATTTTAGCATACCATTTTTTACATAAAAAGTAAATGATTATTGCAGTAAAATTTAAATAAAACATTAAAATCATAGCTAAATAATTGCATAAAATATCAATTTTTTGTAAAAAAATGAATTTTTTCATTTCAAATATTGCATTTTTTATATTTTAGTGGTAAAATTTAAAATGCAATTTGTTCTTTAAAATGAACAGCAAAAATTTTATATGGAGGTTTTTAACAATGGCGTTAACAAATCAGTATTTAATTGACTTATTGGAAACAGTCAAAAAAAGAAATGCAGGCGAACCTGAATTCATTCAGGCAGTAACAGAGGTTTTTGTTTCTCTTGAGCCTGTGATTGAAAAAAGACCTGAACTTGCAACATCAGGTGTTTTAGAAAGACTCGTAGAGCCTGAAAGACAAATTATGTTCAGAGTACCTTGGGTTGATGATAACGGCAAAACTCGGGTTAACCGCGGTTTCAGAGTTCAGTTTAACTCAGCAATCGGACCTTACAAGGGCGGTTTAAGACTTCATCCTTCTGTTTATCTGGGAATTATCAAGTTCCTCGGTTTTGAGCAGATTTTCAAAAACAGCCTTACAACTCTTCCTATGGGCGGCGGTAAAGGCGGCTCTGACTTTGACCCTAAGGGTAAAAGTGACGGAGAGGTTATGCGTTTCTGCCAG
>JAFLSJ010000084.1 GCA_022511005.1 Ruminococcus sp.
TTAACACTTCTTTTTATTGTTGATTGACTTACATTCAATGCTTCTTGCATAACTTTATAAGAAGCAACAACAGCATTATAATTATCCATCATTTGCAGGATAAACAGGAAAACTCTAAAAGCGGTGGGGTTTTCGGCAATAAGTTTATTAAGGCTATTAATTACTTTTTCATTTAAATTTAATTGTGCCCATTCTCTATAACGGGATTTTCTTAATTCTTTTGCTTCCTGTTCGCTTTGCTCGTTTCTTTTAGCCAGTTCTTCGTCAATAGATTGAGTATTTAACTCAGCTTCAAAAGTTTTAAAATCTTCCATTAGTTAAAACCTCCTTTCTTGATAATTAATTATACTTAATATACTAATCATTAGATGATTACTATACTAATCATTTCTGACTATAATTATAGCAATATGACCCTAAGCGTGTCAACATATAACTTTTAGCTATATTAAGCAATAAAATCTTTGATTTCATAACTTTTAAATATGGGTCATACTATGACCATAATAGTGGTCACAGTATGACCTTAATATCAAAATGATACTAACAGAAAAACGTTGAAATTACTGGGGTTTTTTAGCACATATAGGACTTTCCTTTCTTAAGTCTTTACAATGACTTCCGTGGGGGATTTCGTTCTTAAAGTTTTCGATTAAATAACCTAAAGCTGCGTTATAACGCACCCCTCCTTAACTGCTCTTGATTACACATAACCCGCCTAAAAAATCAGAAGTCAAGGGGCTTGATTTTTTTAAAAAAATTTGGCACAAAGTTTTTTAAAAAAACGGGCCTATCGGCCGCCCTTGACATCTGATTTTGGCGGGTAGAATTAATCAAGAGAAAAGTTAAGGGGGATTAATTTTAAGCTAAAAGTTTATTCATAACTTATTTACAATTACGCTAAGGGTATACGGTTATTCGTATGCGGAAAGCCGCTTGCGGCTTTTCGTATATGAATAAACGAGTATACCCTTTTCAAACCCTTGCATTTAAAAAATAATAGATGTAAAATCTAATTACAAAGTTAATTTGTGCTGTGCCTTGTTAGCATTAAAGGCCCCGAAAACTACGCAATTTTCGGTGAAGTATGTAGTGTTGTTTTTCTATAAATCTTTTGACAATTAAAACAAAAAAAGAAAAGTTAATTGTGCTATAAAGCCCTATTTTATAGCAAGTATGTGTGTTGTTTTTTCTGTAAATCTTTTATCAATCAAAACCTAAAAAGAAAAGTTAAATGTTGTATTTTTTAATACGCTATGGTCTAAAAAGCCGTGTTCATGAGTTTATAAGTTATCTAATTACAAGAAAAACAAGTAAAATTACGCTTGATTTAATAAAATAACACGTTTATTTTTTAAGTGAATGTAATTCATTTTTCGGTATGAAAAAAGTTGATATTTATCAACGAAAATGCTTTAAAAAATTGGCACTTAAGATAGGAAAAGGATAAACAAATATCAATGAATTAACAGATTTGAAAGAATATTCGCCATTGATATGACCAACAGATAAGTTGAAAAAATCCATTATAATTATTTAGAAAAAGACAAATAATTATTAGCCTTTTCAAGACTAATAGCAATTGGGCAGCTATTAAAAAAAGCCTACAGTCTTAACAATCCCCGCCAATATACGCCGCTTCGCGGCGGGTACTGGCAAAAAATAAATATAAATAATTGTCTTAATTTTCATAGAAAGAAGGTGAAGAAATGGCTAAAAGAAATACCTTACAAAAGCAAGTAGATCATGCGCTTATGAGCAAAGCACATATAGGCGAAAGCCGCCACGCAGCTAAGCAAGAATTACGTGATAATTATTTACAAAAAGGCGAAAAAATGCCTTTCGGCACCCCTGTTGAGGGTATACATTCAATACAAACCTTTAAAGACTATCAGAAAATAGGCGAAAGGTTTGTAAATTGGTGCATTTCGCAACAAAATGTTGGAAAATATACTCATTTAAGCAAAGTAAAAGAGCTTGCTCCCCAGTTCTTAAGAGAGGGGGAACAGCAAGGAAAAAGCCTTTATACTCTCAAGACTGAAAGAGCAGCTTTAGGCAAAATCTTTGGCGAAACCATCCCTTATAAGTTTGAAAAACAACGCACAACAAAGGAAATAACCCGTTCAAGGGGTCAAAAAGTTAGAGATAGAAACTTTAGTGAGGAAAAGAATTTTAACCTTGTGATGATGGCTAAAGCCACAGGCGCAAGGCGTTCAGATCTTGCAGCTATGTCTGCGAAAGATTTTTACCATGATAGCTATGGCAATTTATGGGTACACATAGCCCAAAGCAAAGGGGGCAGGGATAGAGAAGCCCCAGTTTTGCCATATTATCAAGGAAGTGTTGAAAATTTTATTAAAACAAGGGAAAATGAGCCTTTATTGTTTGATAAAATACATAATGCTGCTGATATACACTCATATCGTAGAGAATACGCCCAAGATTTATATGACATAGTAACACACGATCCCGAAACTGCAGACCAATACAGGGCCGTTTACGGGCCCAGGAACGAGCCTAAAGCCAAGGGTGAGTATTACTATAGCCACGACAAAGAAGCCCCATTTGCGGGCCGTAGGGACGATATAAGCATAGTTTCCCAAGCGTTAGGTCATAACCGTTTGGACGTTTCTGTAAATCATTACCTAAAATGAAAAAGCCAATAATAAATACATACCCCGTATGTATAAGATACACATTATATGGTGTATTAAATACATACGGGGTGTATATTTTTCTTGATAATTGTTTTTATTTCTTTTCGGCTGGTATTTGGTCTTTTCGACATTTTTGATTAGTTGACTTTTGACAATTTAGGATAGCCAACAAAAATCGTACTGTAACCACTAATGTCGATGGCCTCCGCCAGTT
>JAFLSJ010000085.1 GCA_022511005.1 Ruminococcus sp.
CCGAAAACAAAAAAAGAGCTGTCTCAAAACCTAATTCGTTTTGAGACAGCTCTTTTTTTATGTATTATTTACTTTTTAATTATTCTTCTGACTCTGCATCTACAGGGGACTCTGCCTTAACTGCATCAGGTGAGAACATTTTCTCAAGTGTAGCCTTATCAGCAGTTCCCGTTTCTTCAATACTGTTTTGCTTTTGAAACTCAGTTACCGCTCTCTGGGTAATCTGACCGTAATAACCTGTTATGTTTTCTTCATCGCTTACATAGCCTAAATCCTTAAGACGGGTCTGCATAGCCTTAACATTATCATTTTCATCTTCAAGGGTAAAGCCGCCGGCGGGAATTGTAATGTTATATTCCTTTGCTAAGTCATTATTCTCAGTAGTTGCAGCTTCTGTTGCGTTTGTATTTTCAACAGGATACATAAAATCAACCATTGCCTGTAAATCAGCTAAGGCTGTAATTCCATGTCTTGACATATTTGTAAGAGGAATTTCCATAACCTTGTTTGATTTTACCGCGGAAAGATTTTTCAGTGTGTTATCTGCCTTAAGAGTGTCAAGTGCAGTTTTATCCGAGTAGAAAATATATGTTGGATTACTTATATTAAGGCTGGCTTCCTGAACATTTTGCGACTCTGCTTCTACTGCTACATTAACTGCGCCTGTATAGCTTAAAATCAAGTCTGCCAAAGTATTTTTTCCGGCAATTTTAACTTGATCTCCGTCTGTATAAACATAACAAACCGTGTTAAGAATTGAGCCGCTTGAATACTTTGATTTCACATCTTCCATTGAGCTTATAAGATTATTATAAGCCTCTTGTGCCTTTGATACTCCGGCAGTTTTTCCGCCAAGTATTTTTCCAAGACTTCTATATACTGTTTCAAGTTCCTCCGGTGTTTCCGCCGACATCATTTTTATAATTTTAATACCGTTATTCTCTAAAGTCTTTTTAGTATTTTCGTCCAGGCTTTCGTCGCAGAATACAACATCTGTTTCATTTGTAATTATGATTGAAGTATCCGGAGCAGTTTTACTGCCTACAGACGGTACAACACTTAATTCTTCCTGTGTGACACTATCCGACTTTCCTACCATTTTAACATCATAACCAATACAGGAAATTATGTCTGCAATATCATCTGAAAGAACAACAATGTTTTTTGGTTCTTTATCAAATGTTATGTTACCTACCGTAACAGGATAATTTGAATTTTCCTGACCACAGCCAGCAAAGCTGAAGGCTGTTAATATAATCATACAGGAAAGTACAAAAGCAATAATTTTTCTTTTGGAAATACTCATATTAACCTCCGTTAAACTTCATAAATTTTATTAATAGTTTGTCTTAGCAAAATAATGATTCTACAAATTGCTTTGCACATCTCGGTGAACGGCCTCCCCTTGAAAGTGCAAATCTTTCTGCTTTAAGAGCAAGCTCCTGCTCAGATAATTTAATGTTATTTTTTCTTGCAAGTTCAAAAACAATTTCAAGAAACTCGTCCTTTTGGGGAACGCCGAAATACACAGAAAGCCCGAATCTGTCTGATAAAGAAAGGGTTTCCTCCATATTGTCACGTCTGTTTATATCATCAGTGTTTCTGTCGTCCCATGTTTCTTTAACAAGGTGACGTCTGTTGGACGTTGCATAAATCAAAGTGTTTTCAGGTCTTGATGCAAGACCTCCCTCAAGCACAGCTTTCAAAGATGTATAGCTTTGATCCTGCTTTTGAAATGATAGGTCATCAATAAAAATAATAAACTTCATTGGAAGTGAAGCGATTTTATCAACTAAAACAGGAAAATCAACAAGCCTTTCCTTAGGCATTTCAACAATCCTCAAGCCCTTATCTCTGAATTTATTTGCAATAGCCTTAACAGTTGAGCTTTTGCCTGTTCCCTTATCTCCGTAAAGCAGGCAGTTATTACAGCTTTTGTTCTCTATGAATGAGAGAGTGTTTTCAATTACCTGATTTCTCTGCCTTTCATAGCCTATAAAAGAAGAAACATCAATACTGTCAGGATGAACAACAGGCTGAATATCTCCGTCACGCCAGATAAAGGCTCTGTATCTTGCAAACATTCCGCAACCGTTTTTTCTGTAAAAATCGGCTAAAGGAGCAATATCGCCGTTAAAATCTGCAAAAGCCTGTGCAGGCTTTCCTTTTTCCCATTTGGGAAGAGTATCTGCAATTTCCTTGATTTTGTCAATATGTTTGTAATCATTTAAAATTTCTTCAGCACTAAGTGAAGATACAAAGTTAATTGCCTTGCAATCACGAATAACAGCGTCAACTACATTTTGTGGCAACTGCTCTGTTTTTCCTCCTGCTGAAAATTCCGTAAAGCAGTTCTCATCAAAAAGAGCCGCCTCAGTCATACAGTAAGCAAAGCGGTCGCTGTATCCGCGCTGACTTAGCAAAGAGTAAAAATCACCGTAAGCGCTTAAAAATTTAACAGGCTCTTTATCAGCTGATAAAAGCAAATTATAAAAAGCCTTGGGAACGCTTCTTTTCAAAATCCCCTTGTATATGGAAAGAGACGAAAGAAGCAAAAGCGACTTTTCCGTTTTATTCATTTTTATCATTCCAATCTTATGCTAATAGTCGATAGAAGAGGCTGAAAGATTTCGACTATTCTGTTGACTATTGGCATTATAATTATTGTACACTCTTTTACATTTTAAGTCAAATTAAGATAATGTTACACAAAAAATAAAATTTTTTAATTTTTTTCAAAAAAGGGGTTGCAATTTTAGAATTATGGTGCTATAATAGCAAAGTCGTTGAAAAACGAAACAAAATTTAAGTTGGTGTTGATGACGCTGAGGGTCCACCTGTTCCCATACCGAACACAGAAGT
>JAFLSJ010000086.1 GCA_022511005.1 Ruminococcus sp.
TTTTTGCAGAGTTAGAATTATTGTTTGTTTTTGTGCTTGTATTCGTGTTTGTGTTTGTTTTAGGTGTCGTAGTTGTACCGGAAGTTGTCTCTTTACCTATCACATCATCATTAAAAATGATATTTGTGTCAACATTTCCGCTTACACCGCTTATATTACCTGTAGAACTATTTTGCCATATATCACATTCAAGCTGATTTGTTGCATTGTACTGTGCAAGCCAGATACTATACAGCTTTTTAAGCTCTGCATAGTAAAGATAGTTGTTGAACCAATTAAGGTTAGCATACACGCCTGCTTTATATCCTGCCGCCTTAATGACTTCACAGAACGCTTTAGCAATTGCTGTCAAAGTAGTTTTGCCGAGATGTGTTTGTGAGCTATCCTCTAAATCATAATAAATCGGCATATCAAAACTCTTACCCTTTATGCAGGCAAGGCAAGCCTTAGCCTCTTTTTCTGCATCGGCAACACTGTCTGCATAGCTGTACCAGTATACTCCGACTTTAAGCCCTGCCGCTTTTGCGTTCTTATAATGGGTCTCAAATTCGGTATCCTTCTGACTTGTTTCTCTGCCATAGCCTGCACGGATTATAACTGCTTTGACTCCATCGGCTTTAACCTTGTTAAAATCAACATTTATTTGAAATGTAGATAAATCAATACAATTTACTTTTGCCATAATTATTCCTCTTTTCTTTTAAACTTTAATATTGTTTTACCGAATAGTTTGTAATATGGGATAGGCTGTTCATTGAAAACATAGTAATTAATTGCATCTGCAACAATAATTCCTGCGATAGAAACTAACACCCATATTAATGAAAATTCTAAACATATTACACCATCAAAGTTAAAAAACATATTTGAATAATCCCACATGAGTGGAAATCCAAAGCATTTCAAACATTCACCGACTATCAATTCCATAAAGGTTATGATACAAGCACCGATACCTCCCTGAATTAATATATCTGTGTCCCACGGCAATACCCTGTTTATACAGTCTAACAGTATAAATGCAATTCCGCCACAGATACCCATTAAAACAAACGAATATCCTCTGAAACACGTTTCAATCGTTATGTACAGACAAAATCCGCAAATGAAAAGAATTAACTTATGAATCAGCTTACTCATTTTCTGTTACCTCTTGTACTTCCTGAATGTCAATCAACGCTTTATAAACCTCTGACTGATAATCTTCAGGAATTTCCATACCGTACTTAATGCTGTTTAAATCGTCTGTATTTTCAATGCTGTTTATGTATGTTTTCAGGCTGTTAAAATAGGTTGTTTCATATGTAACAAGGTTCTCCATTGCCTGATTAAGCATTAAAATTTCTTCGGCAGTGAAAAATCTGCAAGGCTCGCCGTCAGCGTGGTAAGGTAATTCTGTTTCACCGTTTGCAGCTTTAAGGGCTAAAGCCTGTATTTTTAACTGATCTTCGATTTCCGTTGAGAAATGATATGTTTCTCCATCAGGCAATAGTAAGTCAACACCGTTCAGGATTGCCTTATTGCACTCGTTGCTCATTCGTTTTATTAAATCTGCCTTCATATCTTCTAAGCTGGGCTCAGGGATTATCGGTTCTTTAATAATAGGCTTATTTCCCCATACTGTAATTAAATCATTCCACTTGTCTTTGGGTAATTCCTCTTGCAATTTCGCCCTTGAACTTTCAGAGTTCATATATGCACATCTGAAATTCAAACCTACCTGTTGACCATTTTCATCAAATTGCTGTTTTAATATTGATACACTGTCTTTTGTCAGCCTATCAAGTGTGATTTTTTCTGTTGTTGCCATTAATCATTACTCCTTTTTTTAATATGTATGCTATCAAATTTCATATGTAGCTACAAAATTAACCGATTCGCCGCTATTATGCGCCCAAACACCACTACCGTCTGACTTTTTTATTTCTAATCTATCATTAGAAATATTCCATCTGCAAATAACATTTTCATCTGAAACGCACGAACCATGGGAAATTTTTTGAGTACTAAAAGGTAAACCACTAAATAATAAATTTCCAGTTGATGCATTAATTTGTATTTTAATATTTAAAGTTACAAAATTACCCACACGTTGATATGTATAATTTGCATATCTGATACTTACACTGGGTGCTGAAACATAAGTTAATATTCCTTCGCCTGTTTCTACTATATTATCAAGTTCCGCTTTAGAAATTCCGGGAACGTTTACTGTTCCGTATGCCATTTTTTACTCCTTTCCGTTCTCAATCCAGTATTCCGCAGTTATCGCTTCTGTCGGAACACTGGCAGAACGAACTCTAATTTTATTTGTAAGTGTCTCATTTGTAGGACACAGCCCGCAGGCTTTTGCTGTGTCTAAACTGCCCGGTGCAATTGTGATTTCCGCCCGGTCTTTCGATGTTACTCCTGTAACCGCAATATCGTAATACTTGGGATAACTTGCATTACTGTCGCTACTCCACCCGTTTGTAGGTATGGTGAAAGATACAACGCTCGGCTTATTTGCCTTAACGCTTTTTAATTCTTCCATTGCTTTCGTAACAGTTTGTGCAAGTTCACCCACAAGCCGGTTCGTAAACTTTTTTGCAGCTTCCGAACAGATTTTTAAATACTCAATAACAGCTATTTTATTCATGAGTCATACCTCCCGTTTTTGGAAAAATAGCAGGACAGGGAAATATCCCCCATCCTGCTCTGTTTTCTTTCCTGCACGAGATTAGACCTCAGCAAACACTTCA
>JAFLSJ010000087.1 GCA_022511005.1 Ruminococcus sp.
GGGGAGCTGTCAGCGAAGCTGACTGAGGGGTTTTAAACTGAAAGTTTTCTACCCTCCCGGCACAGCTTTCGCTGTGCCACCCTCCCTGTCAAGGGAGGGCTTTGCGGGCGACCGCAAGGGTCGCCCCTACCATTATTCAGAAAACTTTTCCTGAAATTTAATGGATAAAAATCCACACTTACCTGAAAAATAGAACAAAAAATTATATAAAACCCAATAATAATATAAAAGGGTTAAATTTTCACAAAAGAATTATTCACTTAAATTTCACACCAAAAATCTATTTCTATCATAATCCTTTGTTAATATGTAATTGTCAAGGGAGGTGATAAAAGTGGATAAAAGTAAAAAGTCGTCTGTTTTAGCTTGCGTAACAGGTCAGTATGATTGTGACAGAATCATTAAAACGGCGTCGGAAATTGCAGAAAGCAAAAATATGCCCTTGCATGTTTTATGTGTATTAAAAACAACCGAAAATTACGGTTCTTTAAGTAATGAGCTTGAATATTTATATCAGACTGCAAAAACCGTTAATGCCGATATGACCGTTTTATTCAGCGATAACGCTCCAAAAGCCGCAGCCGACTTTGCCGGGCAAATCAGATGCAGAAGAATGGTATCCGGAATGCATAACGGCGAAATGACAGGATTTCTCGTTTTGTTTAATGAGTTAAGATCTGAAATCCCAATAACAATGATAGATAAAGATAAAGCTATTTACAGTATGGAACCCATAAACGAAAAGGTATGAAAGCCTTTTTATAATAAAAATAAAGTGAATAAATAATAGAAATTATTAATATATTAGTAATATGCCGTCTGTTATCAGGCGGCATTTTTTAAAGTTTATTTTGTAAGAATGTAAAATTATTTACTTACAATTTATGTAAACCTCACAAAAAGAAAAAATTTAAAATCTTTTTCTTTATTAGACAATATGAATGTGGTATACTTGTAAAAAAATATATGCTAAATTCAATCTAAAAAATTTTTTAATATTAGGTCTGAAATTGGTATAGATCCGAAAGGAAGTTTTATATGTATAGATTAGGAATTGATTTAGGCGGTACAAACATTGTTGCGGCAGTTGTCAATAAGGATTATAAAATTATAGCAAAAGTAAGCTGTAAAACTGCTGTACCCAGACCTGAAGAGGAAATCTGCGACAGTATGGCAGAGGTTGCTCTTAAAGCAGTAAAGAAGGCAAAAATAACAATAGATGATATTGAGCTTGTAGGTATCGGTGTTCCGGGAGCGGTTAATCCTGAAACGGGAATAATTGAATATTCCGCAAATCTGTTCTTCCATAACTGGGAAATTGTAAAAATGATGGAAGAAAGACTTAATAAAACCGTTAAAATTGAAAATGACGCCAATGCCGCCGCTTACGGAGAATATCTTGCAGGTGCGGCAAAAGGAGCAAGAAATGCATTAGCTATTACTTTAGGAACAGGCGTAGGTGCAGGAATTATTATTGACGGAAAAATCTACAGCGGTTCAAACTATGCCGGTGCAGAAATGGGACATATGGTAATAGTTAAAGACGGAAAGGAATGTGCCTGCGGAAGAAGAGGATGTTGGGAAGCTTATGCTTCTGCAACAGGTCTTATTAATCTTACAAAAGAAGCTATATTAAGAGGAAAACCCGACTACTCATATATGTTTAAGCTTTGCGACGGCGATATTAATAATGTAAACGGAATGACAGCATTTAAGGCTATGCGTGAGGGCGATGAAATCGCAAGACAGGTTGTTGACACATATATCAGCTATCTTGCCTGCGGACTTGTTAATGCAATTAATATTTTCCAGCCTGATATACTGTGTATCGGCGGGGGAATTTCTAATGAAGGCGAAAATCTCTTAACACCCTTAAGAACTATAATCGAAAGAGAGCGTTACACAAAGCATAACAATAAACAAACACTTGTTTGCACATGTGAACTTGGCAATGACGCAGGAATTATCGGTGCAGCATTTCTATAATAAATAAAACTAAAAAGGAGCTGTCCTAAATTTTAGGACAGCTTCCGTTGTTTAATAAACTTATTTCCGAATTTAGTTTTGTTTTAGTTTGCAATAGGTGCCTGTTGCTGATAAGATAAAAGTTGAATTACCGTTTCAACTCTACTTTTTAAAACACCTTTAGGAATAGCTCCGAAAAAGCCGTTAAGACCCATTTCACCAACGAAAACAAAGGGCAGAAGAGCAAATTTAATCCAGGCTTCAATTTGAACTTTGTTGTTTATGTAGCTTATCTTAATATAGCTTGGTGCAGTCATCCAGCCGTTGCCCTTTTTCCAAACCTGTTCACCGTTATAATCAACTAATTTATAACCCTCTGAAACAAGATATCTTGAGGTAATGTCAGAAACCTGCTGAACGTTATAAGATGTTTGAATTTCATTATAATATCTTGACATAATTACGCCTCCTTGTGTAACTATATTATTATAATAGTGTAAATCTGTCAAATAAAAATATCCTGAAAAATAAGAAATTAAAATATTTAAAAAAAGTATTGACAAATGTAAAATTATATAATATAATTATCCACGCTGACTTTAATTAGTCTGTGTGAGATTTGGCGGAATAGCTCAGCTGGCTAGAGCATTCGGTTCATACCCGAAGTGTCGTAGG
>JAFLSJ010000088.1 GCA_022511005.1 Ruminococcus sp.
TTTTTTTCACGTAATCAATCACTTTTCGCATATACTGATATATTTATATATTTCAGCTCCTCCAAATATTCATAAATATCTTCGATTTTTTCTTTATTTTCTTCATTTATTTGAACGCTAACTCCTTCCACTGTAAATTCTCCGTCTTTATACACAATAATTACATTACATTCACTTTCCACATTAAATTTTTCTAAAATAATTTTTCCAAGCTGTTCGCTCTGATTGTCGGAATACACCTTACAGATATAATCATAATCAAAAAATGCCGAATCGGTCGCACTTGTGCTTATCTTGAATATTCCGGTTATTGGTTGTATCAACACGAAGATACACGCCATACGCATTATGAACACAATAGTTTTATTTAACTTTCCCTCGGGAATTACGAGTGAAACTATAACTGACAGAAAAATTACTGCCGTTGCGGAAATCAAATATATTTTCATATAAAACTATTTGCCGAATTTATTATCAGCATAATTATAAGTGAATACATAAAAGCTACGGTTAGCAGACCTGCAATAAAATATTCTATATCTTTTGAAAGATCCGATAAAAGTTTGAACAGCGTATCTTCACCTATCGGCTGCACTATTGCCCCGACAAATTTAAGAATGAGTGAAAAAGCAGCAAGTAAAATGATGGGGCCTATGACTTCAAAAAGCAGCATTATTATTCCGCACATCCCCACGGAACTTTTAATCAGTATTCCCGCGGACATAAGCATATCGAACCCGCTTGATAAAAAATTTCCCACTATAGGAACCGAGTTACTTACGGCATATTTAGTTGCTTTAAAAAATATGCCGTCAAAAAGTGAAGATGCCGAACTTTGCAGAGTGATAAATATACTGAAAACAGTTACAGTTATGCCGATAACCCATTTCATAATGCTTTTTAGGAGCGTAGTGACCCCGGAAAAGGACATTTGATGATTGAGTTTTGATAAAAGATTCAGAACTATGACCGCAATGGTTGCCGGAAAAATAAAACCGCTTATTATCTCCACCGCTCCGCCTGACAAAAAAATTGCCGACGGCTGATAAATAGCAGCCGAACTTGTCCCTCCCGTAAGCACCGTCAATGTAGCAAGAATCGGAGTTATTATCTCAATTTGTTTTTTAATCCGGTTTATGCTGGCAATACAATCGGCAATAATTCCTGTCAGCATAGAAGCTATTATCAGAATAATCAGCGCATAACACGCCAAATGCACTATTTTAGAAGTTGATTTGCCAAGAATGTTTCCCTCTGCAGCACTTACAACTGCAGATAACAATGCAATAGCAACAACAGTTGCAAATGCAGGAATGAGCGAAATGACGTTTTTAAAAAGTATATTTAATAACTCGTTTAAGTATCCACTGTAATCGGTGTTTAAGTTGCCGTGAATAAGGTATTCAACAATTTCTTTGGCAGTATTACCGTATTTATAGAGAAAGCTGTCTTCATTTTCGTCAAGATACTTTTGCAATTCGGACAAATCAAGCTCATTTAGAAGGTTTGAAATGTTCTCGTTCAGATTCACTTCCTCCTCCGCATAGACGGAAGTACCCGTTAAAGCAAAGAGAAGAACGATTGCGCTGACGATAATAAAAAGCAGTAAAACTTTCTTTTTCATATTAGATTAATAAGTGATACAATAATTTTATAGGTGCTGTTAAGTATCGGAACCGAAACTACAAAAATGATTATTTTACCGCAGAGAATCAGTTTGTCCGATATGCTTTCAAACCCGAGATCTTTTACAGAGCTTGCAGTAATTTCAACCATAAAACCTATTCCTATAATTTTAAATATTATTCTTATAATTTCATTATCAATTTGAGTGTTTTCGGTAAAATTACGAATGAATTCAATACTTTGAGTAAGGTAATCAAACGCATACAAAAACATAATTATTCCGCCTGCAATAAGACAGAGCGGAACAAGTTCCGACTTATTATTTTTAAGAATAAAAGCACAAATTGCCGTAATTGCCGCAATAATGCAGAGCTTTAAAATGAGCATCAGAAAATATCAAACAACTGACGAATTTGCGTAAACAGGTCTGCAATCATTGAAATGACTACCGTCAGCACAATTATCAGTCCAACCAAACTAACAATTGTTGCAATATCGTCCCTATCGGATTTCTTTAAAACCTGGCATATTATCGTAACTATTATTCCGACCACGGCTATTTTAAAAATTATACTTATGTCCATTACGCCAATAATACAGCAACCATAACACCTATAAGAAAAAATATTTTCACATAAAGTGAACTATATTTTTTATAATCGGCAAAGCTGTCGTCCTTATATTTTTTTAACAACAATTTACGCTCATTAAGGTAATCCACTTGCGACAATGCGTCCGTTTTACCCAAATTTTGCACATAATCTTTTAAAAATTGTCCTTCATCACCTGAAATTAAAACTTTACCTTCGAGTATTTCCGGTATAAATTTGAACGGTTCGGCGATTTTATCTATCGAAGATCTTGTAAACTTCAAAGTCAAAAGCAGTTGTTCGTTAAATTCATACAGTTCTGAAAAAATCTGCATTCTCTTCTTTTTATTCG
>JAFLSJ010000089.1 GCA_022511005.1 Ruminococcus sp.
AGCTTCATATTATTTTCCCCCATTGCAAATCTGATCTGTTTTATTTATAACATAAGCCGATCTGAATTTCAACAGGTTCCCGGTGAACGGCAGTTATTCGGCGGTGAATGGCAGACAAATTCAGATTCTTGGCAAAACAAGCTCCGCAGAAAAGTATTTTTCATCGCAGGAATATGTGATTTCCCCGTTGTTCTTTTCAGCGCAGTTCCGTGCATTATAAGTGCCATGTCCGTGATTGGCTTTATCTGTTTTTTCTGTTATAAGCTCATTGTTTGTTACGCTAACCTTGTGATCTATGGTGTTTTTTACTTCGCAAAAGAAATTTCCTCCGATAAATCTGAATGAAATCGTAACAAGCTTTTGTTCCGACTTGCTGGCGGCATTAAAAGCGTTATCAAACAAATTAGAAAATATAGTGCATATGTCCATATTATTCAAACGGGTCTCATTTGGCATTTTTCCATCTATTTCATATCTGACCGAAGGATATTTGCTTGCAGAATCATTCAGAATAGCGCTGACCATATCGTTTCCTGTCTGAATTGCAGGGCGAAGTTCGGAAAGCGACGCGCCTATTTTATCAAAATATTCTTTCAGCTCATCATACTGACCATTTTCAAAAAGCAGATACATACAGTTGATATGATTGCTTATATCATGCCGGAATTTTATAGTATCCCTGTCCTTTTGCAGAAGCATTGTGTAGTAATTCTCCTGACTTTTTAAAAGATTTTCATTGATCTCGGATATATTTTTATAGTGATTTTTTGACGTATAGTTTACTATCATAACAACAGATAAAACTAAAAATACTATCCCGCTGATACCTACCAACACCGAAAATATGTTGCCTTTTCCATCAATGTATAGAAGTACTGTTATAAATCCCCCGATAGATATCTCGCCAAGCAGAATAAGTATTAAGTAAGAGACACCAATACGTTCATTTTCACGATAAATGTTACGCTTTCTGTTTATAACTGAAAAAACTGAAATAATAATAACAAAAAATATACTTATTGAATTTGAAAGTATATGATCCAGTCCTTTTTCTTCCAATATATTAATATTATAATCGTCAAACAGAAGCATAACAGAAACTACAAGCATATCAAGCATAGATATCCCTGTATATGTAACAATAGTGTACATTGTTTTTCTTTTACCCGATAAGATCAATATTGTAAAAACAACACAAGTATATGAGCTTAGCGGCACGAATTCATTAACAGGCAAGAGGCAGAAAACGGCGATCAGAATCAGTGCTGCGGAAAAATAAATCAGTATTTGCTTGATAGGTTTTAATTTGAATTGCAGCACAATATACATGAGGGGAAACAGTTTAATAAATTCGATAAGAAAAACAAGAAATTCATATGCTATGGCTTTTAACATTTTATCCACCTCACATTGCTCTTGCGTGTTTTTTGATGTATTCAAAAAATACTGCTTTGAAAGCGGAAGCGTTTCGTCTTGACAGAGTAAGCTGTTTTGAATAATGATTTACCGTTACTGTTCCGTCTTTTGAAAAATCAGAAATATACATCAGAGAAACGATAAGCGATTTGTGGATCTGAAAAAAATGCTCTGTGCCGATCTGTTCCTTCCAGTATTTAAGCGGTTTATCTGTATCGTAGACATTTTTGTTTTTATCGTATATATATGTTCCGTCGCCGTAAGCTTCAAGATAAACTACATCTGTCAGCTTCATATAAATTGATTTGCCTTTTTCGTTTATCAGAATATGCTCTGTATCAAGAATTTCCCTTTCGGCAGCAGAAAAAGCCTCGTTGAATTTTTCTGTATCTATAGGCTTATCCAGAAATCTGAAAGCCTTCACCTTAAAAGCATCAGGCATAAATTCGGTATGACTTGTGAGAAAAATAATTATTCCATCATAGCTTTTTTCACGCAGCAGGGCGGCAGTTTCCATTCCGCTTATTCCCGGCATTTCTATGTCGAGAAACAATATATTGAAATCAGGAGTTGACTTTATCAGATCATCACCGGAATTATAACGCACTATTTCGTATTCGTTGCGCCCGTTTTGAAGCTTTGATATAATGTCGTCAATTATAATATTCTCATCATCACAAACAGCAATTTTAAGATTCATATTATTACCCCGCAAAAGTATTTGATTCCATTATATCACAATTAGTTTAATATCACAATACCGTTTACCGCTGATTTGCTGCCGTTTACCCCACCATGAAACAGTTTTACTCCCTGATAATCCTCTGATATTCTTACAACTCCAAAGTTCCGTCAAGAGTCTGCTGCTCATCTCCAAATCTTATGAAAGGGGCTGTTTTTTATGTCTGCATGATTTTGTACAAAAGTGATTTAAGGAATTTATATCTATATAACAAACTTTGAGATTTTCAAAATAATTTTTTTGAAAACTACCTGTTTTTTTAATCAATTTTGTCCTTTAAGTGAAAGGTGTTTTTATGTAATTGTCCAAATTTCCCGAAAGGGGGTAGCCGGAATTGCCGATAAGTATCCTACCCTGCGAGAAAGGGAATCTTCCACAAATTCTGCAAAGG
>JAFLSJ010000009.1 GCA_022511005.1 Ruminococcus sp.
ATTCGAACCCCAACAAACAGAGTCAGAGTCTGTCGTGCTACCGTTACACTATTCCTCATTGTATGCACATTGTGTGCAACGTTATTTATTATATAATATTTTCCAAAAAAGTCAATAGCAAAAAGCAATTTTTTTAAAAGTTTTTCTTATTTCTGTCAATTGTTCTGACATCTCTGCCGAGAAAATCAAGTCTTATGGCACAGCCTACAAGCCTTGAAAGAAATCTTTGCGAGTAATTGCTTTCTATTTCCTTTAAGGTAAGATTGGTATTTATTATAACCGGTTTTCCCTGTAATAATCTTGAATTGAATATATTATAAATTTCTGTAACAGAAAAATTATTCACAAATTCTGTTCCTAAATCGTCTATAATCAGCAAATCACACTCTAAAAGTGCATTGAGTGTTTCTTCTTCGCTGTTATAATCGTTTGAAAAATGCTGTTTTTCAAGCTTTGACAAAATGGTAGGCGCTGAAACATAAATTACGCTATACCCTTTATTTATAACTTCATTAGCAATTGCAAGGCTTAAATGAGTTTTACCAAGTCCTGTTGCACCTCTTAGCAAAAGGCTTTTTGAATTAGCATTAAATCCATTTGCATACTGAATACAGAAATTAAGAATTTTACTCATAATTTCATAGGGTGAGGAAGAATTTTCGCTAACATCCATATCATAATTTGACAGTGAGAAGCTTTCAAATGTACAAAGTGAAAGAGGTGAGCTTGCGTTAATCTCATCACAGGTGCATTTAATCAAAGCATTTTTAAGGCAATCACAGACAACGGTTTTATTGTCCTTTTCATAATATCCTGTATCATTACATTTTGTACAGGTATATTGCGGTTCTAAGGCATTTACGGGATATCCTTTTGAAATAAGTCTGCCTTTAAGCTCGTCCTGCAAAGCAAGATTCTTCATTTTCAGCTTTCCCATTTCCTCATTTACGTCTTTTCCGTAAAAAACTGCTCTTGCCGCAGCTATTCCCGACGCTGATATTTCCTTATTTATTCTTTCAATTTCAGGGTCGGCTTTATAAATTTCAGTCTGCTTTATTTCAGCGTCCTTTTCAGCATTTAATCTTCTGCTGTTTATTAAATCCATTGCCTGAGTATATATTTGTTTACTGTAACTCATATAGCACCTCTATCAGTTTTCATCAAAAAAGCTCATATTTTCAAGTTCGTTAATATCGTAAGACGGCTTTTGCTCAAGCCGTGAAGCCTTTGGCTGTGATTTATTTTGAGAAGAAGTTTTAAACTGTTTAGGTTTATTTTCTATACCTGAAATACTCTTTATGCCTTCATTATACCAGCGTTTTAAAATTCCGTCTATGTAAGAAAACTTCATCTCGCCTTTTGTATCAAGACATCTTTCGTATGCCTCTCTGAGCATTTCATCGGAAAAATTCCATTCCGATACCCACTTTTTAGCATAAGCAAGCTGTTTTGTTGACGGAGTGCCTGCATTATGAATTCCAAATACAGATGAAACCTTTGAAAAATCAAGACTTGACTGACGAGCTTCGGTAATTTTATTTTCTGCGTCAAGCACCGTTTCTACGCCCTCATCTGCCCACTGAATTCCTATTCTTTCAATTGTACGCAAGTTAGGTTTATTTATTGTTATGCAATACTGAACAAGCATCATTATTACAGGTGCTGACATTCCGCAGGTATCATATAAATATACTATGGTTGCCGTATCTGAATTTGATAAGGTTTTTCCTAATGACATTTGAATTTCATTGAGCAAGTCTACAAGTGTTTTATCTCTTGAAACAAGCTGAGCAATTAATGCATGGCTTGGCTTTTGAGCACGGGGCATTACGGTTTTTACAGGTTTTGTGGATATTACATTATTTGCGTTATTTGAATTATTTACGTTGCTTATATTATCATCCTGATTTTCATTTCGGGAAACAGCAACCTCCGCTTTGCTTTCCGATAGCTTTTTATTTGAGGGTGAATATTCGTTATTATCAAATGATAAAATTCCTTCCTCTACCCAATACTTGAGATCGTCATTAACATCTTCTTTATGCATAGAAAGCGCCTGTCCGATTTCTTCATTTGTTAAATTTATATTATTATGAGCAAGCACATATAACAGCACTCTAAGCTGAGAAGCACTGCTAAGCTTAAGCTTTTCTTCCGCTACCTTTGTGGGGACGGGAAATATTGAACTCCAATTACCCAAATTTATTTTAAACGACATTAAAATCATCCTATCTTTTATTAATCTCAGTTTAGAGATTGAAAAGATTCATACTGAGGTTAGTAATAAATTATATATACAATATAATATAACATAAACTTTCAAAAAACAACATAACATAAAAGAAAATTAAAATTTTTTTAGGACTTTATTTTATATGAATTATATGGTAATATACTAATAAAGTTATTGAAAGGAAAGGTGATTGTTTTGACATATACATATATACCCCGCGGAGTATGTGCAAGAGAAATTCAGGTTGAAATTGAAGACGGTATTATTAAAAGTGCTGAATTTGCAGGAGGCTGCAACGGAAACACCCAGGGTATTTGCAAGCTTGTAGTGGGAATGGATGCAGAGGACGCTATTGAAAGACTTGAAGGCATTGATTGCAGAGGAAGAGGTACATCTTGTCCCGATCAGTTGGCAAATGCACTAAAGGAAGCATTAGAATTGGAATAATTCATTTCATGTTTAATACTAAACACTGATAAAAAGTGGATTGTATTTTCGAGAAGATTTTGTGTTGTACGCGAACTGTACCGCAGCAAGGCTGTCGCCTTGCGATGATACAGGACAAAGTACAATGCAAAATATTCCGAAAAGACTGTCTGTTTTTTATTAGTGTTTAGTATAAGTAACAAAGCGGCATTGGTTTACAATGCCGCTTTTATTTTGTTCTTCCTATAACTATGTGTTTTTGTAAAAATGTCTTTATTTTTGAATACGTAAAAACTACTAATTTTTTGGAAATAAAATAAATCAGTATTCCTGCTATTGTTAGAAAAAATGCTATAATTACAACAAAAATAAATTCGTTCAAAATAATCC
The DNA here is from genome assembly GCA_022511005.1 of Ruminococcus sp. GTDB lineage: Bacteria > Bacillota > Clostridia > Oscillospirales > Acutalibacteraceae > Ruminococcoides. Next base: position 3,050 of record JAFLSJ010000009.1, read on the forward strand.
TCCTAAAAATATGTTATACCATATTATATTAAAAGGATTTTAATTATATTGCTAAAATATGTCTTATTTATGCAAAAGAATAAATCACTTTGAAAGGAAATAATCCATCATTGTAAAGCCTTTTTCAATGTAGTTACCTGTTGCTTTTGCCGTATCTTCGTTAAAGCTTTCTACTTTGCTGTCAAGCTCATCTTTACTGTTATAAATTAAATACGGTACGGGGGTTGATGTATGGGTTTGAATATTTAAAGGCGTTGGGTGGTCAGGGCATACAAGAACTGCAAAGTCATCATATGATTTCAAAAATTCAACTACAGGACCTAAAATTGTTTTATCAATAAGCTCAATCGCCTTGATTTTATTCTCTGCTTCTCCCCTGTGTCCACATTCATCGGGAGCTTCTACATGAACATATACAAAGTCCTGTCCCGATTTAAATTCTTCAATTGCAGCTTTGCATTTACCCTCAAAATTTGTATCAATATAACCTGTTGCATTTTCTACATCTACGCTTTTCATTTCTGCACAAATTGCAATACCTTTTAACAGGTCAACTGCCGAAATCATACTGCCTTTTTTGCCGAATTTACCCTCAAAGCTGTCAAGAAGAGGTTTTGTACCCTCTCCCCAAAACCAACAGGAATTTGCAGGACGTTTACCCTCTGCAATTCTCTTTTGGTTTACAGGATGGTCTTTCAGCAAATCATAGCTTTTTTTCATTAAATCATAAAGCTCTGATGTATAATCGCCTGTGGGAACATACTCTTTTATCACTCTTCCGGGAATATCGTGAGGCGGAGTTAATGTACCGGGATGCGGGTTGCCCTTATCCCACACAAGACAATGACGGTATGATACTCCGGGATAAAAGCGGAATGTATCATTACCTAACTTTTCCTGAACATAGTTTATAAGCTCTCTTGCTTCTTCTGTTGATATATCGCCGCCGCAATAATCTACCATTTTTTTATCTTCATAGTTTTCTTCATCGGAAAGTGTTACAAGATTACATCTTAAAGTAACATCAGTATCCTTTAAATCAATTCCTATACTTGCGGCCTCTAACGGTGAACGTCCGCTGTAATATTTAGCAGGCTCATAGCCTAATACGGAAAGGTTTGCAACATCACTTCCGGGCTTTAAGCCCTCTGCAACTGTCTTTACAATTCCTACCTCTGCTTTTGAGGCAAGCATATCCATATTCGGCTTATAGGCAAGCATCATCGGTGTTTTGCCACCTAACTTTTCTGACGGTTCATCAGCCATACCGTCACATAACATAACAAAATATTTCATTCTATCAAGTCCTTATCATAATATATTAGTTGCTCTCAATAGCACCTTGACTTGCTGCCTTTAAATATGCATTTATAAAGCCGTCAAGGTCGCCGTCCATTACTGCGTTAATGTTTCCTGATTCAAAGTTCGTTCTATGGTCTTTTACAAGAGTATAGGGCATAAATACATAGCTTCTTATCTGACTGCCCCATGTAATTTCCTTTTGTACGCCTTTTATATCTTCTATTTTCTCAAGATGCTCACGCTCTTTGATTTCCATAAGCTTTGACATAAGCATTTTCATAGCTACGTCACGGTTTTGGTACTGGCTTCTTTCAACCTGACTTGCTACTACGATTCCTGTGGGAATATGAGTAAGTCTTACGGCAGATGAGGTTTTATTTACCTTTTGTCCGCCTGCACCGCTTGCACGGTAAACATCCATTTTAATATCGTCAGGGTTAATATCTATTTTAATATTATCATCAATTTCCGGCATTACTTCCAGTGAAGAAAAGCTTGTATGACGTCTGCCTGCGCTGTCAAAGGGAGATACTCTAACAAGACGGTGTACCCCTGCTTCGCTTTTTAGGTAGCCGTATGCATTTTCACCTTCAACCAGTAAAACTGCTGATTTGAGTCCTGCCTCGTCGCCGTCAAGATAATCTATCTCTTTCACCTTAAAGTTATGTGCTGTCGCCCACCTTGTATACATTCTGTAAAGCATTTCTGCCCAGTCCTGAGCTTCTGTTCCGCCTGAACCTGCGTGGAATGTAAGAATAGCGTTATTTTTATCGTATTCGCCTGTGAGCAATGTCTGAAGTCTTTGCTTTGCAAGCTCTGTTTCTACATTTGTTACTTCTGTTTCAGCTTCCTCTAAAAGAGTTAAGTCCTCTTCTTCATTTGCCAGTTCAATTAATGCCTGTGCGTCTTCATAAGCTTCAACTAATTTATTATATGACTCAACCTTTTCTTTAAGTGAACCTGTCTTTTGGAGAATCTTTTGTGAATTTTCTACATTATCCCAAAATCCCGGTTCAGTTGCTTTTAACTCAAGCTGTTCTATCTCTGACATCATTGCTTTAAGACCCAAAGCATCGGCAAGGTCGTCAATATCAGGCTTTGACCCTTGAAGTCTTAAAAGTAATTCTTCGAATTGAACCATAAATTTCTCTCCTGTTTCTGAATATATTCTATATGAATTAAAAATCTAAATTTTATTATATCAAATCAGTAAAAAAATGTAAACTGTTTTTTGGCTTATACGCCTTATTTTAAGTTTGATAATTACTTTTTAAATACAATAATTCTTCTATGTAATTATAAAAAGTGTAAATTTATCTTTTTAACACATATTAAATTTGTATTTTTATATCTGATTGATTTTTTTGCTATATCTTGTTATAATAGTAAAAATATATTATTTTAAGGAGTATTTTATGGAATTCAACGGTTTAAAATGCCCTGCCTGCAACACACCTCTTGAAAGTGATGATGATATTGTTGTTTGTCCTATTTGCGGTGCTCCTCATCACAGAGAGTGTTATGAGGAATCGGGTCATTGCTATTTTGAAGGCAAACATAAAGAAAACTTCGACTACGATGAATATATAAAAGAAAAAGAGGCTCAGAATCAATCTGCTCAGGAGTACGAAAACAGTTATGCTCAATCAAGTAAATGTCAAAAATGCGGAACTGTTAATCCACCGGCCGCTTTTTATTGCAACAAATGCGGTGCTCCTCTTAATTTTCAGCAGACAAGCTCGACTTATCAAAATCAAGGGGGTGCATCACCCTTTGGAATGGGTATCAGCTTTGACCCTATGGCAGGAATGAATCCCAAGGAAGAAATCGACGACGGCGTTACTGCCGGTGAAGCGGCAAAATATATTCAGACTAATACACCTTACTTTTTAAGAATATTTGCAAATATCAGAGATAACAACAAATCACGCTTTAATTTTTCAGCATTTTTATTTACAGGCGGTTATATGCTCTACCGCAAAATGTATAAATTAGGAACAATTTTTACAATTATTGTGGGAGGTCTTATTTTAGCCGCCCTTATAATTCAGACATTGCCTGTATTCGGTTGGTATGAAATTCTTGAAAGTGCATCAAAAAATATTGAAACTAACAGTATTATGGAATCTTCCAGACAGATTGTTGACAATATTTCTCTGCTCCCATTTGAAAAACAAATAATTTTCTATTTACCGTTGATATTATCTTCATTAAGATTTCCGTTTATGATTATTGCAGGATGTATTACAAATAAAGCATACTTTAAAGATTGTATTAATAAAATTAAAAAAATAAAAACCGAAACTGAACTTAGTGAACAGGAAATAAATAAGAAAATTAAAGAAAAAGGCGGTTTGAATTTTAAAATTGCCGTTGTTGTATTTATTTGTTATATGTTTATCAATTATATTCCATACTTCTTTATTTAATATAAAAATCTAAACAGGAGGAAAGTAAATGAAAATTACCAAAGCAGTTATCCCTGCGGCTGGCTTCGGAACAAGAGTCTTGCCTGCTACAAAGGCTATGCCTAAGGAAATGTTCCCCGTTATTGACAAACCGACAATTCAATATATTGTAGAAGAAGCCGTTAATGCTGGAATTACAGATATTCTGATTATTACAAACAGAGGAAAAGGCATAATGGAGGATCATTTTGACCGTTCTCCAGAGCTTGAAGAAATACTCAAAAAAGGCAATAAAACAGATGCATTGGAAGATGTAAAAAATATAGCCGATATGGCCAATATTACCTTTATAAGACAAAAGGAAATGAAAGGTCTGGGACATGCCGTATTAAGAGCGAAATCCTTTGTAGGCAACGAGCCCTTTGCAGTTATGTACGGAGACGGAATTATCCACAGCAAAACTCCTGCTATAAAACAGCTTATTGACGTTTACGGTGAATTCGGCGAGGGTGTTTTAGGAGTTAAAAAAGTTGCTGAAAGTGAAATTCACAAGTACGGTTCTCTCAAAGTTGAGAACTTACACGACAATGTTTTTAAATGTACTGATATGATTGAAAAGCCTCAGACTAAGGAAGCAGTATTATCCCTTTACTCCATTCTGGACAGATGTGTTCTCCCCCCTGAAATTTTTGAAATTCTGGAACGCACAAAACCGGGCATCGGCGGAGAAATCCAGCTTACCGACGCAATGCGTGAGATTGCTGTTACAAAGGGTATGACAGCAGTTGAATTTGAGGGTAAAAGATACGATATGGGCAATAAGTTCGGTATTCTTCAAGCATGCATTGAAATAGGTCTTGAACACCCTGAAACAAAAGAAAATTTGAAAGATTATATAAAGGAACTTGCAAAATTAATTTAACAGATGTATAATGCTTTTGGCAGAGAGGCTCGGATACGGCTTCTCTGCCTTTTTTGTTTTTCTGACTGTATAAATAATTATTATGCAAGATAATCTATCTTATTTTAATATCAGAAACTTTTAGAATACAGTGTAGGGACAACCCTTGCGGTTGTCCGAAAATACAATTATACATTTTTTATTAGCGGACGACCGCAAGGGTCGCCCCTACTGTCTTCAAAAAATTTTAATATAACCTCTTAAGAAAGGTTGTTTTTATCAACATAATTATATTTATCAATAATTTTAACTTAAATTTTTTGTTCTTTTTTATGTTAGATTTTACTTTACTTTGCAAATTAATTGAATTATAATAATACTAAGTATTTTTTACATTATTATGGATAAATAGGAGGATTTATGAAAGCAGTTATTACAGTTATAGGTAAGGACAGTGTGGGAATTCTTGCTAAGGTTTCAAGTGCCTGTGCTGAAGTTGGAGTAAATGTTGTTGAGGTTACTCAGAGTGTACTTCAGGATATGTTTGCTATGATTATGCTGGTGGAGATTGAAAAATCTAATGTCAGCTTTGAACAGCTTAAAAACAATCTTAATCAAGTTGGTGAACAAACCAACACCAAAGTTCATATTATGCATGAAGATATTTTTAACAGTATGCATAAAATTTGATTATTGTTAAATTATAGCGAATTGAAAGGATTTTGATTTAATGTTAGAAACAAAAGACATTCTTGAAACTATCAATATGATTGACAATGAAAACCTTGATGTGCGTACTGTTACTATGGGAATTTCACTACTTGATTGTCTTGATGAAGATATTGATAAGTCTGCAAATAAGGTATACGATAAAATTTGCAGATATGCAAAGGATTTAGTTAAAACAGGAGAAGATATTGAAAAGGAATACGGTATTCCGATTATTAACAAGAGAATTTCCGTTACCCCTATCGGTATGGTTGCCGCTCCATGCCAGAGCAAAAATGTTGTTAAATTTGCAAAGGCTCTTGACAAGGCCGCCGATACTTTAGGTGTAAACTTTATAGGCGGTTATTCTGCTTTGGTTCAAAAGGGCTTTGCCGCAGGCGATTATGCTTTAATTGAAAGTATCCCTGAGGCGCTGAGCGTTACGGAAAAGGTTTGCTCTTCCGTAAACGTTGGCTCTACTAAAGCAGGTATAAATATGGATGCAGTTAAAATGATGGGTAAAATAGTTAAAGATACCGCTGTTAAAACTGCTGACAGAGACTGCATAGGTGCTGCAAAGCTTGTTGTTTTTTGCAACGCTCCCGAGGATAACCCTTTTATGGCAGGTGCTTTTCACGGTGTAGGTGAAGCTGACTGCGTAATAAATGTAGGTGTATCCGGTCCGGGTGTTGTAAGAGCCGCTCTTGCAAAGGACGGTCACGGCAAGGACATTGCCGAAATGGCAGAAATGATTAAGAAAACTGCCTTTAAAATTACAAGAATGGGACAATTGGTTGCAAGAGAAGCCTCCAAAAGACTTTGTGTTCCATTTGGTATTGTTGATTTATCCTTAGCACCTACTCCTGCCGTTGGCGACAGTGTTGCATATATTTTAGAAGAAATGGGACTTGAAAGCTGTGGCTGTCACGGTACTACCGCTGCTCTTGCCCTTTTAAATGACGCAGTAAAAAAAGGCGGCGTTATGGCGTCTTCTCATGTAGGAGGACTGAGCGGTGCATTTATCCCCGTTTCTGAGGACGCAGGTATGATTGCCGCCGCAGAAAAAGGCACTCTTGATATTACAAAGCTGGAAGCTATGACCTCTGTTTGCTCTGTGGGACTTGATATGATAGCAGTACCGGGCGATATTACCCCTGAAACTATTTCTGCTATTATTGCCGACGAAGCCGCAATTGGAATGGTAAACACAAAAACAACTGCCGTAAGGCTTATTCCTGCTATCGGTAAAAAAGCAGGCGAAACTCTTGAATTCGGCGGTTTATTAGGAACTGCTCCAATAATGCCTATCAGAGAGGGTTCTCCTAAAGAGTTTATTCAAAGAGGCGGAAGACTGCCTTCTCCTTTACAAGCACTAAAGAATTGATTTTCTGATATATTTTATTGTATTTTTCATATTTATCTTTATCTTATTTGGAGGTGTTTTTGTGGAAGATATGATTAAAAAAGTTGTGGAAATGGACGAAAAGGCCAGAGAACTTGAAGCACAAACACAACAGGAAAAAATAAACATTAAGGAAGAAATTGAGGCTCAAAGACAAAAAGTCTATAATGATTACATTGAAAAAGCAAGAATAAGAGCAAAGAAAAATGACGAGCTTGCAAGGCAAAAGGCTGATGAAAATCTTGCAAAGGCTACTGAAAAGCACAAGGAAATGATGTTAAAACTCAAAGAGCAATTTGACTCAAACTGTGATAAATGGGTTCAGGAGCTTTTTGAACGAGTAACAGAATAAATATACACAAACCAAAATAATATGGGAGGTGTGTGTAATGGCTAACAGCACATCAAATGCAGTAATGGCTAAAGCAAGAGCCAAATACGGAAAAAGGCTCAAAGCAAAAGATTATAAAAATCTTTTAGGGTGCAAATCTGTTGCTGAGGTTATGTCTTATTTAAAAAGCTATACACACTATGGAACTGCTCTTAAAGAAGTTAACGAACATGATGTGCATAGAGGTATGCTTGAAAAGCTTTTACAGCAAAAGCTTTTCTATGAATTTTCTTCCCTTTGCAGTTATGAAACAAGCATCGGTGCAACTTTTTCTACTTATATTACAAGAAGAATTGAAGTTAAGCTGTTAATGGATTATCTTACACTTATCAACTCCAATTCGGCAGAAGAATTTATTTTTACTATTCCTGCTTATTTTGAAAAGCACGCAAGTTTAAATCTTACGCTTCTTGCAAAAGCTAAAGATTATGATGATATTTTAGGTGTACTTGAAAAATCTCCTTATTATTCTATTCTTTCTAAGTACAGACCTGACGAAGTGGGCAGACTTCCCCTTGCTGAAATTGAAAATGAGCTTTACACCTTTGTTTTCAAAGGACTTTACAACGGAATTGAAAAAAACTGCCCTAAAAATGAAAAAAACGAGCTTTTATCTTTTTTCAACACAATTCTTGATTATCAGAATTTTATCAGAATAATAAGACTTAAAAAATATTATAATATGTCTCCCGGAGAAATAAAGGACAATCTTCTCCCCTTCGGCTCCCTTAAAAAACATCAAATTGACGAGCTGTGCAATGCTGAAGATTCAAGGACTGCTTTTTCTATAATGAGTTCCTTTAAGCAGGGAGTATATATTAAAAAGACAAGCTACTTTTACACAGGAAGTCTTGTTGAAAAGGTTAAATACAAAAATGCGGTTAAAAATATTTATTATTCAAGCAGTCCTGCGGCTGTTATGATAGCTTATATGTTTGCAACCGAAACTGAGCTTGCCAACATTACCTGTCTTATCGAGGGAACCAGATATAATGTTGACAGTAAAAAAATAGAATCTCTGCTGATTTATCAGAACTGATACAGAGATTTATGATATTATTAAAAAGGGGTGATTTATATGGCTGTTGCTGATATTAAACTTATAAGCATAGTAGGTCTTACAAAATACCTCAATAATGTAGTTGATATTTTAGGGAAATCCAAGGTTTTTCATCCTGACGAGGTTGCAGAATTTTATTCTGACACAAAAAACTTTCAGCATATACCAAACAAAAACAACTATGCCGAAATCTTAGGCGAATTAAAGGCTTCTCTTGAAGCCGCCAAATTCCCTTTAAGCTATGTTGATGTAGATGATTTTAATCCTACTGATGATGTTTTGAAGGTTTATGTTAATAAGGTTTCTCAAGAAATCGGTGCATTGATTGACGATGTGGCACATGCCAGAATGAAGGTTAATGAGTGTAAACAGAATATCCTTCAATCCGAACATTTTATAGGGCTTGATGTTAAAATAGAATCTCTGCTGACCTGTAAATATGTTAAGGCTTATTTCGGAAGGCTTCCAAAATCAAGTTATAACAAGCTTTCCAACTATGAAAATAATCCTTTTGTCAATTTCTTTGTTTGCTCTGAAGAAGCAAATTATCTCTGGGGTGTTTATATTACTCCTCTTAATAAAGAAAAGGACATTAACAGGATTTTCTCCGGTCTTTATTTTGAACAGTGTGATATTACAGGGCTTGAAGATACGCCCGAGAATTTTCATCAGAAGTTAATATACGACCTGCCTTCTTATGAAAGCAAATTAAAAATTGCCGAAGGTAGACTTGAAAAATACAAGGCTGATAATAAAGAGAGTATATTAAAATATTATACTAAACTTGAAGAACTCAACCTTTTCTCTGTAATTAAGGGAAAGGCTTTACAGCATAAAAAGCAAGGCTTTTGTATTGTAGGCTGGGTGCCCGACAAAGATGTTGAAGGATTGGTAAAAAACCTTAACGGCATAGAAAGCATTGAAGTTGAACTTTCAAACGGAAAAGAGGAGTTAAGACATTCCCCTCCCGTTAAGTTAAAAAACAACTTCCTTACAAAACCATTTGAGTTTTACACCGAAATGTTCGGCACTCCCAGATACAACGAAATCGATCCTACCCCCTTTGTTGCATTAACTTATGTTGTTCTTTTCGGAATAATGTTTGCTGATTTAGGTCATGGAATTGTGTTGAGTATTGCAGGCTTTTTAATGTGGAAGCTTAAAAAAATGGCTATCGGTAAAATTCTTGTCCCCTGCGGTATAACATCAGCATTGTTCGGATGCGTATTCGGAAGTGTTTTCGGATATGAACATCTGCTTGACCCAATATATAACGCTTTATTTGGATTAGAGGAAAAACCTATTGAAGTTATGGAACCCTCTATGACAAACACGATCATTTATTCAGCTGTAGGAATCGGTATTACTCTTTTGATTGTTGCAATGATACTTGGAGTTTACTCTTCCTTTAAGCAGAAAAATATAGGAGAAGCTATTTTCGGTGTAAACGGAATATGCGGTATAGTTTTTTACGGTGCTTTAGTTGCAGGCATTGTATGTCAGTTGCTTTTAGGTATTCCTGTTCTTACTTTACCATATGTATTATTATTGATTATTTTACCCCTTTTACTGCTTTATTTAAGAGAACCTCTTATTAAACTTGCAAACGGAAACAAAAACTGGAAGCCTGAAAAATGGGGCGAATTTTTAGTTGATAATTTCTTTGAACTTTTTGAAGTTCTTTTAAGCTATGTTACTAACACAATGAGCTTTCTGAGAGTTGGCGCTTTCGTTCTTGTTCACGCAGGTATGATGCAGGTTGTGTTTGTACTTGCAGAAATGTGCGGAGGACCTGCATATTGGGTCATTGTTGTACTTGGTAACTTCTTTGTATTGGGACTTGAAGCACTTCTTGTTGCAATTCAGGTATTGAGACTTGAATATTATGAAATGTTCAGCCGTTTTTATATCGGCGACGGCAGACCCTATGAGCCAATCAGACTTCAAAATAAAAACTCGTAATCTATATAATTTATATTAAATATTAATTTAATATGTTCTTATAAAAAAGTTAAAAATATTTTTATTGGAGGAATTTATTATGACTATTTTTGATTTTTTATTGTTAGCTTTACCTGTAGTATTTCTTGTTCTTTCTGTTGTTATTGCAACAAAGGCATTCCAAAAAGGTAAAAGCCCTAAAAAAACCGTATATATGCAGCTTGCTTCTTTCTGCGCTGTATTTGCTCTTTGCTTCATCTTCCCTATCTTTGCAAACGCTGCTGAAACAACGGCTTCAACAGGCGGAGATTTAGGCTTCGGTTTAATCGGTGCAGGTATTGCAACAGGTCTTTCCTGTATCGGCGGCGGTATTGCCGTTGGCGGTGCTGCTCCTGCGGCTATCGGCGCTACAAGTGAAGATCCTAAAAACTTCGGTAAATCTATGATTTTCGTTGCTCTTGGCGAAGGCTGTGCGCTTTACGGTTTGCTTATCTCTATTATGATTCTTTCACAATTAGGCTAATTACATTAAAACAATCTGTAAGGATATGTTAATATGAAATTTTATCTTATCAGTGACAATGTTGATACATTGATGGGTATGCGCCTTGCAGGAATTGAAGGCGTTGTTGTCCATAAAGATGAAGAAGTTAGAGCTGAGCTTCAAAAGGCTATGGATATGCCTGATGTTGCAGTTATACTTATGACAGAAACGCTTGTAACTCTTTGTCCGGAACTTATTTACGATTTAAAGCTTAACAGAAAACAACCGCTTATTGTTGAAATTCCTGACAGACACGGCAACGGCAGAACTAAAGACAGTATTACCAAGTATGTTCAGGATGCTATCGGAGTTAATCTCGATTAAAAAATATTGCATAAACTAAGATTAAGAGGGTATTTATATGAATGATGCCAAAACAAATAACTTTTTAAATGCCATTCAAAAATATGCTGATAAGCAAAAGCAGGATATGCAGCAGGAAATTGAAACCTTTAAGGCTGAAGAAATGAAAAAAGCCGAGGATGAAGGTCTTAAAGCAGCTTACGATATTATCCACAAAGAAATGGAAAACAATAAAACAGTTATTACAAGAGAGTTTGCTAAAAAAGAAAAGGAAAGTCAGGACGAACTTTTTCTTGAAAGAGCAAAAATGATGCAGACTGTTTTTGATAAAACTACTGAGAAGCTTATTGCTTATACTTCTACTGAGGAATATAAAAACAAGCTTACCCTACAGGCACAAAATATCGCAAAGCTTTTTGGCAATAAAAGTTGTATTATATACATTAACGAAAAAGACAGAAATTTTGCAAATCAGCTTCAGGATTGTTTCGGCGGAGAAACTCAGGTTAAAGCAACTCCTGAAATTAAAATCGGCGGAATTAAGGTTTACTGTGAGGAAATGAATATTATTGCTGACGAAACCTTAGACAGCAAGCTTCAGGATCAAAGACAATGGTTTACCGAAAACTCCGGTTTAAAGGTAGTCTAATTAACTTTAATTGCAGAAAAAGAGATGGTTTTACATATGAATAACTATAAAATTTTTGGTATCAACGGTCCGGTTGTTACAGTAAAAGGTCCTACTGAGTTTCAGATGATGGAAATGGTTTATGTGGGAAAAGAAAAGCTTGTAGGCGAAATCATCGGAATTACTGACGAAGCCACTACAATTCAGGTTTACGAAGAAACAACAGGCTTAAAACCCGGAGACCCTGTTGAGGGTACCGGCGCACCTATGAATGTTCTTTTAGGACCGGGAATCATTGATAATATTTTTGATGGTATTGAAAGACCTCTTGCGGCTATTGAAGAGCAGGCAGGAGCATTTATCAGCAGAGGTTCAGCTGTATCTGCTCTTGACGATGAAAAGCTATGGGATGTTACCTTAAAAATAAAAGTTGGTGATGAATTAAAAGGCGGAGATATTTACGCTACCCTGCCTGAAACTCCTATTATTGAACACAGGCTTATGGTACATCCTGATTTAAATGGTGTTGTTACTAAGGTTATGCCAAACGGCAAATACAAACTTTTTGATACAATTGCCGTAATTAAAGATGATTTAGGCGCTCTACACAACCTTACTCTTTGTCAGAAATGGCCTATTAGAACCTCAAGACCTGTTAAAGAAAGACTTTCTCCTACTGTTCCCCTTATTACGGGACAGAGAGTTATTGATACCCTGTTTCCTATTGCAAAAGGCGGTGCGGCGGCAATTCCGGGCGGATTCGGCACAGGTAAAACTATGACCCAGCATCAGCTTGCAAAATGGTGTGACGCTGATATTATCATTTATGTAGGCTGCGGTGAACGCGGTAATGAAATGAGTCAGGTTCTTGACGAATTTTCAGAGCTTATTGACCCTAAATCTCAAAGACCTATGACCGACAGAACCGTTCTTATTGCCAATACTTCAAATATGCCTGTTGCCGCTCGTGAAGCTTCAATTTATACAGGCATTACTCTTGCTGAATATTACAGGGATATGGGCTATCATGTTGCTATGATGGCTGACTCTACCTCCCGTTGGGCGGAGGCTTTAAGAGAAATTTCAGGACGACTTGAAGAAATGCCTGCGGAGGAAGGTTTCCCTGCTTATCTTCCCTCTCGACTTGCTGAATTTTACGAAAGAGCAGGAAGAATTACATCTCTATGCGAATCTGAGGGTTCTGTAACACTTATTGGTGCAGTATCTCCCCAAGGTTCTGACTTCTCCGAGCCTGTTACTCAAAACACCAAGCGTTTCACAAGATGCTTCTGGGCACTTGATAAATCTCTTGCTTATGCCCGTCATTATCCTGCAATTAACTGGATTGACAGCTACAGTGAATATTTTAATGACCTTGACCCTTGGTTTGAAGAAAATCAGGGTGAGGATTTTGTAAAATACCGTACAAAAATTGCAGCATTGCTTCAGGAAGAAAATCAGCTTATGGAAATTGTTAAGCTTATCGGCTCAGATGTATTGCCTGACGATCAAAAGCTTGTAATTGAAACTGCAAGAGTTATTCGTGTTGGATTTTTACAGCAAAACGCTTTTCACGCTGATGATACCTATGTTCCCCTTGAAAAACAAAGACTGATGATGAAAACCATACTTCATATGCATAAAAAATCTAAAAAGATTATTTCTGCGGAAATTCCTATTTCTAAAATTCTGCAACTTGGATTGTTTGATAAACTTACAAAAATGAAATATGATATTCCAAACACCAAGCCTGAAATGTTTGACGAATACATTGCAGATATCGACAAACAGCTTGACTCAATAATGCAATAAGGAGGGAAACGCAATGATTATAGAATATGTAGGCGTTAAGGAAATTAACGGCTCTCTGATTGTTATTGACGGTGTAAAGGGCGTTTCCTATGAGGAAATTGTTGACATTAAGCTTGAAAACGGAACTACAAGACAAGGCCGTGTTGTTCAGATTGAGGGTGAGCGAATTGTTGTTCAGGTATTTGAAGGCACAAGACAAATAAGCCTTAAAAATGCTCAAACAAGACTTACCGGCCATCCTATGGAAATGCCTTTGTCCCCTGAAATTATGGGTAGAGTTTTAGACGGTGCAGGCAGACCTATTGACGGTTTGGGAGATATCTTCCCTGTTAAAAAGGCGGATATTAACGGTACGCCAATTAATCCTGTTTCCCGTGTTTATCCTAAAAACTACATTAATACGGGTATTTCATCTATTGATACTCTTATGACTCTTATCAGAGGTCAAAAGCTCCCAATCTTTTCAGGCTCAGGTATGAAACACAACGATTTAGCTGTTCAGATTGTAAGACAGGCTAAAATTACAGGTGCTGACAGCAGTAACTTCGGCGTTGTATTTGCGGCTATGGGCGTTCAGAAAGACGTTGCAGACTATTTCAGAAAATCCTTTGAAGAAAGCGGAGTACTTTCTCATGTAGTAATGCTTTTAAATCTTTCTAACGATCCTATTATTGAAAGAACGCTTACTCCAAGATGTGCTTTGACTATTGCTGAATACCTCGCTTTTGAGCTTGATATGCACATTCTTGTTATTATGACAGATATGACTTCTTATGCCGAGGCACTTCGAGAATTTAGTTCATCTAAAGGTGAAATTCCCGGCAGAAAGGGATATCCCGGTTACTTATATTCCGACCTTGCTTCTCTTTATGAGCGTGCAGGTATGATTAAAAACCATTCGGGTTCTGTTACTCAGATTCCAATTTTAACAATGCCTAACGATGATATTACTCATCCTATCCCCGACCTTACGGGATATATTACTGAGGGTCAGATTGTTCTTGACCGTAACATACAAGGACAGGGACTTTATCCGCCTGTTAATGTATTGCCCTCTCTTTCCCGTTTGATGAAAGACGGTATCGGTGACGGCTACACAAGAGCAGACCACTCTCCCCTTGCAAACCAGCTTTTCGCTTCTTATGCAAAGGTTATTGACGCCCGTTCACTTGCTTCTGTTATCGGTGAGGAGGAGCTTTCTCCTAACGATAAAAAGTATATTGAATTCGGCAGACTGTTTGAGGAGAGATTTATTAATCAGGGCTTTAATGAAAACAGAACTATTGAACAAAGCCTTGATTTGGGCTGGGAATTGCTCGGTCACTTGCCTAAGGCTGAGCTTGACCGTGTTGACGACGCTATACTTGATAAGTATTATGTTGACAGAACTGATGAAAATAATTAATTTATCATATACTAAACACCGAAAGGGTGAATACTTTAATGGCTGTTCAGGCAGTACCTACAAAAGGTAATTTAATGAACACAAAAAAATCCTTATCCTTGGCAAGAGTCGGATATGAGCTGATGGACAAAAAGCGTAATATTTTAATAAGAGAAATGATGAATCTTATTGATAAAGCTAATGAAATTCAGGATAAAATCGACTCTGCCTATGAAGAGGCATATATTGCACTGCAAACTGCAAACATCACCCATGGCTTTTGCGATGAAATTTCAAGAGCTACTCCTGTTGAAAACAGCTTAAAGCTTGACTACAGAAGCGTTATGGGAGTTGAAATTCCCATTTTAACAATTAAACCCGTAACAAAGCATCATCTTACCTACGGTCTTTATTCTACCGATACGGCTCTTGATAATGCATATCAGAAGTTCAGCGAGGTTAAACGCCTTACAGTTGAGCTTGCTGAAATTGAAAACAGCGTTTATAGGCTTGCTGTTTCAATTAAGAAAACTCAAAAGCGTGCGAATGCTCTTAAAAATATTATGATTCCACGCTTTGAAGAAACAGTTAAATTTATAACTGACGCTTTAGATGAAAAGGACAGAGAGGAATTCTCTCGCCTTAAGGTTATTAAAAAGAAAAAGCAAAGAGAAAAACTCGTCCAAGAACAAAAGTAAAATGGAAATATCGCTTAAATTCACAGCATCCAAAAGGGTGCTGTTTTATTTTTGAGTAAACCTGTAATTTTTTTAAGGTTTTGAGCAAGATAAGTAAAAATTTTTTCGTCGCTTTTTTCAAAAACGACCGAGGTCCAAAGGGCGAGCAGCCCTTTGTTGCGGTCACTGACCTCGAAACCCTATTCTACTAAAATATAACTTTTATAAGATAGATTTTATTTCTTTATTGTGATATACTTTAACTAATGATAAATTTTTACAATGAAAAAAGGAGTTATTAAAATGAAAAACATACCTTTAGGAAAAACAGATTTAGAAGTACCTCCTATTGCCGTGGGCTGTATGAGACTAAATTCTCTTAATTTAAATGAAGCAGAAAACTTTATAAAATCTGCACTGGAGTTGGGACTTAACTTCTTTGACCATGCCGATATTTACGGAAACGGTGAATGTGAGGAGCTTTTTGCAAATGCAGTACAGATGAATTCAAGTATCAGAGAAAAAATGATTATACAGTCTAAATGCGGAATAGTTCCCGGTGTTATGTATGATTTTTCAAAAGAACATATTATAAACTCTGTAGACGGAATTTTAAAAAGATTACATACAGATTATCTTGACGGTTTATTACTCCACAGACCTGACGCTTTAGTCGAGCCTGATGAGGTTGCAGACGCTTTTGATAAGCTTGAAAAATCAGGTAAAGTAAGATATTTCGGTGTATCTAATCAAAAACCTATGCAAATTGAACTGCTGAAAAAATATGTTAAGCAGAATATAACTGCAAATCAGCTTCAGCTTAGTATTACCAATTCTCAAATGATACGAAACGGACTTGAGGTTAATATGTTTACCGAAGGTTCTCTTGACAGAGACGGAAGTGTGCTTGATTATTGCAGATTAAATGATATTACAATTCAGGCGTGGTCACCTTTTCAGTACGGATTTTTTGAGGGTGTATTTTTAAATAATGATAAATTTGAAAACTTAAACAACACAATAAACAACCTTTGTGAAAAATACAACTGCTCAAATACAACAATTGCCGCCGCATGGATTTTAAGACATCCTGCAAAAATTCAGCTTATTTCCGGCACAACCAACATCAACAGACTGAAAGATATATACTCAGCAACAAATATAGAGCTTACAAGAGAAGAATGGTACAGAATATATTTAAGTGCAGGAAATATGTTGCCGTAAATTAAAATTATTAGTATTGTTTTATTTTACATTTTAAAGTGTTGAATTATTGACAATAATAATAAACAGTGGTAAAATTTTTATGTAGAATTCTTAATTTAGACGCCTTTATGCGCCTGAAAATCGGCTTATGAAAGGAAGTATATATGATGAGTAAAAATATCGACTGGCAAAATCTCGGTTTCGGCTACATTCAGACCGACAAAAGATTTGTTGCCAACTACAAAAACGGTGAATGGGACAACGGCAGTCTTACAGACGACGCTAATATTGTTATGAATGAATGTGCATGCGTTTTACAGTATGCTCAGACTTGTTTTGAGGGGTTAAAAGCATATACAACCAAAGACGGTCACATTGTTACTTTCAGACCTGATTTAAACGCTGACCGTTTAATCAGCTCCTGTGAAAGACTTGAAATGCCTGTATTTCCTAAGGATAAATTTATTGACGCTGTTACTCAGGTTGTTGCGGCAAATGCCGACTATGTTCCTCCCTACGGTTCAGGGGCTACACTTTATCTTCGTCCTTATATGTTTGGTATTAACTCTGTAATCGGAGTTAAGCCTGCTGACGAATATCAATTCAGACTTTTTGCTACACCTGTTGGACCTTACTTTAAAGGCGGTGTAAAACCTCTTACAATTAAGGTTTCTGATTTTGACAGAGCCGCTCCTCACGGTACAGGCAACATTAAAGCAGGCGCTAACTATGCAATGAGCTTACACGCTATTGTTACCGCTCATCACGAGGGTTATGACGAAAATATGTACCTTGACCCTGCAACAAGAACAAAGGTTGAGGAAACAGGCGGAGCTAACTTCTTATTTATTACTAAAGACAACAAAGTAGTCACTCCTAAGTCAGACAGTATCCTGCCATCAATTACAAGACGTTCCTTAATGGTTGTTGCTAAGGATTATCTTGGTCTTGAAGTTGAAGAAAGAGAAGTTCTCCTTGAAGAAATTAAAGATTTTGCAGAATGCGGTTTATGCGGTACTGCCGCTGTAATTTCACCTGTAGGCAAAATCGTTGACCACGGTAAAGAAATTTGTCTGCCAAGCGGTATGAACGATATGGGTCCTGTTACAAAGAAATTATACGAAACATTAACAGGTATTCAAATGGGAGAAATTGAAGCTCCCCATGGTTGGATACATAGAATTAAATAATTTATTAAGGTATAAAAAATGGTATGCAATTTTTAGTTGCATACCATTTTTTTATTTATTTAATTTTGAGGAGGGATTTTGCCGTTACTGATAGCGACAAGGGGTTGTTCTGTCTTTTTTGAAAGGTTTTTATATTTATTATTTAATTAGAGAGTTTCGCCGTCACAGACCGCGACAAAGGGCTACTCTCCCCTTGACCCTCGGTCGCTTTTTGAAAAAAGCGACGTAAAAGCTTTTTTGTATTTGAACCCCTCAGTCAGCTATCGCTGACAGCTCCCCTGGCAGGGGAGCCGTTATCTGATTTCTACAAAACCTTTATTATAAAATCAAATTAGTTTACAGAATACGTCTTACCGTCTTCCATAAGAAGTCCCTCTGCATTTGCTCCCGGATACTGGTTTGTTCCGTCATTAAATATGATTTTAGGTGTTATCCAATCATATTCAGAGGTATAGCTGTATACGCCGTCTCCCTCATCTGTCATAGGAACTCCAGGCCATGAGGTTTCTTCTCCGTCGCTGTCTGAATAAACATAGGCATTGATTTCATTTCCCCAGCTGTCAGGTTTTTCAAAATAAACCTTTGCTCCCTTATCTACACTTGTTTCTACTTTAGCGCCTGTGCGTGTAAAAAATACCTGTCTGTATGTTTCAACTCCCAGTGAGTTGCTTGCTTTAAGGGTTAAAACTGCTGTTTCGCCCTGTCCTTGATTAATAGTTACTGTTTCGCCGTCTTTAAATTCTGCGTTGGCAACAGTATCTCCTGCTTCAAGCTTAAACTCTGCATTGTCTGTATTTTCACAATGAAGTGTAACTTCTAAAGTATCAGAATCGTAATAAAACTCTGTATCTTCATCAACTGAAACAACCGCAGGGGCTGCATAGTTTACATAGCCTTCGTTATAAAGTACAACTGTAGTGTTTTCAGGAATCGGATTTTCTGATGTTAATTTTCCCCCTGATACTGTATAAACTGTTTCTTTATCTACACGGTCTTGATAGCTTCCGTCAGGAAGATTTATTTCAAAGCCTGTTTCAAGCTCGCCTGAGGTGTTTATTATTACTGCGCCTTTTTCTCCTCTTTCGATAACAACAGCCGTTGAATCGTCGTTAGGGGTTACCATCTCTTCATCTTCTCCGGTCATTGCAATTCTGAAAAAGTTTACTGCTCTGACAATATCGGACTTAAACATATCGCTACCTGCCGCACCGATTCTGTTCATACCCCACTGGTTTTCCGGTGAAGCGTGATACGGTCTGTCAAAGAACAACGGTGTTCCATCTTTACGGGAAGCTATAATAGAATATGCAAGCAATACCTGCTCTTCTGTCATTTGCGCCCAGTTGCCGTCGTTAATATAGTTATCGTGTGATTCGACCCATGTTACAATTTTATCAGTGTTTTCTTCATTGATGAAATAATCCTTAATCATAGAAGAATCTAAATTATTTTGGGTAACTGCACTTCTGATTCTGTCTCCGTATGTACTTGCAGTCGTTCTGCCTATGGCATCAATATAATCATTTATACGATCATTATTGCCCTGTAATACCTCTCCGTAATTGAAGATTTTATCGGCATTATGAATTTCTGTTGTTACTCTCTCCCAGAAATTGTTTTCATAACCGTCGTCTTCCTTAGGATCGTCAGGCAAACCTATATGCTTTGCGGTATCATAACGGAAACCGTCTACACCTAAATCTATACATTCATTTACAAAATTTAAATAGTAATTCTGAAAATCCGGGTTTTCCGTATTTACATCAGGAAGTCCGCCCATTTTATATGTTGTGCAGGCAAGTCTGTTTCCGTAATCTCTTAAATCATACTGTGAATTTTCATGATACAGCTTATCCATTCCTCCAACTGCGTCAATTAAATTCTGATTAACTTCAGAGGTTGCAGGAGTTGTATGGTTAGGTAGTACGTCAACTATAACCTTTATTCCGTATTTATCTGCTTCTTCACACATTGCCTTAAATTCTTCTTTTGTGCCTAACTGGTAGTTTCCAATCGTCCAGTCTGTGGGCTGGTAATGATAATACCACTTACCGTTTCCGTACAATTGCATACCTGCACCTTCGCCTTCAAGACATTCATTTATCGGTGATGTCTGTATAGAGGTGAAGCCTGATGCGGCTATATCTGCCATTGAATTTTTGATTGTATTGAAATCCCATGAAAAACAATGAAGAATTGAACCGTCCTGAATATTTTCCGCTAATTTATAATCTGCAGTTTCAGGCGTATCTGCCGCATTATTATCACATCCAGTGAAAATTACTGCAAAGCTGCCTACCATTGTTACTGCAAGCAGTACTGATATTATTTTTTTCAACTTAAAATTCCTCCTGTCTGAATTATTAATTACAGTATAACATACTGATAATATAAATGTCTAATATTATATTATAATTTTATCAACTTTTTCAGGCAAAAAAATATATGTTTCTGAAAATTTTTCTTTAATATGATTTTATTGACAATACTTCGCCTTACTTGTATAATTTTAGTGATATAAATTAATTATGAAACGAGGAAAATAAGTGGATAAGATTGCAATAACCACTGATACAAACAGCAGTATTTCTCCTGAAGAAGCCGAAAAATTAGGTATTCATATGTTGCCTATGCCCTTTTCTGTTGATAACAAGGAATATTTTGAGGGCGTAAACTGCACTTATGAGGAGTTTTTTGAAATGCTTGCTAAAGGATGTCAGGTTTCTACTTCTCAGCCTGCTCCTGAAGCTATTATTTCTTTCTGGAATGAAATATTAAAGGACTATGATTATATCGTACATATTCCGATGTCTGCAAGCCTGAGCAGTTCTTTAGCTACTGCAAAAGCACTTTCCGTAGATTACAGCGGAAAAGTATTTGTGGCTGATAACAAGAGAATTTCCGTTTCTCAAAGACAATCTGTTATTGACGCTTTACATCTTGTCCGAAAAGGGTTAAGTGCTGAGGAAATTTGCAAAACCCTTGAGGAACATTCGTATAATGCAAGTATTTATCTTGCCGTTAATACACTTGAACTTTTGAAAAAAAGCGGAAGAGTAACAGCGGCAGGCGCTGCAATTGCTTCGATTTTGAATATTAAGCCTGTTTTGCAAATTCAAGGCGAGAAATTAGACGCCTATGCCAAAGCAAGAGGTATGAAAAATGCGGAAGATATAATGATTAATGTTTTGCACAAGGATGTTGAAGAAAGATTTGCAGGAAAACCTATAAAGGTTGAAACTGCATATTCAGGCGATTTAGCTGCTGCTATGGAGTGGAGAAATAAGGTTCAGGAAAGCTTCCCTGATTATCAGGTTAATCTTCATAAGCTTCCAATTAGTATCAGTTGTCATGTTGGTGCAGGAGTTAAAGCATTGGGCTGTATTCAATATATTGAATAATTTTAAAGAATAATTATTACTATTTAAACCTCCTGCTCCCTTATGCAGGAGGTTTGATATTAAGATTTAAAGTGATATTATATTTGCAAATAAAAACTGTGCGAAGCACAAAATCACTTATCTTAGCTAAACATCACTGTGCAACAATATAACTTGCGAAAGCAAATATAACTGAAAAAACCAATGCCTTTGGCATTGGTTTTTTTCTGGAGCGGATGATGAGAATCGAACTCACACGATCAGCTTGGAAGGCTGAAGTTCTACCACTAAACTACATCCGCATATACTGTTTTGTTTTCAGCGTTATTTAGTATATCATAACAACTATATTTTGTCAAGAATTTATTTAAAAGTTTTTATAATTTTCGTCTGTCAAATTAACAGCTAAACCGACTTAATATCATTTTTTCACATTAAGTCGGTTTTAATTTTTAATATATCTATATTGTTTTGATTGAGATTTTATTGTCCTCAACAGAAAGATAAATCCCCGATAATGCTGCATCTTTAGATTCTATCATTGACTGGGCAATTTTATCCTCTGCTTCTCTTCTGATAAGATTTCTTAAATCTCTTGCGCCGCTATTGCCGCCAAAGGCTTTTTCTGCAAGCAAATTACAAACTTCTTCATCATAAGTAAAAGTAATATGCTTTTCTTTAAGTACAGGTACATACTCCTCGAGCATAAGTTCTGCAATTCTCTTGAAGTTATCTATTGTTAATTCTTTAAAGACGATAATTTCGTCGACTCTTGCAATAAATTCAGGACGCAAAAACTCATTTAAGGCTTTCATTACCTTTTCTTTATTTGCATCGTCCTGAGTTTTTCCAAAGCCCAATGCATTTTCTTTTTTTGCTGAGCCTGCATTTGATGTCATTACAATTACCGTATTTTCAAAGTTTACTGCTCTGCCGTGAGCATCGGTAACCTTTCCTTCATCAAGAATTTGCAAAAGAATGTTTAGAACATCGGGATGTGCTTTTTCAATTTCATCAAACAGTAAAACCGAATACGGTCTTCTTCTTACCTTTTCAGTTACCTGACCTGCTTCATCATAACCTACATAGCCCGGAGGCGAACCGATAATTTTTGATACTGAATGTTTTTCCATAAACTCTGACATATCAAGTCTGATAAGAGTTTCGGGAGTATCAAAAAGCTGTTGAGATAGCACCTTAACTAACTCTGTTTTACCAACGCCGGTTGGACCTACAAAGATAAATGACGCAGGTTTTCTTCTGGGTGAAATCTGAACCCTGCTTCTTTTAATTGCCGCAGCAAGAACATTTACCGCTTCATCCTGACCGATTATCTTTTTCTTTAACTCATTTTCCAAATCAGCAAGCTTTGCAAGCTCGTTTTCTTTAATTCTTGATGCAGGAATACCTGTCCAAAGCTCGATAACCTTAGCAATATCCTCTTCTGTTACAGTGGATTTTATTGACTCAGGATCTATTGATGCGATTTCCTTATCAATTTTTGCAAGGTGACTCTTTACATCTGCAAGCTGTTCATAGTCAACTTCCTCGGCAGATGAAAGCTCATCACATTTTAAAACATAGTTTTGTTTATCTTCGTTAAGCTTATCAAAACGCTCCATTTCTTTATTTCTAAGAGCCGCACAGGCACAGCTTTCATCAAGCAAATCTATTGCTTTATCAGGCAAAAATCTGTCTGTAATATAGCGTTCTGACAATACTACGACTTTTCTTACTACGTCATCATTTACTGTCACTCTATGATGATTTTCATAGTAATCTTTAATGCCGTCAATAATTTTTACGGAATCCTCAATAGCAGGCTCCGAAACCTTAACAGGCTGAAAACGTCTTTCCAAGGCACTGTCTTTTTCAATATATTTTCTGTATTCGTTAAAGGTGGTAGCTCCGATAACCTGAATTTCTCCTCTTGAAAGAGCCGGCTTTAAAATATTTGCGGCATTCATTGTACCTTCGCTGTCACCTGTTCCTACTAAGTTATGAACCTCATCAATAAACAGAATAATATTGCCTGCTTCTTTAATTTCCTGAGTTAATCCCTTAATACGGCTTTCAAACTGACCTCTGAACTGTGTACCTGCTACAAGAGAGGTTAAATCAAGAAGTTCAATTTCTTTATCCTTTAATCTTTGAGGAACGTTTCCTGATGCGATTCTGAGAGCCAAACCTTCAGCAATAGCTGTTTTACCTACACCAGGCTCACCTATTAAACAGGGATTATTTTTTGTTCTTCTGGAAAGAATTTGTATAACTCTCTCAATTTCAAAATCTCTGCCGATAATTCTGTCTATATTGCCTTCAAGAGCCTTTCTTGTAAGATTTTCACAATACAAGTTAAGATGTTTTCTGTTTTTTTCTTTTCTTTCCTTTTTCTTACCTTTAGTATTATTATTTACATTCTGATTATTTTCTTTTTTCTGATTTCCTGAACCGAAAATGCTGTTGAAAAATGCAGGAAATGCAGGCGCTCCGCCCGGAGTGAAGTCGTCGTCATCAGCACTTTCTTCATCCTGATTACTCATTTCTTCCATAAGGCTGTTCACATCAACATTTTCCATTAATTTTGAAATGTCTCCGCCTTCACTTAAATTTGTCATAATACTGTTCATCTGATCCTGAACTGTATCTAAATCATCATCTGTAATTCCCATTTTATTAATCAAGTCTTCAACAGGCTTAATTCCAAGTTCTTTTGCACAAGTTAAACAGTAGCCTTGCGTTGGGGCTTCTGTTGCACTTTGGGATGAAACAAAGACAACTGCTTGTCTTTTTCCGCATCTACTACAAAGCATATTAATCTCCTTCTATTAAAAATCATTAATCTATTAAACATTATAATCTATTTATTCAGTAAACATTATATAATATATTCTTTATTTTTTCAATTCCCTTTTTGTTCCTTTATCAGTTGCAGGTATATTAAATAGTATTGAACAAGGGCATAAATCATTACAACTGCCGTAACGGAAAGAAGTATCAGTGATAAAACTGCATTTTCATATCCAAACATTGCCTTTAAAAACACAATTAAAATAACAGAAAAATAAAATAATATGGTTCCGATTTTTCCATACCATTTTGCCGCAGGCGGTGTAAGACCTTTTTTTAGAAGTCTTGTGCCGCCCATAAGCATTACAACATCTTTTAAAACAAGAATTGTCATTACAGGAAGTACAACGGGGGTAAAAATTGTAATACAAACCATAACAGAAAGTAAAGTAAGTTTATCAGCAACAGGATCAAGTAATTTGCCTAAATCTGTTATCTGATTAAATTTTCTTGCGATAAATCCGTCGCAGCAATCTGAAAGTGCCGAAATACCGATTAAAATCATTGCCATTATATATTTGTGATTAAGAAAACATATAACAAATGGTATTATTATGATTATTCGCAAATATGTTAATAAATTCGGTATAGTAAAAAAATCCGAAACTTTTATTACTTTCTTTTCCATTTTTTCCATTTCCTCTTAATTCTTTAAAGTTAATTCTGCGGCTTTTTCGGAAGTTGCCGTAATACTACTAAAAATATTTATATCATACAATGTTTTAAAAATTATGCTTTCATCTATCATTAGCTGAGTTATAAAGAAATCTTCTCCCGTAAAGGGTAAAATAATTTTTACAAGCACAACAAGCAAATAAACAAATGCCACACCCTCAATAGCACCCAAAACTCCACCCAGCACTTTATTGAAGAAATGAAGCACCGGAAGCTCAAACAAACTGTTGATAAGCTTAATTAAAAACTTAAATAACACAAGCAATAGTATAAATAATATTATAATTAAAAAGAAGCTGATTATTGAAGTTAAAATCGGACTTATTATCCCTTCCACTGCATTTGATATACTGCTTTGAGCAGAGCTGACTGTTCCTTCCGTCTGAGATAGCAAAGAATCCTTTGTAACTCCGAAAGCGGATAGTGCATTAAATACAAAGTCGGGAATTGAATCAATTGCATTTTCTACTGTATAAGCCGTACCCGTTTGGCTAAGGGTATTATTTATTCCCTGAGTAATTCCGTTTTTAAAACAGACATCATATATCCACTGTGCTATACCTGAGCCTAATACAGAGGACAAAAACACAGCCAACCATACACTTACTAAATTTAAAAGTGTTTTTATTGCACCTCGTTTAATGCCTATTAAAACAAAAATTACAAACAGTAAAATTATTATTAAATCAAGCAAAACAGTCACCTTACATTTAGATTAATTTAGTTCAGCTTTTCTTATTTCATTTACACCTATAACAAATACAGTTCCGTCGGATGATACTTTGATTTGTTTTGCACCTGAGCCTGCATCTCCGGAGCTTTTTTCATTACCGCTGTAATCATAGCAATGAACAGTATTGTTTTCTAAAATATAAATATTTCCTTTTTGTAGGGTTAAAGCTGATATTTTATAATCTGTTTCAATTTCCGAGACTGTATCTCCTGTTGAATTAAATGTTTTAACCGTACAGGAGTGTCCGTCGCCTGTTCTTGAAAGAGAAATTGAATAATTGCCTGTATTTTCATTTACTTCATAAGCTGTTAACAGCATTTGGTTATTTGAATTTTCATTTAAGCTGCCGTCTGAGACATTAAGCAGATACGAGGCTGTATCGCCAATTAAGCAAACTTCGTTTGAGGACAAATATTCCGACCTATAAATTACATTTTCGTTTATTTCATAAGTGCCCAGCGGTTCTTCCTGTTTAAAATCAATCACATATACCATTCCCGAAAAGCTGCCCTCTTTTGCAGATATACCGCAGGCTACACATTGTGTTCCGCTTGGATTGATTGACAAAGAAGTTATATAATAATCAGCAAAGGAATAAGCGTAAATCTGTTTATTTTCTTTATTGAAAATATAAAGCTTTGAAAGATATCCGCTTGTCTGGGTTACAATTCCGTAAACGCCTGAGCCTGAAATATCGCCTGTAAAAATATTATCTTCCGTTTTTCCTGTATATTTAATTTCATTGGTTGTACCCACATTATAATCATTTCCGCCTAAGCTGTATACAAGCAGATTATTTCCGTCGTTTGATACAACGGGAGCTGCGTAGCTTAACTGAAAGTTCTGAACTTCACTGGCGTTTGAGCTGAGAGTTACAAATGATGTATCCGACGCATAAGATAATGTATTACCCACGGTTATCATATTATTTGCGTCCACATTCGTACCTACAATATTTACGGGATATCCCTTACCCTCTCCCTGTCCTAAAACATCATATTTAAACCAGTTTGAAATATTTTCAGGCGTTAGATTACCTCTGTTTGCAAAAGCAAATACTATAAGTCCCAATATTAAAAGTACAATTACTATTTTTACGATTTTTTTTGCATCTACAGTCGATACTCTTGTGGTTTCTTTTTCATAATCATCAAGCGGCACTTCTTCATAGCTGATTACATCGCGGTTTAATTTTTTTGCTTTTTGATCTGAATATCTGCGACGATTTCTATTAAACATTCTTATGCCCCTTTCAATAATTTACCTTATTAAGATAAAGTCCCTGTGCAGGTGCTGTAGGTCCTGCAAACTTTCTGTCTTTTTGTTCAATTATATACGGTATTTCATCAGGTTTGATTTTACCCTGCTGAACTCTTAAAAGCGTTCCTACCATAATCCTTACCATATTATATAAAAAGCCGTCTGCCTCTACCTTCATAGTTATAAGCTTATCATTTCTTTCAACGGAAAACAGCTTTACATTTCTTGTAAAGTCCCCCTTTTCCCTTTTATCTATTGTGCAAAAGGAAGTGAAATCGTGCTTTCCTACATAAGCTTGAGAAGCCTCATTTAACAGCTTTTCATCTAAATAATATCTGTAATGAAGTGCATAACCCTCTAAAAAAGGATTTCTTACCTCATCATTCCAGATTTTATAAATATACTGCTTGCTTTTACAGCTATACCGAGCGTGAAAATCCATAGGTACTTCTTTACAGTCAAGCACTGCTATTGATTTAGGAAGATAACGGTTAAGTGCCGCTTTAAGCCTTACAGGCGGAATAGGATGGTTAGTTTTCATACTTATGCAGTACATATTGGCGTGAACACCTGAATCTGTTCTGCTACAGCCTTTAATATCAGGAGTTTGTGCAATAATTTTATAAAGTGCTTCCTGAAAAACCTGCTGGACTGTTACTGCATTTTGCTGAATCTGCCAGCCGTGAAAACGGCTCCCGTCATATGAAATTGTTAAAAGCAAATTTCTCATACCGCTGTCTATACTGTTTATATTATCATTGCTCATACTATTGCCCAAAAGAATATGTTGCATAAAATTACTCCTGCCAGAACTACTGCCGTTAAAGCAATCATAATGTAGTCGATTTTTGCCATATGCAGTACTTTCATTTTTGTTCTGCCTCCTCCGCCTTGATAACAACGACATTCCATAGCCATTGCAAGCTCATAGGCTCTTCTGAAGGAAGATACAAAAAGTGGAATTAAAACGGGTATCAGAGCTTTAATTCTTTGAATTATATTTCCTGACTCCATATCTGCTCCTCTTGCTTTTTGTGCCTGCATAATTTTATCTGTTTCTTCAAGGAGAGTAGGAATAAATCTTAATGCAATTGTCATCATCATTGCTATTTCATGAACTTTTATATGAAAAACCTTTAAAGGCTTCATCAGTCTTTCTATAGCGTCTGTTAAATCTGTGGGTGATGTGGTAAAGGTTAAGGCCGAGGTAGCAAGAATTAAGCAAATAATTCTTATGGTTACAAATATCGCTCTGCTTATTCCCGACCAGGTTATCTTTAAAATCCACCACTGCCAAAGAGGATCGCCTGTTCCGTAAAACAGATTAAGTATTGAGGTTATAACAACGATTACAATAATTACCTTTAAGCTTTTTAGATACATTTTTATAGGAATACCGCTTGATATGACAATTAAAATTGTTACTACAGCTGTTAAAGCTAAAGATACAAAATTGAAAGCACAGAAAATCAGTACAATAAATGAAATCAGCAAAACGATTTTTGCCCTTGCATCCATTCTGTGAATAAGGCTTTTTCCGGGCAGGTACTGCCCTAAGGTTACATCTCTTACCATACCTTTCCCTCCTTATTCAATTTTGTTAGAATTTCTACAAAGGCTTGTTCCACAGTTAAAATCCCCTCTGAAAAATCATAGCCTTTTTCTTTTAAGGAGGCCATAATTTTTGTTATCTGCGGAACACGAAGTCCGATTTCTTCAAGGCGTTTATTTTGTGAGAAAACATTTTTTGTATTATCAAACATTTCAAGGTTAGATTTATTCATAACCATAATTCTGTCCGATACTCTTGCAATGTCCTCCATACTGTGTGATACAAGCAAAACTGTATTTTTTCTTTCCTTATGATACTGACAAATCTGACTTAAAAGTACATCTCTGCCCATTGGATCAAGCCCTGCGGTGGGCTCGTCCAGAATAAGCACTTCGGGATCCATTGCAAGTACTCCTGCAATAGCCGCACGGCGTTTTTCACCGCCTGACAAATCAAAGGGTGATTTATCAAGAAGTTCGTCGCTTAAATCTACAAATCTTGCCGCATCTCTTACCTTTTTATCTATTTCTGAATCGGTTAGTCCCATATTTTTAGGGCCGAATGAAATGTCCTTATATACAGTTTCTTCAAAAAGCTGATATTCGGGATATTGAAAAACCATTCCTACCTGAAATCTTACTTTTCTGATTTCCTTTGGCTTTTCCCAAATATCCTTTCCGTTTAAAAGAACTTGTCCCGAGGTTGGTTTAATTAAACCGTTAAGCATTTGAACAAAGGTAGATTTACCTGAGCCTGTATGACCCATTATACCGATAAATTCACCTTTTTCTATTTTTATATTAACATTGTTTACGGCTCTTTTTTCAAATGGGGTATCTATACCGTAAACAAAAGATAAATCACTTGTTTCTATTATACTCATTTTAAAATACCCTCCAGCATTTCCACACATTCCTCGTCTGTGAGAGGCATTTTATCTATTTTAACACCGCTGCATTTCAGCTTATATGCAAGCTCGGTTGCCTGCGGTACATCAAGACGGTGCTTTTTAAGAAGATGAACCTGAGAGAAAACTTCTCTTGGAACACCTTGTGTTAAAATTTTGCCCTTATCCATAACTATAACTCTGTCTGCCAAAACGGCTTCGTCCATATAATGAGTTATAAGAATTATAGTTATGTTATTTTCTTTATTGAGTTTTTGTATAGCCTTTAAAACTTCATCTCTACCCTTTGGGTCAAGCATTGCGGTTGGTTCGTCAAGTACAATACAATCAGGCTCCATTGCAATTATGCCTGCAATGGCAATACGCTGTTTTTGTCCGCCACTTAATTTATAAGGGGCATGTTTTCTGTATTCGTACATATCTACCGCTTTAAGAGCATTATCTACTCTTTCTCTGATTTCCTGAGGAGGAACTCCTAAATTTTCAGGACCGAAAGCTACATCTTCTTCTACAATACTTGCAACAAGCTGATTATCGGGATTTTGCAGAACAAGCCCAACTTGCTTTCTTATATCAAAGGTTTTTTCCTCTGTTTTAGTGTCTATACCGTCAACATAAATGTTGCCTCCCTGAGGCAAAAGCATTGCATTAAAATGCTTAGCCATAGTAGATTTACCACAGCCGTTATGACCTAAAAGTGCTACAAATTCACCCTTTTTAACTTCAAGAGAAACATCGTCTATTGCATTTTTAATTATTAAATTTTGCTGTTCATCATCATTTTCATAGTAGAAAATGACATTTTCAGCAGTAATAAACTCCATATTAATCTCCAAAATTATACTAATCTTCGATAGAATATTCGACTTTTCAGCATATTTTCCGCTGTACTGCGTCCCTCTCCTTGACTGGCGTCAGCCAAACTTCGTCGTCGTTCTTGTCCAGCACAAAATCTGTTCGAAAATCTTTTCACCTATTCTATCGGCGATTAGTATTTACTTTCCCAAATTGCTGTTGAACCGCAGGGCAAAACAAGACCTGTATCTGTTACAGGCAAGCCGATTTCATCTGATGAAACCTTTCCGCCGAATTTTGATTTCAACAAAACTCCAAGCAAATATTCCATTACCGCAGGTGACAACCCTGTTGTATAGGAATTAAGAATAAAAAACAGCGGATTGTCAGACATTACCTGACGGCATAATTCCACAAGAGAATAAAGCTGTTCTTCAAGCTTCCATACTTCTCCGTTTGGTCCTCTTCCGTATGATGGAGGGTCCATAATGATACCGTCATATTTATTGCCTCGGCGGATTTCACGCTGAACAAATTTAATGCAGTCATCTACAAGCCATCTTACAGGTCTATCAGCAATTTTACTGGACACTGCATTTTCCTTTGCCCACTGCACCATTCCTTTTGAGGCATCAACGTGACAAACCTCTGCCCCTGCATTCATACAGGAAAGCGTTGCACAGCCTGTATATCCGAAAAGATTTAATACCTTGACTTTACTATTTTCATTTTTAATTTTTTCGCTTACAAAATCCCAGTTTACTGCCTGCTCAGGAAAAACACCTGTATGCTTAAAACCCATAGGTTTAATATTAAACACAAGATTATTATAATTTATGCTCCATTGGTCAGGGAGTTTTTTATAAACTTGCCAGTTTCCGCCGCCTTTATTGCTTCTGTGGTATCTTGCGTGGGCGTTTTTCCAAAGGGGATTTTTCTTATCTGTTGACCAAATTATCTGCGGGTCGGGTCTTATGAGTATGATATCCTTCCAGCGTTCAAGCCTTTCTCCGTCTGATGCGTCTATCAGCTCATAATCTTTCCAGTTTTCTGCTATTCTCATTATGAAAGTCTTTCCCTTATAAGTGATGCTGTTTCGTTTGCAAGATTTGAAATCTGTTCAAGGTTTTCTCCCTCAAGCATTACTCTTACAAGCGGTTCCGTACCTGATACACGCACAAGAATTCTGCCTGTGTCGCCTAAGATATCCGATACTCTGTTAATTTCTGATTTTATTTCTTTATCTACATAGAAGTCAAGCTTGCCCTCATTTGAAACCTTTACATTTACAAGAACCTGAGGATATCTTTCCATAAGTGTTGCTATTGATGAAAGCTTTGCATTTCTTCTGTTAATTAGGCTTAGCAAAGTTGCGCCTGTAAGCTGACCGTCGCCTGTTGTACAGTAGTCAAGCAAAATAACGTGACCTGACTGCTCTCCGCCGATATTGTAGCCTTCTTGCAACATTGACTCCAATACATATCTGTCACCTACTTTTGTAGAAACAAAATGAATTCCGTTTTCCTTACAGAATTTATTAAAGCCCATATTTGTCATTACTGTTCCTACAACCGTATCTTTTTTGAGAACTCCTCTGCTTTTCATATCCGCCGCTAAAATTGCAATAATATAGTCGCCGTCAACAAGCTGTCCCTTGTCATCTACTGCAAGACATCTATCGGCATCTCCGTCAAAGGCAAGTCCTGCGTCAAGCTTATTATCTAATACATATCTTTTCAGTGTTTCAAGATGAGTTGAACCGCAGTCTTTATTTATATTTATTCCGTCGGGATTATCAAAAAGCATATGGCATTTTGCCCCTAATTTTTCAAACAGCTTCTGTGCTGTTCTTGAAGATGAACCGTTTGAACAGTCAAGGGCAATTTCCATACCTGTTAAATCTGTATCAATTGCAGAAACAATATGCTCTATATAATCTTCTGCGGCATTATCAAAAACTTCTACTGAGCCGATTTCATTTTCTTTTGCAGCCTTATATGGCTCTATATTATCAAGAACTATAGCTTCAATCTGCTCTTCCAAATCGTCGGGCAGCTTATAGCCTTCATAACTGAAAATCTTAATTCCGTTAAATTCAAATGGGTTATGTGACGCTGAAATCATAATACCTGCATCTGCTTTATATTTTGTGATTAAGTATGCTACTGCCGGAGTTGGTACTACACCTAACAGCTTAACATTTGCTCCAACTGAACAAAGTCCAGCAATTAATGCACCTTCAAGCATATCTCCCGATAATCTGGTATCTTTACCGATAAGTATTGTAGGATTTTTAACCTCATCGTTTATTAAAACCATTGCCGCCGCTCTACCTATATTCATAGCAAGCTCGGGAGTAAGCTGTTCGTTTGCAATTCCTCTTGCTCCGTCTGTTCCAAATAATCTTCCCATAATTTCTTTCTCCTAATACATAATTTTAATCAAATAATGTTGGATGAGAGCCTATTTTGCCCGCCTGTATATCATAGCCTAAATGCCTGCAAGCTTCTGCTGTTACACATCTTCCTCTTGGTGTTCTTGAAAGAAAACCTATCTGCATTAAATAAGGCTCGTAAACATCTTCAATGGTAACGGCTTCTTCTCCGATTGCCGCTGCAAGAGTTTCAAC
Source organism: Ruminococcus sp. (assembly GCA_022511005.1). Classification (GTDB taxonomy): domain Bacteria; phylum Bacillota; class Clostridia; order Oscillospirales; family Acutalibacteraceae; genus Ruminococcoides. Next base: position 35,688 of record JAFLSJ010000009.1, read on the forward strand.
TCCTACAGGACCTCCGTTATAGAATTTTATGATAGCTTCTAACATTCGTCGGTCATTCTGGTCTAAACCAAGTTCGTCAATTTCAAGCTTATCAAGGGCAATTCTTGCAGTATCGCAAGTAATAACGCCGTCTGAAATTACCTGAGCAAAATCACGCACTCTCTTTAAAAGTCTGTTTGCAATTCGGGGTGTCCCTCTTGAACGGGAGGCTATTTCCAAAGCCCCGTCGTGTTCTATATCAATATTTAATATTCCTGCACTTCTTTCTATAATTTGTGCAAGCTCTTCGGGGGTGTAAAGTTCAAGCCTTAAAACAACTCCAAATCTGTCTCGTAACGGAGCTGTAAGCTGACCTGCTCTTGTTGTTGCACCAACCAAGGTAAAATGCGGTAGAGGTAAATGATAAGACGCTGCCATCTGACCTTTACCTGTTATAATATCAATTGCGAAGTCTTCCATTGATGGGTACAAAACCTCTTCTACAGCACGGCTTAAACGGTGAATTTCGTCTATGAAAAGTACATCGCCGGAATTAAGATTAGTAAGAAGTGACGCTAAATCTCCCGGCTTTTCAATGGCAGGGCCTGAGGTAATTCTTATTGAAACGCCCATTTCTCTTGCAATAATTGCAGAAAGCGTGGTTTTGCCAAGTCCGGGAGGTCCGTAAAGCAAAACATGGTCTAAGGTTTCTCCCCTTTTTTTAGCGGCTTCTATAAAAATCTTCAGGTTTTCCTTTACCTTTTCCTGACCGATATATTCATCAAGAGTTTTCGGTCTGAGAGGATTATCACCCTCTGCCGTATCTTCGGGAATTTCCGAGGTATCCATTATTCTGTTTTCAAAATCAAATTCTTCTGAAAATTCAAAACTCATAACTTATTTCCTTTTAATTTCTTCCAAGTTGTTTTAGGGTTTCTCCGATTAGCTTTTCAACAGGTAATGAAGAATCCATTTTTGCAAGATATGGAGTTACCTCTGCAGGAGTATAACCGAGAACCGTTAAAGCTTCTACCGCTTTATTAATATTACCTGTTGTGAATGCTTCTATATTCACATCTGTTACGCCACTTTCCTTTGATGCAACTGATTTCAGCTTATCTTTAAGATCCAA
>JAFLSJ010000090.1 GCA_022511005.1 Ruminococcus sp.
TTATTTTACGAAATCTGCTTGCACGCCCGTGGCGTTTTAATGAATTACAGAAATCACTTGACGGTATCAGTCAAAAGGTTTTGACCGATAGTTTGCGCTCAATGGAAGCGGATGGAATCATCACCCGAACTGTTTATGCCGAAGTACCGCCGAGAGTAGAATACGCTTTATCGGAACTTGGCGAATCTATGCGTCCCATTCTCAATTCCATGCAAGCTTGGGGCGAGAATTATAAAGCGATGAAAGAGCAAGATATTGATTGAAGCGATAAAAGCTGCTTTGAGTGATTGGTTATTTCTTTGTCTACTGCAGCGCAAAATTTGAACGCAACAAATTTGAATATCATCAAAAAAGCGGCGTGTATTAAATAGTAAGCACAAAAATATTCATAGCATCAAAAAAGCATCAATCTGCTGATTGATGCTTTTTGTATCGGTTAATAACGGCTTGAAAACTGGCTTATCTATGCGGTTTTTGGGCTTTCAACAGCCGCTCCAAAACCGCGTGCCGAGGGTTCGAGTCCTTCTGCCCCTGCCAAGAGAAAACGGCTTAAACACTGCGTTTAAGCCGTTTTTTCTTGTTCTTTTGTCGTTGGGCACACTGTCTGATTTATCACTTTTAATGCTAATTTTAAGCGTTAAATTTCACATCCGATTACAACGATTTATAATAATTCCGTTTGGTACATCATTAAAATAGCATCAAAATTTAATCCAGATTTAAACTTTTTAATGTTGCGTTCGTTCTAAACCTTTATTTGGAACTATTTTTCAGCAAAAACAGGAACAGATCTAATTATGTTTTTTATAAATTTCAAATAAAGATCTATTCCTGTTTTATTTAACCTATTTTGTTATTTAATCATCTAACAATTTAAACTTTGCATGTTGTTCTTTTGCCCATTTTTCAGCGACACTTCCTTTATACCCTAAGACAATAACTTCAACTTCATCTTGCGGACCATTCTCTCCCTTGTCGATATATGTGTTAATATTTTTTACATTTTTTCCTATTGTAATTCTCTCTAACAAAAAATGAACGCCGTTTGAAGGCTCAAATGTTTCTACAAAATCGGGAACTGTATAACCGTTGTTTTCCCATTCCGGATTTGTCAAATTACTACCAGCAGTATTTACCCATAATAAGTTTTTGAAATCTTTTGTATACAGTGAGCCATTTTTAGAAGCGTAGTATGGATTGTTTTCATCAACAATAAACTCAAAAACATCTACAAACATATATCTTGAATCCTCAGGGATCATGCCCTTACTATTCATAATAGCTTCAGCGCTTATAACTTTAACTGATGACGGTATTTTTAGATTTACCCAAACATAGCCTCCAAATGCTCCAATTACATTCTGAGACATATCAAATCCCTCTATATATCCTCCTAATTTTACAACAGGCTTTCCGTCAATAGTTTCAGGAATAGTTATAGTTCCGTATGAATCCTGAGTTCCGAAAAATCTGTTAATACACACTCCGTCTTCGTAATCTATGATAAGGTAATCAAAAACACGACGGCAGTTGTTTTTGTAGTATTCACGAGCCGCTTTGCTGTTATTCATTGAATCCGATACATTATAGTACGGAACATCTTTATAACCCGAATTACTATCACTAATATATTCTTTATAACCATTTTTGTTTTTGTAATTTGAATGTACGCTATTATTACAGCTTGGAAATAAAATAAAAATTTGAAATATTACAATTAAGAAAATAATAATATTTATTTTTTTCATTATGTAGTCTCCTTACCAAGGATAATCATACCTATAGTTAATTTTTTCAAATTATTTTTTAATATAATTAACCGCAAAATAACTCATTTGGTAACAGAAAAGCATATGGAGCTGTAAATATAGCAAAAGATAGAGCTGATAATAATTTTTGTTTTTTAGTTAAATCTGTAAAAATAAATGAAAACAAATAATTTAATCCAAAAATCATCACCATTGAAATAATTATTCCGCTTGTAATAAATGCGAAACTCCAAAAACTATCAAACTGGGAATGGTTAGTTGCCATATATATTCCTGATAAAATCTGCTGTACTAAATCATTACCCTCATAATATTCTGCATCTGTTAAAAATGCAGTTGCAATTAAATAAAAAACACCTATTATATCAGAAAAAAAGCCAAAAATATAAACAAAAAATATTGATTTAATATAAAATTTCCAATTTAATTTATGGTAAATTATCAAAGAAATTATTATTAAAACGACTGAGTCAATTATAAAATTACCAACTAAAGATATTTGCCAAAGAATCGGAACAAAAACAAACAACATAAAGGTTGGAAAAATAAGATTATATAGTTTTATATCATTATTAAGTTTATTCATTGTGTTTCCTCCCTAAATCAAAAAAACATTCGCATTTTTAAATCTACCTGTAACCGGATCATAATAGCGGGATTGGAGGTAATAAAGACCTGTTTCTATATCATAAACATATCCTCTGT
>JAFLSJ010000091.1 GCA_022511005.1 Ruminococcus sp.
TTTAACTGTTCTTTTGCTGTTTGTGCTGTATTTGCCATATTGTTTCCCTGCCTTTTTCTTTTACTTATTCTATTACTTTTTCTTTTACTTTGATTTTTAGTTCGTTATTGCTTACAAGGTCGTTGTTAAAATCAAGATAGTATTTTAAATTAAGCTTTCCGCCTTTTTCATTAAGACTTATATTTACGCTTTCCGTATAAATACCAATCATCATATTACCTACCGGTGTTCTGTAATAACATTGATGGCGCTTGCCTTCTTCTAAAATAAGACGGCTTTCAAATTCACCTTTTCTTATTACAGTTACCTTTTTATCATCTTCAATTTTTATAAGGTTGGTGGAGTATATTTTAGGATCATCTTCATTGTATTCTTTGTAAGAAATATAAGTGTGATCGTTTTTTGTGACTACATCACCCTCGGTTATAACTTCAACAGAGTCTTTTTCTCCGTCAACCTCCTGAATACCTAAAACTGTAATCAAATAATTATGTTCCATAACATTTCCTTTTATCTTTTTATGTATTCTTCAATATTAATCTGCTCAACCTTATGATCCATTTCTCTGCCTAAAAACAGCCCTGCAACATTGTTAAAATCATCGGGGGTATCGCTTACAAAAAATTTACAGGTGCCTTTTTCGTTACTGTTATTAAGTAAACCGTTTTCTTTTAAAATCTTTGCAGAATAAATTGCAGTTTCTTTGCCTGAGTCAACAAGGGTTACCTTATCGCCTAAAACAGACGAAATCGCATTGCTTAAAATAGGGTAGTGGGTACAGCCTAAAATAAGGGTATCAATATCGGCCTCTATTAAGGGAGTTAGGTATCTTTTTATTACAAGTCGTACAATCTGATCATCTTTATTTATAAATCCGTTTTCTACAAGGGGAACAAACAAAGGACAGTTTTGCTCATAAACCTTTAGATTAGGATGTTTTTTCTCAAGAGAGAGCTTGTAGCTGTGACTATTAATAGTAGCAGTAGTACCTATAACGCCGATTTTTCCGTTTCTCGTTTTCTCTGCGGCGGCATATGCTGTGGGAGAAACAACACCTGTATAGGGAACAGGGAGCTTATCTCCTAAGCTTTTTGCAACGGAGCTTACAGTACCGCAGGCGGCAACAATCATTTTAACATTGTGTTTTAAAAGAAATTCGGCGTCTTGAAGTGCATATTTGTTAATTGTATCATTACTTCGGTTTCCGTAGGGAACTCTGCCTGTGTCGCCGAAATAAACAATACTTTCATTTGGAAGTACATTTAAAAATTCTTTTACGGCAGATAAACCGCCTAATCCTGAATCAAAAACTCCTATCGGAGCAGAAGACATATAATCATCTCCATAAAAAATATACATATTAACACTTATACTAATAATAGCATAAGAAAGCAACCCTTGCAAGTGTAATTACACGTATAATTATAATTTAAAAACCTTTGACAAAGTAATGAAATGATAGTATAATCAATTCATTATATAGTTTATTATAAAACTTGTGAGTTTTTCTATAAAAGGAATGATTTAAGTTGGATAATGTGTTAGATAAGAATTTTAAACTTATTTCCGATAAGGTGAAAAATGCCCTTGCAGAGCAGGGTGTAGAGGAGCAAAAGGTTTCAAATGATAATGAAAATGAAAAGGTTGCTCTTTTTACAGGAGAAAGCATAGCTTATTCAATTGTATATTATTTTGATAAAAAGCATATTTTAATGCGTTCCTGCGCTATGACTGACGAGGGTCCCGACAATGAATGGAGAACTCTTGCAACCTGGATGTTTGACCCTGAAACAGACGGCACTAAAGAAGCAGAAAGTATTGCAAACGATTTTGTTGAGGCAGTATCGGGTACTGTTGCAATTAAAAGACTTAAGACAACTAAATCTAAAAGAAAGAAAAACGATGACGAGGGAAATGCAGACCCGATCTTCCTTGCAAAGCGTTTTGTTTCATTATTTCCTGAATTAAAAGAGGAAATCAAGCTTGAAGATGAATACTATTATCCTTTCAGAGGCGTAACATTTTCTAAAGAGCATATTGTTCCGAAGCTTTGTAATTATGTAAAAACCGCATCAAAGCCTGAACTTGAAAAGTTAGGTCAGCTTTTAAGCACACAGTATTCAAACGGTGATGTTGACACCCGTTCAATTATTACTATTGTCTTACTTAACTCCATTGACGAGAGTGAATGGGATAATGTTAATGAGTATTTAAGCGAAGATTTGCAGAAAGCCTGGAAAGGTGCAAGAAAGTTTAAGGGCAAAAAGGTTAAGCCTGAAAAGGTTAAAAAGAAGAAAAAGACTATGGTTCAAAGACTTTCAGAAGCTCAAAAATAATTTTCTGTTTTAAGATTGCAGGGGACGATGCCTACATCGTCCCCAAAATAGCGGGCTGATGTGGGCATCAGCCTCTACACTTATAAGGAAAAGTTTTTTGAGAAATTTCGCCTCCCTCTGACGAGGGAG
>JAFLSJ010000092.1 GCA_022511005.1 Ruminococcus sp.
GTTATGCTCAATCGTTTCCTTTGTCAGCACCTTACGAAGATCTGTTCTGCCGGAGGGATCGCCGACCATACCTGTTCCGCCGCCGAGAAGAACGACGGGCTTATTGCCTGCCATCTGAAGCCTTTTCATAAGGCAAAGAGCCATAAAGTGACCGACATGAAGAGAGTCCGCTGTCGGGTCAAAACCGATATAGAAAGTAGCCTTACCGTTATTTATAAGCTCCTTAATTTCATCTTCATCTGTCACCTGGGCGATAAGACCTCTCGCCACAAGTTCATCATAAATTTTCATTTTGTTATCCTCCAAAAAGTTTATTACAAATTAAAAACGCCCTCACAGTTTCACTGCAAGGACGACATAGCCGTGTTACCACCTTGTTTCGCACCTTTTTCGCAAAAGGTACCTCATAAAGTACGATTCATACTCTTTCCGAATAACGCCGGAATTACGTCGCAGCCTACTCATAGCTTTTCGGTACGCAGCTCAAAGATGTATTCGCTGTATTTCCTCATGCGCCTCTCATCAAACGGCAGCTTTCTGTTTTCGGTGCATACAGTTACTTCTTCTTGTCTCAGCCTTTTATATATTGTATAGGTATTATATATGCTGCTTTTTATTTTGTCAAGCATTTCGGTCAGTGAAAATTAACGCAATGTACCAACGGGGTAAGCAGGGACTTAGTTTTCAGGCGAATTTGATTTTCACCGTCGGTACGGACGAAAAAAATATAACCGATATATTCAAATACTTTGCTAAATCCGGTAACAAAAAAATAAAAATGTTAAAAAAATTGAAACAAAAGGTTGACAGATGATGAATAATATGTTAGTATGATAACCGTAAAGGGATTAAGTTCCCTACATTTAAAATAATGAAAGGAGACAATACAATGGATAACTTCAATTTAGTAAAGCTTTGGGATGTTATTTACAACTTCTTCAGAGTTCTCTACAACTTTGTTGTTAAAAAGGTAGAAGAAGCTGAAACTGAAAATGATAACGAACCCGCATAATAGCAACAGTAACTAGAATTTTCGTGAACTTTAATTTTCAGAAAGGAGAAAAACCATGGCTGAAGCACTTAGATCAGGCGATTTAAGAGCTCTTCTTGAGGCTCTTTATGCATTATTAAAACACTTATTCGCATTAGGTACAGGCGCAAACGAAGATGAGCTTGTATAATCTAATTTTAATACTCGAGTATTAAAATTCCCCCCTGCTTAAAGCAGAGGGGTTTTTGTTGTTGGTAAAATTTCAGCAAATTCGTATGGAGCTTCCGTGTTAGCTGAACAGTTTTCGGTTGTCGGCAAGCAAAAACGATTACGAAAATATACTGTTAACAAGTTAATTTAAAATGTGTTAATATATGCCGGAAAAAGGAATAAAATTACCTTCCCAAATATAAAGAAAGGGAGATATTTACTATGCTCCTTGCCGCAGCAGAAGCAAGGACTGTTTTATAACGCCGTTCATCAGTAAATGTTGCGCAGTGAATTTTGGTGAGATATTTCATAAGATACGGTTTTGACTATATAATTTATGGTGCTCAGTATGATTTGTTTCCGCCGAACTGCTTAAATATTATATATTTTTTCAATTAAATGCAACAACATAAGCGCAAACTTTATTAACATTTAATTCATAATTACGCTTATACTTTATATTCATTATTTCCGTCAAAATTGGCAGATTTGTCTTAAAATCGCCTATTTTAGAGGCATCTTTTGTTATTTTGTAACTATAAATACATTGTATTTCATAGTGCTTTATTTTAATATAAGAAATTAAAATTAATTAAAATATGTAAAAAATGAAAAAATTTTAAATTAACCGTTGACAATCAGTTAAGTTTATGATATTATACAGATGACAAAGGGGCGTTGCCTCTGAGTAATAAATATTTGAAAGGAGAACTATCATGGATTTCGCAAAGATTTGGGAAATGATTACAGAGCTTCTTAGAACTCTTTGGAACGCTCTCAAAGGTGAGAAAATTTTACCTGAAGAGACAACAGAGCCCCAGAAATAATTTTGGGTTAACTTTGAATTCATTAAATTTTTAGAAAGGAGATACTAAAATGGACGCATTTAAAGATTTAACATTTGGTGATTTCGAGTCATTCTTCAGAGCTCTTTTTGAACTTATTAAGAGCATCTTCAAGAAGGAAACAGGCTGGAAAGAAGAAGGCGATACTGACGCCACCGTATAATTCAATTTTAATATTCGAATATTAAAATTCTCCCCCTTGCTTAGGCAAGGGGGCTTTTTTGTTTGAGAGGTCAGAGTTTAAAGCGGACCCTTTTGACAGCTGACGTCGCTATTTTCACCAGTCACTTAATTGGCAAATTTCTGTTTACCTTTTTGTCCTAACCATTATTATAAAGTCCAATAAAAAAGACCGTGTTTTTCAAAAATTCAATCTGAAAAATTCGGTCTGAAATATGTGTGTATTTAATT
>JAFLSJ010000093.1 GCA_022511005.1 Ruminococcus sp.
CAAAATGCAATCTGACGTAACTGCTTGCAAGCAAGCGTTCCGTCATCTTACATTTGGGCACTGCTCATTGCTTTTGCGCTTATTATATCATACTTCATCATAAAAATGTATATTTTATACAAAAAATTTATAAAATATTAACTTTTGTTGTATATTTTATCAACAAATATGCATGCCAAGTCCCTTTTTATCCGGCTAAGGTTTCCAGAAATAATGTATGCAAAAAAGAATAATAAGTGCTATTTACTTTTATCGCTGGAGTTTGTATATTATTATAGAAGACAGGAAAGGAGCGCAGCCATGTTTCGTCTTTGGGCAAAAGAGTTTAAAAATAACCGCATGCTGAGAGATACCGTCATCAAAGATTCTTCTAATGATACACGCACTCATAAGGTATTTCATGCCATAGACGAAATATGCTATCAGTTTGATTTGAGCAAGCCGATCTGGCTTGATTCTACCGTTCAGGACTTCAAGCGCCATGACAAAACAAGATTTACGCAGGATAATTTTATCGAAACAATTGACTTTGACTATCTGGAGATTCATGTCATCGAAGAGGATTAAGTTATACGAGAATCAGAAAAACAATCTATCATTAGGAGAAATCTATGAAGAAAAATATCGGTTTATACATTAAAATATTACTGCTTGCATGGTTCGGAATCTTTACATTTGTAAATGCAAATGCGCAATCGCTATGGGCAGATGAACTGTCGTCAATAGGTTTTATCAGAACGGGGCTTAGTCTGAAAGAAATGTTCTCAATCTATCTTCATTATGATACGAATCTTCCGCTCTACTCGTTCATACTGTATTTTTGGTATCGCATTGTCCCCTATGGTGAGCAGTTTCTGCTAATACCTTCCATTCTGTTTTGCATCGGAGGCATCATATTTCTTGCCGAAACCGCTAAATCCATTAAAGGCGAACGAATGCATTTGCTTGTTGTTCTTATAGGATGCAGTTCAAACGCAGTTATCTGGCAGGGAGCATGGGAAGTCAGATGTTACAGTCTCGTATTCTTTTTATCGGCTTTCACTATGTGGTCATATATTCGCAAAACATTAAATCCATGCACAAAAAATCTGTTGATTTACGGAATATCAGTCATCCTTTTCTTATGGACACACTGGTTTGCCTGTATTTTATTGGCATTTTACGGATTGTCAGACTTATTTATGATAATACGCAAAAAAAGCTCATGGAAAGTATTGCTTTGCTATCCTGTGGCTTTGTTAACTTATTGTCCATGGCTGTATGTTTCTTTGTTTACCAAGCAGAACTTAATCGCTGATTTCTGGCCGGATATTCCACGCTTTAGCAACATGGCTTGGACTATCTTGTTTTTCTTAAGCGGACGGCGTGTATTGTGGTATATTTGCTTAATTACCGGAGCAGCACTATGTGTAAAATCAGTTATTAATTTCTTCAAACGGAACTCACAGACTGATTCTGCCCTTTGTTTGGGTTGTATTTTCACATTATCCATATACTGGGTAATCGGTATTGTGTTCCTATACAGCGCATATATCAACCCGAAGGGGTCTTTATATGTCGAGCGCTATTTTATGGTCATTGCACCCCATATCTTAATAATCACCGCTTGGGGAATAGATTTTATTATGAACATATTGGGCAAAATCATTCCTGATCCGGGCAAACACCTGCCTGCGGTTTCCTTCCTCCCTCGAATGACACAAATAATTGCTGTTATCGGATTGTGTATCTATTGGGTACTTTGCTATAAAGAATCATATAGCACCATTCATAAACCTAACCAGGAGTATCGAGAAGTGTCAGATTATTTAATTCAGGAGAATAAGCTGGGGGACGGCAGAACTTTGCTTGCAGGCTCTAATAAGGCCTGTATTCTGGATGGATTCATTGACTACTATTTTATAAAAAGAGATTATGCGGAACCGAGCAGCGTAATTGACTACAGGGATATACAGGACAGAGAAGACAGTCGATTCTATAGCAATTATACGCAATATTCGAAAGATGACTTATTGCAATATGATCTTATTTATTGTCTAAAAATACACATGTCATATTCGGATGAGTTTGCCGATTTTCTAAACGAAAACTATATTCCAGTCTCTGCAGATAATTTATCCGGTCTGGAAATGTGGCAAAAAAAGGAGTAGATTTTTCTTTCCTATCTGATAATTCTTAAATTTCATTATTCTCTTGCATAATTTTATTGACTTTGCATACTTTATATAGTAGTATTGTTGTATGCTACACATAGTTTTTAATACTACATGTCATAATATATATAATTAGTGTGCTGTTATTACATGTATGTAAATTGAAGTTGCGAGGATTATTTTTATGGAAAGAAGGAATTTATCTATGCAAATTACAATTCGTGAACCCGGAAGCGCTATCACACATTTTATCGGCATGATGATGGCAATCG
>JAFLSJ010000094.1 GCA_022511005.1 Ruminococcus sp.
TTGCTTGACAAAAGGTTATATTTGTGATATTATATCAACACCTTAGCACTTTAGCAAATTAAAGTTAAATAAATTTTAGGAGAAAAAATATGAAAATGAAAAAAATTCTTGCAGTTTTAATGGCTATACTTATGATTACTCTTGTTTTCTCTGCTTGCGGAAAAAAAGAGGACGCTAAGAAGGACCAGACAGATATGGAATATGTCAAGGCAAAAGGCACGATGGTTGTCGGCATTACTGATTTTGCACCTATGGATTATCAAAATGCAGACGGCGATTGGATCGGCTTTGACGCTGATTTAGCAAAAGAATTTGCTAAATATCTTGGTATAGATGTTCAATTCAAGATAATTGAGTGGGACTATAAAGTAGCAGAGATTAACGGTAAGACCATTGACGTGGTATGGAATGGAATGACATTAAATGATGAAGTACTCGCTGCAATGGAGTGCACAAGTGCCTACTTAAACAATCAGCAGGTAATCGTTGTTCCTGCTGATAAGGCAGATCAATACAAAACAGTTGACGCTTGCAAAGATTTAAAATTTGCAGTTGAAGCAGGTTCAGCAGCTAAAGCTCAGGCTGAGGAAAACGGTTTTAAATATGTTGAGGTACTTGATCAGGCAACAGCACTTCAGGAGGTTGCCGGAGGAACAAGCGATGCCGCTATTATAGATTCACTTATGGCGGGTGCTATGATAGGCGAAGGTACAGGCTATGCAAACCTCACCTATACTGTTGCTCTTAATGATGAGGAATACGGCATTGGTTTCCGTAAAGGATCTGACCTTGTTACAGAGTTTAATAAGTTCTATGCTGAAAAGGTTGCTGACGGTACAGTTCAGACTATTGCCGAAACTTACGGTGTTCAGGAAGCACTTATTAAATAATTACGTTTTTAAAAGCAGAGAGTACGAAAAGGCACTCTCTGCTTTTGGTATTAATTTGATTAACGAAAAAGGATGTCGTTCTATTGTTATCTTTTAAAGAACAGTTACCGATAGTTTTAAACTCTTTAAATGTCGGATTTTTGCAAACTTTAAAATTATTTTTAGTAACCCTTGCGGGTTCAATTCCGCTGGGGCTTATTATCTCTTTCGGCTCAATGTCACGTTTTAAACCTCTTGCAGCACTGACAAAAACAGTTGTTTGGATAGTCCGTGGTACGCCGCTTATGATACAGCTTCTTATAGTTTTTTACTTTCCGGGACTTGTATTACATAACCCCATTTGGGGCGGTGACGAAAGCGGAAGATTTTTAGCTGCTTCAGTTGCCTTTATAATCAATTATGCCTGCTATTTTTCTGAAATCTACCGTGGAGGAATACAAGGTGTTCCGCACGGTCAGCAAGAAGCAGGACAGGTTTTAGGTCTTTCTAAAAGTCAAATATTCTTTAAGATTACGCTTTTACAGATGATAAAACGCATTGTGCCGCCTATGTCTAACGAAATAATCACTCTTGTTAAGGATACATCGCTTGCAAGAATAATTGCTTTGCAGGAGATAATTTGGGCAGGTCAGTCCTTTATGAAAGGCTCACACGGTATATCGGGTCAGATATGGCCGCTTTTCTTCACCGGAATTTACTATCTGATATTTAGCGGTATTCTGACCGTTCTTTTTGGGTTTATTGAAAAGAAGTTAAGCTATTTCAAGGGTTAAGGAGGTATCGTTATGGCATTACTTGAAGTTAGGAATATACATAAAAGCTTTGGAAGCACTAAGGTACTTAACGGTATTGGATTTTCTCTTGAAAAGGGCGAAGTATTATCAATAATAGGATCTTCTGGCAGTGGTAAAACTACTCTTTTACGTTGTCTGAACTTTCTTGAAACCCCTGAAAAGGGAACGATAACCGTTAACGGTGAAACTCTTTTTGACGGAGAAGCGGAAAAAAAGCAAACTGATGCTCAAAAACGCAGTAACAGACTTCATTTTGGATTGGTTTTTCAAAATTTCAATCTTTTTCCGCAGTACAGCGTATTAAAAAACATTACACTTGCTCCCACTCTCCTGAAAAAGGGTGATGCAGATTCAATAAAAGAAAATGCATTATCTCTTCTTAAAAATGTCGGTCTTGAAGCTAAGAAGGACGCATATCCATGTGAACTTTCCGGCGGTCAGCAACAACGTGTAGCAATCGCCCGCACATTAGCAATGTCTCCCGATATTCTTTGCTTTGACGAACCGACATCCGCTCTTGACCCTGAACTTACAGGTGAAGTTCTTAAAGTAATTAAACAGCTTGCAGAAGAAAAAATGACAATGGTAATAGTCACTCACGAAATGGAATTTGCCCGTGCAGTTTCAGACCGTGTAATATTTATGGACGGCGGCGTAATTGTGGAAG
>JAFLSJ010000095.1 GCA_022511005.1 Ruminococcus sp.
GTCTTTCTTTTTCTGCAAATCTTTCACAAGCATACATAGGCAAACTTGAACGAGGAGAAAGATGTCCTAATATTGATACCCTTTATAAAATAAGCGAGTCATTAAAAATTTCTGTTTGTGATTTACTTATTTTTAATAATTCAAAAACTTATCCTGATTCAGAAATTACCCACAGAATTGAATCTGCTCTTAAAAAAGTCCCCCAAAATAAAAAAATTAGCGTTGTTAAAATTACAGAAAATATTACTGAAATCTTTGAATAGAAAAAACATCCGTTGTGGAAACCCCTATTTTACATAATTTCAGAACAGATAACCCAAAGACTAATTTAAAAAATTAATAATAATCATTTTGTAAAAGTATATAAATGAAAAAGGTTCGCAGATTGCTCTACGAACCTTTTCTGTTATAGGAGTGAATATAATTATGGCATCTAACTATTTGAACAATTTTAAACCAAAACAATCATATTTTTATTTATTATCCGATGAACATCTGAGTCCAGTAATGTCCGCTTGCAACATAACCAACACCGATTTCTTTATATGATGAGTTGAGAATGTTTGCTCTATGTCCCGGAGAATTCATCCAGCCGTCAACAACTGATTCAGGTGTAGCATAACCGTATGCAATGTTCTCACCTGCAGTTCTGTAGCTGATTCCGAATTGCTTCATCATATCAAAGGGACTACCGTAAGTAGGTGATGTATGGCTGAAATAATTCTTATCTTTCATATCCTGTGATTTTAAACGTGCAACCGCTGAAAGTTCAGTGTTTAAAGTAAGTTTGGAAAGACCATTTTCAGCACGGATTTCATTTACAAGCTCTACAACTCTTTTTTCATACTCAGATACACTGCTTGCATTTTTATCTGTTGTCGGTTTATTCTGATTCTGATTTCCTGAGTTGTTATTTGCATTACTGTTTCCTGCGTTGTTACCGGAGTTGTTTCCTGAATTGCTGTTTGTAGTATTTTCAGTAGCAGGCTCTTTTTTATCTGTGGGTTCTGTATTTGAAGTAGTTGGAGTAGTTGAGTTTTGGTTGTTGTCAAAACTGCAACCGAATTTTTTAAGCAAGTTTCTAAGTTCTTCTGAATCTACTACAGAACAGATAACCTTTTTATTTGAACAATTATTTACTGAATCGCAAAATTCTTTAACATCTTCTGCTTTTACATTTGATTTGTTTTCAAGTAGCTCTTTTGCCTTTTCTACATAATCGGAAACATTGTTCTTATCCTGACACTCTGTAGCTGTTGCTTTATTCTCTGTTGCACAGTTTTTGTCAGAATTTTTTGTTGCTGTTGTTTTGCTGTCAGAAACATCGCTTTTGCTCTCATTCTTTGTATCACAGGTATTCTTGCTCCGGCTTAATTTATCTTTTAAGCTTTCAAGCAATGAATTATCCTTGCAATCAGTTTTTGTTTCACATTCTGACTTTGTATCTCCAACACACTCAGCGGCAATATTTTGAAGATCTTCCATACTGCAGTCGTATTTTTCCATCAAGTTCTTAATGTCGCTTGAATTTAACGCAGATAATACATCCTGTGTGTTTGCCGTATCACAAATCGCTGTGGAAATTTCAGTTTTTGCTTCTGTTGCTGTTGTAGGAATCACTGCCCCTACTGAAATGCCCAGCAGGCTCAAACCTACAAGACCGTAGCTTAACATCTTTTTCATATATGTACCTCCTGATGTAATTATATAATGTACGAAAACCCTCATTTCTGTCGGTCTTCGTCTTATATTATATATTGTGTCGCAAAACGGTTCAACCCTCAATATATGGGATTAACGGTAAACTATGTCTGATAAATTTCCTTTTGCAACTTTAACTTTTATTTTGCTTTTTAAAAAACAAAAAATAATTAAAAATTTTTCAAAAAATAAAAGCATTATGCAATTCGTAAAATCCGTCCATTTACCGTATACTACTGTTAAAGGCATTATTAACAGAGGTATATGGGGGTCTCTGTTCAGAATGTCAATAAAATCTGTGACATTCTGTCTATTGACATAAACGTCCTCATTTTAGAAGAAATAAAATCAAAGGTTGAAGTTACAAAATTAAGTACCCATGAAAAGAAAATTATATTTGCTTATCGTTTATTAAAAACCGTTCGAAAAATTTTATAAATTTTTCATTTTTGCATTAGTTTATAAGAGTTTGGTAAATTTTTATTAAATTTGTACTGTATCCATGCTATTTATATTTTTAAATAAAAAAGTTTCTAAACTTCTCTACGAACCTTTACATAAGAAAAAAGACTGTAAGAAAAACTCTTACAGTCTTTTATGGCTCCCCCAACTGGGCTCGAACCAGTGACATCATGATTAACAGTCAT
>JAFLSJ010000096.1 GCA_022511005.1 Ruminococcus sp.
GCACAGCTAAAAATTCACCGTAATTAGCCGGGATATACGCACCTGTTGCAAGTTTGGGAATACTTATATTTGAAAAATTAGGATAAATCCAATATGACTGGCCTGTAGTTTGTCCGACACTTTTACTAACAGCATTTAAATTATTAATCATAGAATTTAATCCGTAGTTAATATAGTTGAAGAAGTTTTCAAATCCATAAAGCATATTGTTTAATACACTTTTTAAAGGATTCCACATTTGAGTAAATATTGCGGAAAAGTCTATATTGGATATTGTTTTTTTCATTGCTTCAAGCACTCGCTTCATAAGCTTTTTCATTGAGTTTTCGGCAGATTTATCTTTGTCTATTCTATTTGTAAAACCTTCTATGGTATAAGAGGCAAGGTCATAAGCTTCGGCAGATGGTGAATGTATACCTAACGCAGCTTTAACACCTTTTATCACATTGTCACCTATTTTAACACCCGACTTGTTTAATTCTTCAACTCCCTTTTCAATACCATCAATATATCCCTCGTTGGTTCTTTCCGCCATAGACTTACTGCTTTTATATAATTCTTCAGCAGTTATATTGTATTGCTCTTTAAGTTCATCCTTGTTGATAAAACCCTCATCAAATGCATCACGCAATTTATCTAAACTGTCTGTGGCTACATCAAAGCTTCCTGAAACAACATCAGTAATACCTAAAACTTTTTCCATTTCTGTATTCAATTCTTCTTGTTTGGCTGTAGTTTTCAAAAGGTTTGTTTCTGCTTTTTCTAATTCTCCTCTGTATTTTTCTTCTTCGATGCGTGCCTTTTCAGCGGTTTCCATAGCTTTTTCTTGCGCTTCTGCTAAGTCTCCTTCGTAATCGGGACCCGCTTCAAGAACCTTTTGCAAGTCTTGTTCTGCAAGCCTACGCGCAGCAGAATAATAACAATACTCGTCATATTTATCAGTTACTTCTTGTGTAGCAGACGCAACATCTTTATTAGCCTGAATTTGTTGCTCATATAATTCTTTATACTGCTCTCGCAATGCCTCTGTAGCATATTGCTGTTTTAAAGAAGATATGACATGATCAATAGACTTGATCATTTCATCTTTGTTGCCGACAAAGGTTTTTTTACCTTTCTCGTCTTCTGTAGTCATATCCTCCCACGCTTTTTTGAAGTCGGGAACCTTTTCACTTATTAAATCAGCAATAGTGTTTAACTCCATCATATCTTCATCGGTAAGCGTTGACTTTTCCAGCAACTCTTCCATTCGGTTTTTCAAGTCATCAATATACTGCAAATCATCTGATGTAGAAGCTAAACTTTCATCAACGCCTTGTATCGCACTGTCTATGTTGTTCTGAACAGTTACTAAATCATCACTGACTTGTGACAAATGGTCAAGTTCTTCCTGTAATTTTGTGCTTATAGTAGGTTCGTTATTGCCGACAAGCTCTCCAAGCATTTGTCCTACAACGCTTGTTATGCTTCCAACGAAATTGCATATTCCGCTTACAACAGTTAAAATACCGTCTAATACAGGTGCTAAGAACTGTACTATATCAGATATTAATTGAGCAAGCGGAGTGATAATTGGAGTTAATGCATTCACAGCGTTAGCAATTACTTCTCCTATTTTCGGGAGTATCGGGGACAACGACTGAACAACTGATGATACTAAGTTAATTAAAGTTTCTGCAACGGGAGTTAACGCTTCAATAATCGGAGTTATACCCTTTAATATATCTCCTGCTAAATTTACAATAGCCGGTAACAAATTGTTGATTATGGGCGGTAACAACTTAGACATTGTATCTTTTATAGCTTCATATATTTCGGATATAGGTTTGCTTATGTTTTTAAGTGCTTTGTTAAGTGCAGAGGTACTTACACCTTTTAGCCCGAAAAAGTCAGTTATTGCTTTGATTGTATTTGTAACAACATCTACTAATCCGTCCCATATCCCTTTCCAGTTAATTTTGGAAATCCCTTTTCTGAAAGCTTCGCCGATAGCTTTAAAATCAACTTTAGTTATAGCCTTAGAAATAGCCTTTATAAGATTTACAGCAACATTACCAATCTTCTCCCACTTTATGTTAGTTAAAAAAGAAACTATTGAATCACCGATTTTTTCCCAATCAATTGTCTTTATTAAAGATGTAAGAGCAGTAAATATTCCTGTAACTAAATTAGACAACGTTTTTGCAAATTTTGAAGCATCGAAAGAAGATATTAAACCGTTAATTATATTTCCTATAGCAGTTCCAAAGGAGGGCCAATTAGATTTTGTAATGAAACTATACGCAAAATCAACCGCAGTCATAAGACCGTTGCCGATTGTTGTGCCTGTTAA
>JAFLSJ010000097.1 GCA_022511005.1 Ruminococcus sp.
AACCCTTTTGTCGCTTCGCGACATTTCCCCTTGCAGGGGAATTTCTCGTCAGAGGGAGCCTTTTAGGCGGATATTGAATCCGCCCCTACTTTCCATTTTTCATTTTAAATTTTCAATTTTTAAAAGCTCATTCCTGTCCGATAGCCGCAAGCAAGCTGCGGATACGGATTTTTACCGCACCTAAGTTTGTAATTTCATCAATTTTTATCTGAGTATATATTTTGCCTTTTTTCTCAAGAATATCTCTTACCTCATCGGTAGTAATAGCGTCAACGCCGCAGCCAAAGGATACAAGCTGGATTAAATCCATATCTTTTCTTTCGGTTATATATTTTGCCGCCGCATAAAGTCTTGAATGGTATGTCCACTGGTTAAGAACGCCTGTTTCAAATTTCTCTACTCTGGGAGAAATAATATCTTCTGAAACAATTGCAACTCCAAAGCTTGATATAAGCTTATCTATACCGTGGTTAATTTCAGGGTCAACGTGGTAAGGTCTGCCTGAAAGCACCATAATATGTCTGCCGTCTTTTTCGGCATTTGCAATAATCTCGTCGCCTTTTTGTCTGATTTTCTCCATATATTTATCATACTCGGCATAAGCTGAAGCTGACGCTTTTTTAATTTGATTTTGCGTAATATCAGGGAAATAATGAGAAAGCTTTTCAAAGGCTTTTTTGGGGAAATCTTTTCTTCTGTGTATGCCAAGATATTCTTTTATAAAGATAATCTTTTGCACATCTTTCATATTGTTATTGATAACCTCGGGGTAATATGCAACAACGGGACAGTTGTAGTGGTTATCGCCCAATCCTTCGTCAAAATTATAAGAAAGACAGGGATAAAAAATTGTATCTATACCGTCATCAATAAGCGTCTGCACATGACCGTGCATTAATTTTGCAGGAAAGCAGACTGTATCTGACGGAATGGTCTGCTGACCTCTCTGATACAGCTTTCTGCTTGAAAGAGGCGAGCATATAACTTCAAAGCCCAGAGTTGTAAAGAAGCTATGCCAGAAGGGTAAAAGCTCATACATATTAAGTCCCATAGGAATCCCCAGCTTACCTCTTTTGCCCTTAACAGGCTTATAGCTCTGCAAAAGCTTAAGCTTATAGTCATAAATATTATTATCCTCACCTGAGGTATTTTTCTTTGTAATAGGTCTTTCACAGCGATTACCTGCAATGAATTTTTTGCCGCCGCCAAAGGAATTTACTGTTAATCGGCAGTTATTCTGGCACATACCGCAGTTTACAACCTTGATTTCGTGTATAAAGCTGTCTAAGCCTTCTTTAGTAACAATTGAGCTTTTTGGATTTTCAGCATTTTCAACCTTAGACATTGAATAAAGTGCCGCACCGTATGCGCCCATAAGTCCTGCAATATTTGCACGGACTACATTAACTCCCATTTCCATTTCAAATGCACGAAGTACCGCGTCATTTAAGAAAGTACCGCCCTGAACAACAACCTTTTTTCCCAGTTCATCGGGACTTGATGCTCTGATAACCTTATAAAGTGCATTTTTTACAACTGAAAGTGAAAGTCCAGCTGAAATGTCTTCTATTGTTGCGCCGTCTTTTTGAGCCTGTTTTACCGACGAGTTCATAAACACGGTACAGCGTGAGCCTAAATCAACAGGATGCTTTGCAAACAGTCCCATTTTAGCAAAGTCTTCAATTGAATAATCAAGGGCATTTGCAAAGGTCTGCAAAAAGCTTCCGCAACCGGAGGAGCAGGCTTCATTTAAGAAAATGTTATCTATTGCGCCGTTGTGGATTTTAAAGCATTTAATATCTTGTCCGCCTATATCAATAACAAATTCCACATCAGGCATAAAATATTTTGCCGCCGTAAAGTGGGCAACAGTTTCTACTATACCGAAATCAACATCAAACGCATTTTTAATGATTTCCTCACCGTAGCCTGTTACGGCAGACGAAGCTATATCTATATCAGGGCAAATTTCGTAAACCTTATTTAAAAAGCCTTTAATAAGGTCAACAGGATTGCCCTTTGAGGGCATATATTCTGAATAAAGAAGCTCTCCGTTCTCGTTTAAAACAACCGCCTTAACCGTTGTTGAACCTGCGTCCATACCGATATAGGCCTTGCCCTTATAGTCTTTAAGTTCTTTTTGGGTTACAGTTGCTTTATCGTGACGGGCTTTAAATTCATCATAATCTGACTGACTTTCAAAAAGCGGTTTGTTAAAGGCAAAGTTTCCGCTTCCGTGATAATTCTTAACTCTTTCGATTACCTCATCAAAATCAATGGTTTTTTCAGCA
>JAFLSJ010000098.1 GCA_022511005.1 Ruminococcus sp.
CGATTTTGAAATCTACATTAAACTTAGCCAGCCAAAGCTGAATCTGAGTTACGTCTTTAATGGTAATTTCTCCGTCGCCGTCAACCTCACAAGCCGCAAGGATTGGAATCGGATTAACTGCCTCATTCAGTAATCTTGCAAGATAAAGCTGAATATAGGTTACATCCTTAATGTTAACAATTCCGTTGCTGTCTGCATCACCTAAAATGAACTCTTCATAAACAGGAGCAGGATTTGAAGTAGGCTCAGTTGTACCGGTAGAAGGTTCGGTTGTACCGGTTGTAGGCTCAGTTGTTTCTGTAGCTGTTGTTTCAGTCGCATCTGTTGCTTTAAGCACAAGACCATCCATAGCGTCGTTTAATGCTTTTAAAAGATCCTGAACTTCGCTTGGAGAACCGTCACCGGTTTGCTGATATTTACCAATAAAGATATTTGCATCTCTTATTGCCTTATTAAGAACACTGTAAGAATCTGCTGTGTAAAGGCTCTTATCTTTTGCCTGTGCCTCAGCAAGAGCTTCCTGCAGGCCTTTTACGTCAAGGTCAAGATAACGGAATGTGTGGCTGTTTGCTTCTGCATAATCCTTTGCTGAACTGTTATCATAGCCGTAGATTTTAACGTTGCTTGTGCCTGAAACAAGGTCAAATATTTCTGCTCCCTTTCCAGGTGTACCAAAGTAAAGAGACTTACCTTCTGAATAAATATATACAGATAATAAGTTTGCTCTGTTATAAAAAGCTCTGTAACCTAAACTTGTTAATGAAGCAGGAAGTGAAATAGTATTTAATTTATCTTGTGCACCTGTACTTCTTGCAAATGCCTGTTCTCCAATTTGTTGTAGTTTGCTATTTTCTATATCTTCAAATGTAACTGTATCCAAGTATGCACAATGATAGAAAGCTTTATCGCTAATAGATATTACGGAGGAAGGAATCGTTACTTTACGAATATCATCAATGTTTGCAAAAGCGGATTCACCAATCATTACAACAGGATAGTCATTAATTTTAGAAGGTATTTCAACATCAGAGGTATTTTTATATTCATCCTTAAGACCTGTAATTTTAACAGAAGTTTCATCGCCTACAGTTATTTTTTCCCATGTAAAAATGGATGTATCGGGTTCTGTTGATTCTGTTGGGTCTGTCTCTTTTTCATTTGAATCTTCAAGATCCGGAGGTATTGTGTTATCTTCAAGTTTTACAAATTTATACGCATTCTTTTTATATAAACCGGTAGTAGTTACTTTTGCTGCATAAGTTTCTGCCGTACTTCCTTCATGTCCATACATTATTGTTTCTTCACTAAGACCATATATTGCACCGGCAGCAAAGGTAATATTGTCAGTATAACAATATATCTCATTAATATTTGTACTGTTAGAAAATGAATAGTTGGGAATGTCTATATCAGATTTTATAACTACTTTTTTTAAATTATTACAATAACCAAATGAATAAGTAGCTAAAGAAAGCATAGAAGAAGGTAATTCAATCTCTTCTATGCTTGTATTTCTAAATGCATTACTTTCTATCTTCTCTATACCTTTATACAAAGTAACTTTATTTAATGAGGTTGCATCTCTAAAGGCGCTTGAAGGTATAGTTTTTAATGAACTGTGAATCTCAACAGATTCAATTGTAGTATTAGAGCGAAATACATTATCGCCTATTCCAGTTACCGAATATGCAGTTCCGTTGTTAGTAACTATTGCAGGAATAATAACATCTTTAGTGGCATTATTATATCCTGTTACGGAAACTTCATTTGATAATAGACTTTCAGCAGTAACCGTATATGTTAATCCATCTTTTTCAAAAGTATCATTTATTGCGGCAGAGACGGATAAAGGCATTATGCTGAAAATACTACATAATATAGAAAAAGCCAGCACTAAGCTTAAAACCTTTTTATGCTTTATAGCTTTCATTATTTATTTCCTTCTTTCTTTAAATTTCTTCTTGTTGTTTTGATTTGTGTTTGTTCGGAAGAAAATTAATTACTTATATTTCAAATATGTTCATCAAATTGATTTGCTTCTCTTCTTGTCAATTTCTATTTGAACCCTTCTTAAAATTACATTTTCTTCACTTTTTTGTTTGTTAAAA
>JAFLSJ010000099.1 GCA_022511005.1 Ruminococcus sp.
TTTACCGAGACCTGATACAACACCGCCTGTTACAAATACGTATTTTACTGCCATTTTTGCTCCATTTCTTCTAAAATATATACAATGAATACTTACAAGAATCGCAAAGCGATTCCAAATACAATACAAGATTTGCAACGCAAATCTTGCAGAGTAAATTATGAAACCGGTTTTGCCGGATTCACAATTTACTCATATTATACAATGGCAATATAGGAAAAATCTACTGCAATCATAAAAAAATATTAAAATATAAAAAGTTTTATTTTCTTGAATACACTTATGAATGAATCTTCACATAGCTTTATTCATGCAGTTTTTAAACCGTTCCCAAGTTATGTTGAGCATATTTTCCCCGATTAACAGATATGTAGTTGTGAATACACCGGAAGTGAGACCATATCGATAATACAGCATTATAAAATCGACCGAGAATATCATTGCAAATGCGATAGAATGTATTATTATACGGATGTTTGCTGACAGCTTATTTTGTACAAGATTTTCGTTGTTTTCTTTTATAAAGAGAAAGAGCACCGGTACATAATAGACCAAGGTATATTCCCAGTTTGAGGGAAGAAAAGATACCAAAATGCCACTGAGGAATAGCGATTCCTGCCATTTCTTTTTGCTGAGAAAGAAGAAGGTCAGTGAAACAGTAAAAAACAAATAATTGATGACAGAACCGAACATATTTGCTGAGGTGTTGTTCATATTCAGTTTGAGTCCGAGCCATTTAGCCATTCCGCAGACGGTATTGGTTTTATTAGGATCTATATAGGATGCAAATCCGGTTAAAGTGTGAACCAGATATTTCATTCCCTCCAAACCGCCATAGAAACAAAAAGGAACCAATACGGCTATCACACCGTAGATAATAAGCCTAAAGGCTTTTTTCCAGTCTTTGTTCTTTATATAAACTATGCCAATGAGTGCCGGATATAGTTTAAATCCTGCTGAAGCAGCTATAAACAGTAGGGCTCCTGTTTAACTTTGTTTTCAGAATCCATCCATAACCATGCAAGTGCAAGTAATAAAGAAACCAATATCACAACGTTTCCCCGTTGCACGGAAGTACACATAAACGGATATGATAACAACAATGCCGTTGGTAAAAGAATTGTGTATTTTGCATTTGATTGACAGAAATACTGATTAATGCAATAGATAAGCAGCACGATCAGCAGCATGTTGTATATAACAAAAACCACTAGTGCATTATCGGCATTTCTATAGTTTTGCCAATTCAAGATACTTTCACTATCTTTATACGGATTTAGACTCCATAATAAGCTATACATTAGATAAGCAAAGGGCGGAAAAGAATAAGGATCACCGTAAGAATACATGATTGAAGTATCGGAACTTCCCGCTATATGGTAAAAATAGTCCGAAAATAAAAAAGAACTGCTCATTACGCACTTTTCAAACAACATACCTTCGGTATAGATATTAAATATTATGAAAATTGATGTGATACCAAGGCTTACAATTAAAAATATATCTATAGTTTTTAATTGCATATTTCTTAATTTAATCATGCGAATATTTGTTCTCCAAACATGAACAATTAACATTTTTTTGTAAATACTACATTATCCTACTTTATCATACATGTAAATATTTTATCATATGAAATGGTATGCTTTCATAAAAAGGAGTTGTGTGGTAATGAAGCCATTAAAAACAAAGGTTAGTATTACTTTGGATGTGGATTTGGTGGAGGCAATAAAAAAACTTGCGGAAGATGATGACCGTTCTTTCAGCCAGTATATCAATTTGGTCTTGAAAGGATGGGTTGCAGAAAAAAATGATAACGAAACCATTCACTGATGTTAAGGACAAACAATCAACATGTATATGCATAAGTGCTATGGTTAAAAAGAAGCCGGGATAATTGAACCGGTTTCTTTTTCTTTGATAGCGTTTAAAAGCAAGTTTGGATAGCGCATTTATTGAACATTATTGCTTTTGGTGATATTAGGATTCTTTATGCCGGAATTAATATTCCCGCCCGGAAAAGGCTATCCTAATATAAAAACTTTATAATTCTTTAATACTTGTGTCCTGAAATTCATAATTCCCATATTGATTTATGATTT